>CAYHFE010000813.1:0-2739 GCA_964355375.1 uncultured Verrucomicrobiota bacterium
CTGGGCGCCGGCGGCAAAATGGGCTGCCGGCTGACCGACAATCTCATCCAACATCACCACCAACTCCTCCTTGTGGAAGTCGGCGAGGCGGGCCGGGCCAACCTCGCCCAACGCGGCCTCGTCCCCACGCCCCAGGCCGACGCGCTCGCGGCGGCGGCGGTCGTGATCCTGGCCTTGCCGGATCGCCTGATGAGCACCATCGCGCGGGAGATCGTGCCTCAACTCCGGCCCGGCACGCTCGTCATCACGCTCGATCCGGCGGTGGCCCACGCGGGCGGATTGCCGCCGCGCGCGGACATCTCCTACTTCGTCACGCACCCTTGTCACCCAAGCTTGTTCGATCATTTCGAGTCCACGGCCGAGCGCGACGATTTCTTCGGCGGCGTCCGGGCGCGGCAAGCCATCGTATGCGCGCTCATGCAAGGACCGGAGGCGCACTACGCGCTCGGCGAAGATCTGGCCAAACAGTTTTACGGCCCGGTCACCCGCAGTCATCGCATCACCGTCGAGCAGATGGCCATCCTCGAGCCGACCATGGCCGAGACGTGCGGCATCGCGCTGGTCCTGGCCTTGCGGGAAGTACTCGAAGAAGCGGTGCGCCGCGGCGTGCCCCGGGCCGCCGCCGAGGATTTCATGTACGGGCACGTCAAGATCGAGCTGGCCATCGGCTTCGGCCGGGCCGGTTTCCCGTTCTCGGACGGCGCCAAACTCATCGCGGAATACGGCAAACACCGCATCTTCCGCGAGGACTGGTTGAAGGTCTTCGAGCCGCCGAGCGTGAAGCAACAGGTCGAAGCCATCGTCCGGGGACAGCCGCCCGCCAGGGAACCATGAGCCACGCCTTTCAACAAAATTATGTCTGCGACCCCGAAAACATCAGGGAAACGGTCTCCGCGAATTCAACCGCTCCGCTTCGCCATCTTCGGCGCCGGGTTTTGGGCGCGCGTTCAGCTCGCGGCCTGGCGCGAAATCGGTGGCGTGGAGTGCGTCGCCCTCTACAATCGCAGCCGCGATAAGGCCGGGAAGTTCGCCCAGGATCTCGGAGTTCCCGCTGTCTATGACGACCCCGAGAAACTGTTGCGCGAGGTGCAACCCGACTTTGTGGACAACATCACCGAGATCGGCGGCCACAAGCCGCTCTCACTGCTCTGTGCGAAACACCGCATCCCGTGCATTTGCCAGAAACCAATGGCGGCGTCCCTGAGCGACGCCCGCGAGATGGTCGCCGCGTTCGCGAAAGCTCGAACGCCGTTCTTCGTCCACGAGAACTGGCGCTGGCAGACGCCCCTGCGCGCGCTCATCGACACCTTGCGCTCGGGTGTCATCGGCCCGCCCTTCCGCGCGCGGTTGACGATGGTTTCCGGCTTTGATGTCTGGGCGAATCAGCCAGCCCTGGGCGAGTTGGAGCAGTTCATTCTCACCGATCTCGGCACGCACATTCTCGACACGGCGCGGGCCTGTTTTGGCGAGGCGCATTCACTCTATTGCCAGTTGCACCGGACCTTGCGGCCCGCGGTGAAGGGCGACAATGTCGCGACGCTGCTCCTCTCGATGGGCGAGGCGCGCACCAGCGTCGTCCTCGAGATGGGCTACGCGAAGACGCCGGTCGAGCGGGAAGTTTTTCCGCAGACGCTGGCCTTTGTGGAAGGGCCGCTCGGCAGCCTCGAGGTGACGGGTGATTACTGGCTGCGTGTCACGACCAGGAAGGGCACGCACAGCCGCCGCCATGCTCCGCCGCGTTACGCATGGGCCGATCCGAGATACGACGTCGCGCAGTCCAGCATGGTGCCTTGTCACCGCGATCTGCTGGCCGCCATGCACGGAGAAGGTCCTGGGGAAACCACCGGGGCGGACAACCTCAAGACGCTGGAGTTGGTTTTCGGCGCCTATGAGTCGGCGAAGAAGGATGCGGTGTTGACGTTTTGACGAGGACGACATGTGGGATAAAGGGCAGAAAATGGGAGAACGCTGAGAGGGGAACTCTGAGTTCTTCCGACCTCCGTGGTTGATCACCGGCCTCGCTTCGCCTCGCCTTCGCGTTGAAACAGGGGAAACGGTTTCCCGCCACTTTCAGTCCCCCCGACCCGGAGCGCTGCCTGATCTTAAAAAAGGGGTCTTCGCGTACTCGAGTGGGTGAATTGGGAATTTTGGTGTCGCCGAAGTAAGTCACGCGAAGCCTTTGTCTTAGGAAGAAATCAGAGCCGAATCAGGGCCTTAGGGACGATTTCGGGGCGCATTTTTCTACTGCAACGGACAACCCACTCATCTACCTTCCACCTATGCCAAGGGCGCATCGGCTCCGAGTGGAAGGAGGAGTGTTTCGCGTGACGCATCGTTGTCACAATCGGCAGCAGTTCTCATTTTGACAAGTATGTAGTCCCGGCTTCAGCCGGTTGCCACGTGAAAACCGGCTGAAGCCGGGACTACATGCGTGGAGCGGACAGTGTCCTGAGTCAAAATGAGAACTGCTGCACAATCGGGCATTCCTCTTGAAGTTTGCGCGGGACCGCGAGGCGTACCGCGCCAAGATGCGGGAACACTTGGCTGAGATAGTCGAAGAAGCGCTGGGCATGTGGCTTCTGAAGGAGACGAAGATACCTTACAGAACGGAAATCGACCGAGAAACTGAGTCTAAGGCCTCTGGAACCGGAGTGATTTGATGGACATCTTTGGAGAGGAAGAGCTTGTTTCGGCGACACCAGAATTCACCAGAATTCACGGCGCTGCTAGTCCACGCAG
>CAYHFE010000814.1:0-2724 GCA_964355375.1 uncultured Verrucomicrobiota bacterium
CCGACAATAAAGTCAGGGTTCGACAGAGTCTCACCCCACCCAGGTTCATGGAAAGCCGTCATTTGATTTGGATGGGCCCTCCGGTTCTGGCAATGGATTGAAACCGACGGAGCTTCGGGATAGGATTCCTCAGACCGGTTTCAACTTGATTAGGAAAATCTGATGATACGGCGAGTCCTTCCGATTTCAGCCAGTGCTGTGTTCAGCCTGGCACGGGCACTGATCTGCCATGATCTTTCAGCCGCCCCGCTGGCGCCGTCGCCGTCGGTCGAGAGCCAAGTCCTCGCGGCGTTCGATCCACCGGCTTTCTATCCTCGCATTGAGATTCAGAATCCTCTGGATGAAACCCTCTTCCCGCCCGAGATGCCGCCGCCCGTGTTCCGGTGGAGGGATGTTCAGCCTGGTGTCGATGCCTGGCTGGTCAATATTGAATTTACTGGGACCAGGAGCAACCTTCATTTTCAAGTGCCGAACCTGTCTGCGAGTCCCACTCGGCTGGATGGCCGCCGAGATCCCGAGGCGCAGATCCGTGCCGGTTCGAAGCAAGAGGGGCCTGGAAATCAGAGTCTCGTCTCGTCGGCTCCTCCGATCAGAACCGACCCGCCGACAACTCAATGGACACCCACTCCGGAAACCTGGAAGGTGATGCAGGCCCGTTCGATCGGGAAACCCGCCACGCTGACGATTCTCGGATTCAGCGCGAGGATTCCTGGGCGCGTTCTTTCCCGCGGCACCGTGACGATCACCACCAGCCAGGACGAAGTCGGGGCGTCCCTGTTCTATCGCGAGGTCAATCTTCCCTTTGAAGAGGCGGTCAAGGACCCGAGCCAGATCCGTTGGCGCTATGGGTCCGTTGCCTCCTCCGGACCGTTGCCGGTCGTCATGGAAAAATTGCCCGTCTGCGGGAATTGCCATTCTTTCTCCCAGGATGGTCGGGTGCTCGGCATGGACGTGGATTATGCCAATAGCAAAGGCTCCTACCTGGTGACCGAGGTTCGTCCCCGCATGACTCTCGCGCCTCGCGACATCATGACGTGGGACGATTACCGGCGCGAAGATGGTGAGCTGACCTTTGGTCTGCTCTCCCAAGTTTCGCCCGATGGCCGGCGGGTCGTCAGCACCGTCAAAGACAAATCCGTGTTCGTGCCGCGCCCGGATCTGGCGTTTTCGCAACTGTTCTTTCCCATCAAGGGAATCCTGGTCGTTTATGATCGTGCGACGCGGACGTTTGCCTCTTTGCCCGGGGCGGATGACCCGGAGTATGTGCAAAGCAATGCGGTGTGGAGCCCGGATGGCCGCCAGATCGTTTTTGCCCGGGCGAAGGCCTATGACATGAAAAGCACGGCCGGCCAAGGCAAGGTGCTGCTGACGCCGGAAGAGTGCCGGGAGTTCCTCAAGGATGGGCGACCTTTCCGGTTTGACCTTTATCGGGTTCCGTATGACGAAGGTCGAGGAGGCAAACCCGAACCTCTCGTGGGCGCTTCGAAGAACGGATTGAGCAATTACTTTCCCCGCTATTCGCCGGATGGCCGCTGGATCGTTTTCTGCCGAGCCGCCAATTACATGCTGCTCCAGCCCGACAGTGAGTTGTTCATCATCCCGGCGGCCGGCGGGGCGGCTCGCCGACTGCGCGCCAACACCGCCCTCATGAACTCGTGGCATAGCTGGTCGCCCAACAGCCGCTGGCTGGTCTTCTCCTCCAAAGTCCATTCGCCTTACACCCAGCTTTTTCTGACGCATATTGACGACCAGGGCGAGAGCACCCCACCGGTGTCGCTCGCGCACCTGACCGCTCCGGACCGCGCCGCCAATATCCCGGAATTCGTCAATCGACCTCCGGACGCCATCGTTCAAATTCAGGAGAAATTCCTGGATGACTACTCCTTCGAAAGGGCGGGGAACGAATTCTATCGGGCGGGAGATCCGGACCGGGCGATCGAGCGGTTTCGCCAGGCGCTGCAATTGAATCCCGGCAATGCCAATGCGCAGCAACGGCTGGGGTTTTTGCTCTACAACATCAAGCGCCAATTTGCGGATGGACTGGCCCATACCGCGGAAGCCTTGCGCCTCGCCCCGACGAACGGCTTGGCCCATTGCGACCTGGGGATGGCGTTGCTGAGTCAGGGCCAGGCGGCCCAGGCCGCCCCTCATTTGCTGGCCGCTCTGGAGGCGATGCCGTTGACCACCGACAGACATTACCAGCCGCAAGCCATTCGCTTTCACCTGGGCCAGGCCTTGGTTCAACAGAGCCGGTTTCGTGAGGCGTCCGTGCATCTGCAAGAGTCCGCGCGCCTGGATCCGGGAAACGCCGAAGCCCACTACCTGCTGGCCTTGTCCTTGGCGGGGCAAGGTCTGATCGACCCGAGTGTCCAGCATTACACCAGCGCGGTGGCGTTGAACCCCGGGATCGATTCGTCGGTCGCCTTGCACGAGATTCTTTCGCTGAACTACGCCCGGGCCGGCCGTCTGACGGAAGCGATTCGCTCAGCCGAACATGCCTTCGAACTGGCGCGGGCCGCGGGCAAAGATGATCTAGCTGAGCGCGTGGCCGCCCGATTGCGTCAATACCGCGAGCGCGTCGCGCAACCCTCGAACTGATTCCACTTTGCTTTCAAGTTGAGCGCAATTAGCCCTCACCCGTCCTTCGGACACCCTCTCCCATCCGATGGGAGAGGGACGGGGTGAGGGAGCAGTTAGTCTCATCTTGATCGCAAATTCGAATGA
>CAYHFE010000815.1:0-2719 GCA_964355375.1 uncultured Verrucomicrobiota bacterium
AAACCCTCTTTCATTATCAACGGTTTGTGGATCACACGGTTCATGGGAAGCCCCTGTACGCTTGACGCTTGCACCGGGACCACGAACCCCATTTTCGGGCGTGACCCAAAGGCTGATTCGTGACATCGTCGCAGGCGTGACATCGACGGAAGCAAATGAGTTGCTGGCGAGGTTCCGCAAAGGCCGCGTCAGCCAGCATAAGGTTCTGCAGGCTTTCCAGGCTGCGCCCGTGGCCGACCTCGGATTCGCCAGGGTCGATACCCATCGGGCGCTGCGCAAGGGCTTCCCCGAGGTCATTTTTGGGAGCGGCAAGACACCCCATCAAGTCGTTCAAATTGCCGCCGAAATCTGGGGCCGCGATCATCGAGTCCTTGTCACTCGAGCCAATCCAGATCACGCCCGCGCCCTCCGGAAACGATTCAAACTCGCCATCTACCACGAATCGGCTCGCTGCCTGACCATTGAAGAACAACCCCTGCCCAAACTCCCCGGGGTCATCGTCGTGCTCTGCGCGGGGACCAGCGACGTCCCGGTCGCCGAGGAAGCCGCCATCACCGCGGACATCATGGGCAATACCGTCGAACGCATTTACGATGTGGGCGTGGCCGGCTTGCATCGGCTCCTGGCTCAATCCGATCGAATATTTGCCGCCAATGTCGTGATCGCAGTGGCGGGCATGGAGGGGGCCCTGCCGAGCGTGATCGCCGGACTTGTCGGCCGCCCGGTGATCGCGGTGCCCACCAGTATTGGCTATGGCGCCAGTTTCGGAGGGCTCGCCGCCTTGCTGGGGATGCTTAACAGTTGCGGCAGTGGCGTGACGGTCGTTAATATCGACAATGGCTTCGGCGCCGGCTACGCCGCCAGTCAGATCAACACTTTGGCCGCAGACGGACGAGCCTGACCGACCGCAAAGCGCTTCATGAAGACCCTTTATCTCGATATTTTCAGTGGCATCAGTGGCGATATGTTCCTCGGCGCCCTCATTGATTTGGGGGTGGATTTCCGGCAATTCGAGCAAGAGCTGGCGAAGCTCGGCCTCTACGGATATCACGTCCACGCGACCCAAAAGCAGAAGGCCTCCATTACGGGCGTGAAATTCGACGTGCATCTGGAGGCCGAACATCATCATCACCCCGGCCGCGACCACGAACATTCGCACGACCACGATCACGAGAGCATCCGTGCCCTCGGACACGATTCCGGCCATAGTCATCACGGGCCTCATTCCCATGATCACCACCATCATCATCTCCATGAGCCGGAGCACGCCCACGAAAATGTGCCTCAGGCCGCTGATCACGACGAATCAGACCACCCTCACTCACACCGCCATGACCACTCGGATGACCGCCGAGACTTTGGAACGATTCGCACGTTGATCACGCAGAGCGGACTGTCGGATTGGGTCAAAGAGAAGTCCGTGGCGATGTTTCGTCGGATTGCGGAGGCCGAAGGCAAAATCCACGGCCTTCCTCCAGATCAAGTGCATTTTCACGAAGTGGGGGCCATCGATTCTATCGTCGATATCGTCGGAGCCTGCATCGCTCTGGAAATGCTGGGACGCCCACGCGTTCTGGCGGCGCCCGTCGTCGAAGGCACCGGGTGGATCGAGTGTGCCCACGGGCGGTTTCCGGTTCCCGCCCCGGCGACCTTGGAGATCTTTCAAGCCCGTGGCATCACTGTCACACAATGCGACGAGGCGCACGAGCTAGTTACGCCAACCGGGGCGGCGCTTCTCGCTGAATTGGTGGAGGACTTCCGCCTCATGCCCGGTCTGGAGATTCTGAAGGTAGGCTACGGCCTGGGCACGCGGGACAACCGGACTCGGCCGAATGTTCTCCGAGTGGTCCTCGGTTCCCCTTCCCCGCGTTCGGCGGCGGCAAGCGATCGGAATGACTGGGAGTCGGATACCATTATGGTCCTCGAAACCAATCTGGACGACTGTTCGGCTGAGATTCTCGGTCATCTGCAGGAACGAGCGCTGACGGCCGGGGCGCTGGACGTATTCTACACTCCGATCCAAATGAAGAAGAATCGACCCGGATCACTCGTGACGATTCTTTGCGACGTTTCCGAGAGCGACCGTTTCACCGAACTCCTGTTGCGTGAGACCAGTGCATTCGGGATTCGCCGGTATCCTGCGGAAAGACGGAAGCTGCGGCGCGACTTCCGCGAGGTGAGCACGCTTCACGGTCCGGTCACCATGAAGTTGGGCAAGCTCAACGGGAAAATCCTGCACGCCACCCCGGAGTATGAATCATGCCGAAAGCTGGCTGCGGCCACGAATGTCCCCTTGAAGGAGATCTACGAATCTGCCCTGCGCGCGCTCCCGGACAAACGGTAAACCGAAAGCCAATCATGATTGATTCAACCCTCCTCGAGATTCTGTGCTGTCCGGAAACCCATCAGAGCGTCGTTCTCGCAGAGACGGCCTTGATCGACGCGCTTAACCGACAAATCACCGCCGGAACAATTCGTAACCGCGGCGGCCAACCCGTTCCGGAGACGATGGACGGAGGACTCATCCGCGCTGACCAACGCTTTCTTTACCCTGTCCGGTCCGGCATACCGATGATGCTGATCGACGAAGCCATCCCTCTGCAGTCGGGAGAGTCCACACGGTTTCCGGACCACGCATCAGGTTCCTGAACCTGCTCGACGGTACGGTTCATGGGTAGGGAAAACCTCCAACGATTGGACGTGAATCGCGGCCATGAAC
>CAYHFE010000816.1:0-2718 GCA_964355375.1 uncultured Verrucomicrobiota bacterium
CTTGATGAATGGCAATCCCAAGATCACGGTCCAGCCCAAGACTCTGACGACGGTGAGCCCTTACTTCAATGTGGCCATCGCGACGAACAAGTTGACGGTGACGGCGGAGGACGCGCGGGTGACCTTCACCGGGCCGACGGACGTGAAAGCGACGGCGGCGGGGCGGGCGACGGTGGCGCTCAAGGTCACGGTGAAAGACATCACGGCCGTTGATGCATCCGATACGAGTGCGGGCAATATCGCGAACGCCCGGGTGGCGTTTGTCAACCGCGATACTCAAAAAATCATTAGCGAAGTGGCGGTGGTGGCGAGCTCGGATTCGAAAGTCGGGACGGCTTCCTTCAGCTTCCCGGTGAACTTGGGAACGGCGTCGTCGATGACCTACACGATCGGGATGGTGGTGAAGAACTTCTACGCCCAGGACGACGCGGGCATGGATCAAGTGATCACGATTCACAAACCATAGTGGCGGTTCGTTGGGCGAGAACTTCCTCGACAAAGACCGTTCGTCGTCCTCGAGGTGGTGTTTCTTTAGCAATACGGTGAACTCTTCCTCAAGCAGTTCTCATTTTGACAAGTATGTAGTCCCGGCTTCAGCCGGCCGCCACGTGAAAACCGGCTGAAGCCGGGACTACCTGCGTGGAACGGACAGTGTCCCGAGTCAAAATGAGAACTGCTTCGCGCCGCGAAGTTCAGCCGCCCCTGCGGGACTTATGCCATCGCCGATTCGAACCCGGCAGAGAACTGCCGGGCTATTCTCGAATCTCCCTCCGGGAGACGGAGGCTGTCAAAATGTCCAGACTCCGGGCGGCCTGGAAGTCCGCGCGCCGGTGCTGGCGCACTCAATTCTCCAACCACCTTGGGAAGCACCGACTCGTGACCTCGATCAGAAAACATCGATCAAAAAACATCTTTTTCTCCGCGCCAAGACGCACTAGATTACGAACCGGAACACTCCAACGCACGGGCTGAAGAAAGCCAGGATCCGGTCAGGCTTGGCCCAGTCCGGACGAGCGGTGGAAGTCACATGAGAATAGAAACCGGCGATTCCGCCCACATTGAATAAGGATTAATCTATGAGTTCGAAGCAGAACCAACCTCCATCGGCCGGCGAAACGCGCCGGTCGTTCATTACCAAAGCGGCTTCCGCCGCCGCCGCCGCCGCCGCGACCGTCAACGTGTTCAAGACGCCCATTTACGGACAAAACCAAGCGCCCTCCGCCAACGTCGTCGGCGCGAACAACCGCCTGGTGGTCGCCCATATCGGCGTGGGCAGTCAAGGCATGGCCCACGTCCGCAGCCAGAAGGAAAACGCCAAGGAAAACAACGTCGTCCAAGTCGCCGTCTGCGATCTTTACCAGAAGCGGCTCGAAGCGGCGAAAAAGTACCTGGGATTGGCCGATGCCGACGGCTACAAGGATCACCGGAAATTGCTCGAACGAAAAGACATTGACGCGGTCACGATTGCCACCGTCGATAACTGGCACGCCCAAGTGGCCATCGATTCCATGGAGGCGGGCAAGCACGTTTACGGGGAAAAGCCGCTGGCCCGTTACCTGGAGGAGGGCTTCCAGATTTACGACACCGTCAAGCGCACGGGCCAAGTTTTTGAATTGGGCTCGCAGTTTTGCGCGGATCCGATGTACCACAAGTCGGCGGAATGGATCAAAGCGGGCAAGCTCGGTCCGCTCGCCTGGGCGCAGGGTTCCTACACCCGGAACAATCCCAAGAACAGCGAATGGACCTATCCGGCCGATCCCGAAGCCAGCGAGGGCAATCTCGATTGGTACCGCTGGCTGGGCAAAGCTCCGAAAATTCCGTTCAATCCCGATCACTTCTTCAGTTGGCACAAGTATTACGCTTACAACTCCGGGATCATTGGGAATCTTCTTCCGCACAAATTCCTCCCGTTGATGCTGGCCACCGGCAACCCCGAATTCCCGAGCCGGGTCGCCTGCACCGGCACGCGCAAAATCTCGATCGATCGCGATATCACCGATACCACCCATCTCTTGGCCGAATTCCCCAGCGGGCTCACCTTCGTCGTCGCCGGCAGCACGGTGAACGAGCAGGGATTGCAGGACGTGATCCGAGGGCGCAAAGCCAGCATCTACTTCTCCAGCACTCAAAATCAGCTCCAGCTCAAACCGGAGCGGCCCTTCGTTGAAGACATCGAGGCGGAGAATTTCAGCAGTCCGTTGCCCGTCGCGAGCATCGCCCGCTTGGAAAAGGATTGGTTCGATTGCATCCGGTCACGACGCACTCCCTTGGCCAATATCGATCTGGCGGTCAAAGCTCATACCGTCCTGTGCCTGGCCGAGATGTCCGAGCGGCTGAGCTTCATGCTGCTGTTTGACTCGAAGACCCGTCAGGTGAAGTCCGGCGACGGCAAGGTCATCCCGGCGATCAGTTACGACACGGTCCTGACGAAACCGTCCTGATCCCGGTTCGCATCCTGTTGCGACGTCTGACATCATTCAACCGCGAAGAGACGTCGGTCGGGACCCGCGAGGGCGCGTGGGCTCCCCAACTCCGACAGCATTCTTACGGCTTAGCGCAATTATCCAGTTGGGTTCAGGGTGGAACGGGCAACTTGCCCGTTCCTGTGGGCTACCAGCCCACAGGCTCTGCCACTAGAAGTCGAGCTGAATGGTGAGTCCCAGTGCCGGGCCAGACTCGGCGGCAAGTTGCCTGCCTGTTCGGCAGACAGGCCGCCGA
>CAYHFE010000817.1:0-2712 GCA_964355375.1 uncultured Verrucomicrobiota bacterium
CGGCCGCGCTCCCCATTCAGACAACCACGGTTCATGGAAAGGCGGAGCCGCTGGAAACAAAAAAGAGACCGGGCTCTCGCCCGGTCTCTCTGCAGACTATCTTAGTGGAATTCTACTGTTTCGAACGGTAGAACTTGCCCGACCCAGAGAACGAGACATTCGCTGGGCTGGCTGCTCCGGCGACGTCGGTCCAAGGACCCGTGATGGCGTCCGCAGACTGAAGCGTGCCCAAGAACGTCACCTTGATGCCGGTAGCCGTGCGTTCATAGCTCACCTTGATCGGAGGCGCTGAACTCGCCGGCGCCACCAATTGGATGGCGTTGATGGGGGCGCGTGGTCCAGCGCCAGTTCCCAGACCGCCCGCCGTGGTCGCTTCCACGGTGATGTTCGCGGAGTTGAGGCCGCTGAACAGGATGTAGTTTCCGAGGCCGTAGGTCTTCGAAGCCAAACCTGTCGGCACTTGGACGTAGGACGCGGAGTTGGTTGGGCTCAGCAATAGAACGTAGTCTTTGAGCACGGCCTTGGTCGTGGCATCCACGATGCGGTAGCCGCCACCCTTTCCACCCACTCCACCCATGGCATAAACGTAAACGTCATAGCCAGACGAGGTCAGGTTGCTGGGAAGACCCGTGATGGTGACGGACGCGGTCGTCGCGTCGCCTGTGTCCAGGTAACCCGTCATGAGGATCTTATCGGCGCCGGTGAACTTGCTGTTTTCCTCGCCTCGAGGGCCGGTTGAGGCCCACGTGTTGTTGGAGTTCCAGACCACGGTCGTGGTCGTGGCTTCCTGCTTGCCTTTGTTGTCCGCCACGATCGCCGTGTTCGTGCCTTTGAGGGTAGTCAAGTTGTTCCAGTTGCCCTGGAAGACGGCGGTGACACCGGCGACGGTCCCGGGCGTCAGGCTGGCGGCTGCCTCGTCGGCGCCGAAGTTCAGACCGATGCCATAATCGCGCGCTTTGGCCAGAACCACGGGTGAATAATCGCCGTAGTCACGAATCTTGGCCAGCCAGGAGGTCCGGTCCGATTCGTTGGTCACGTTGCCGTTTTCCGGCGCGAACTCCGGTCCAACGTAGAGCGTGGCCGGCATCGCGACATCAAACGTCGTCACTCCCATGGACGTCCAGGTGATGGCGTCGCTGCTGCGGAAGATTTCGAAGTTCTGTCCCGTGCGTTTGATACGGCACCAGGCGTTGGGATAGGGAACGGGTCCGCCACCGCCGCCGACGGATGTGGTGGCCGCGCCGGTCGCAAGGCGTCGGTTGCCTTCCCACGCGCCGTTGCCGGCGGTGCCGGGTCCGGTCATGGTTGGGCCGACGGGATTGACGTGGCATTTCTGATAACGGCCCGCTGCGCCGGCGTCTTGGGTCGCGCGGTCCGTGCCGAGGTTGAGGACATCGCGGACGATTAATCCGGCGCGGCCCCATTGACTGGAGTTGTCCTGGTATTCGACGCGCAACATCTTGTCGAAGTCGCCCGTGACTTGTTCATAGACAAAGGTTGCTTCGTCGTAGGTGCCCCATTCGCCGATGCTATCGCTGTAGATGTCGAACCCATTGCCCGAAACCGGGACCACCCAGTTGCCTTTGGCCAGTTCCGCCGCGCCGACCACGCCCCATTTCGCCTTGGTTGAGACGGTGATGGGTGCGGTGGCGGTGGTGATCTTGTTGCCCTTGGTGTCGGCCACGTTCTTGACCGTGACCGTCGCCGTCGCGCCCGCTGCCAGTCCCGTGACCTTTAGAAGAGTGCTCTGGGATTTGGAGTAGTAGGTGACGGCTGTGATAGTTCCAGGCGAGATGGAATAGTTCGCCGCGAGACCCGCGGACACGTTGTCCACTGCTTCATCGAATCCGACGCCCACATCGACCGAGCCTGCAGCCGTGCTGGGGAGCGCGCCGGCCGTGATCACAGGCGCGAAGGTATCCGGGACTACTTTGACGGTGGTCGCAACGCTGTTCACACTGACCGTGGGAACCGTCGCCACGACTCGATACTGGGTGCCATCGTCCGCCAGAGCCAGCGCGGGAGTCTTGTAGGTGGTGTCCGTCGCGCCAGCGATGTTGCTGAAGGAGGTGCTTCCTTTGGCAGCCTTCTGCCATTGATAGGTGACCGTCTTTCCGTAGGCCGAGATGCCGGTCGCCGCCGCCTTGAACGTGCCCGTCAGGCCGTCCTGAACGGTCGCAGCTTGCGGTTGTTGGGTGATGGTGACGCTGGCGCCGTTCGGATCCAGATACGTGCCGATCAAAGCCCCAGCCAATGCCGGAGCGGTCCCATTCGCTGGGTCGGCCGCGCCTTCTTTGATGAAAGTGGCGGCCACACTGTCGCCCCCGCCGCCTTCCGTGTGCAGCGACTCCATGTAGTACCGTCGGCCGGCTTGCAGGGTGATGGTGGCGCCAGTGGGCCATTCCGTGCCGCCGAACTGGTCGGACCGTTTGGAGGTCACATCACCGCTTCCGGCGGAAACCCAATTGCGGGCATTGCTCCAGCCGGTTTCCTGGGCGATGAGCTTTTTGTTCGCGGCCGTGTCATCCGTGCTCAGGAACAAGTTGGACGGATCATCGCTGTTGGTGAAAAAGACGTAATTGCCCGAGGTGGCCGGAGTGAACCAACCGATGAGCTGATTTCCATAATTACTGCCCGATTCGTTGCTCCCGTTCGGGCCGTATTCCCACATCGGCTCAATCGTGACGGAAGTCGGGGCGTTGGGGAAACGCG
>CAYHFE010000818.1:0-2706 GCA_964355375.1 uncultured Verrucomicrobiota bacterium
AGCATCGATCGATGGATCCAAGGTGGACAACAACGGCAGTGACGGCGTGTTCAGCATAACAAAGCTACTCATCTTTCGTTCAGCGATTTCGGAAAACATAGGTGCGGGGTTGCAGGTCGCTGGGATTGTCCAAATCGATGGATCAACCCTCTCTGGCAACGGTGCGGGACTTGTATCACACCCATTTTCAGACCTTGTCACCAACTGGGCAACTGACGGATCCAGGCTACCGATTTCAATGGCTGTCTCCGATCTGTTACAGAGCGATCTGCCGCCGGGCACGATTACCCATTATGCGTTTCCTGGAAATGTTTTGGATTCGAGCGCCGCTCAAAACCACGGGGTTAATCACGGGGCGGTATTTGTAAGGGACGTTGAACTAGGACGTGACGTTCTGCTATGCGACGACAATCCAGATTCCTGGGTTTCTGGAAGCCGAATCATCACCAATGTCACAGACTCTTTTACAATCTCAATTCTGTTCAAAATACTTCCTGGAGGTGCCGGGAGTCCTTTTTTATTGTTTCCAAGCCAAGGAGATTCTGTCTGGGGCTCGAATTCCTCAGCGGGAGTCGGTATCGAGGCTCATCCCAACAGCATCCGGGTAATTGAACATTCCTCGGGGCGCATGCCCGCAGTAATTGAAGGTCGGGGAAGCTTCTCAGGATGGACGCGTGTTACGGTAGTGTACAAGGACAAAGTTCCGCGCCTCTATATCAACGGTTTCCCCTGGGCGACTGGAGTAGCCAGTCCAAAGATTGTCCGGCCATCCAACGGGATGGCGGGGAACGGAGGGATTGGAGGTACCAGCTTTCCAGGAGGAGGATTCAAGGGCCTTATCGGTGAATTCACGATTATCAACCATGCACTTTCAGACCCCGAGGTCTCTAGTCTTTACAATTTTGGGTTAGATCCGACGTCCAACATCGAAACCACGATTTCAACCACCAACTCCACCATCTCGGGCAATCGGAGCATTGGCTTTTCGGTGCTTCGCGGGGACGCCGCATTGGTTAACTGTACGATCTCCAACAACGGGACCGGTGGAGTAGGCTCCTCCGAAGGTAACCTAACGTTGCTCAATACTATCGTGGCTCTAAATCCAAACCGGCAGACCCAGGATGTCACCGGTCGCGTCATCAGCCTCGGCCATAACTTTATCGGCAACAGCGCGGGATCGTCCGGATGGAACAATCTCACGGACTATTTGAACGAAGACCCGAAAATCGGCCCGCTTCAGGACAATGGCGGGTCAACACCATCGCACGAATTGCTCTACGGCAGCTTGTGCATCAATGCGGGCACGACCAACGGCGCTCCGGACGTGGATCAGCGTGGCGTCAATCGTCCTCAAGGCAACGGCGTGGACATTGGCGCTTACGAAGGTTTGCCGATCATCGCGCCGGTCATTCTCGGCGGGTTGACCAATCAGACTGCTTACATCGGCGGCAGTGCAACTTGGTCAGTCGATGTCATCGGCACCAAGCCCCTCAGCATTCGATGGTCTTCCAAGGGAAGCAACATTCCCAATGGAACGAACGTTGTCCTGACGTTAAACAACCTGAAGACAAGCGACGCAGGACTCTACACGCTGACGATCACGAACATCGTCGGTGAGGTGACAGGGAGCGCGTTTCTGACGGTGATTCCTCCGGGCAGCGCACCAGTCATCACCAACCAACCCACCGGGTTGAGTGTCGCCAGCGGCGATTCGGCCACGTTCGCGGTGGGAGCCAGAGGCACGCCACCTCTCCGGTACCAGTGGCAATTGCATGGCAGCAGCCTAGCCGGGAAAACCGACTCCAGCTTAGTCATCAACCCGGTGCAAATCGCCAACGCCGGGAATTATCGAGTCATCGTCAGCAACGATTACGGGAGCGTGACCAGCAGCAATGCTGTCCTCATGGTGGATAGCCTCATGGTGAAACCCGACGAGGCCATCGCCGCGCAAGGCAATGAGATTCTGGTGCCCGTACGGGTGAAACAATTCAGCAATGTTGGTTCTTTACAGTTTTCAATGCATTGGAATGTGGATGTGATCGCGCTCCAGGCAGTCGAGCAGTTTCGCCTGCCGGGCATGACGGGGCAGAACTTCGGGACAACACTTTCGTCGCGTCTCACCGTTTCCTGGGAAGCGCAGTCTGGCACGTCGATCAGTCTGCTCGATGAGAGCCCAATCTTTGTCTTGCGCTTCATGGTCGTGGGTGGGCAGGGGAGTTCGACGCTGATCACGATCGACGGCGATCCCACACCCATCGAGTTCTTGGACGGCCAATTGCGTCCGTTGGTTCCTGATCTGCGGAATGGATCGGTGACCGTTTTGCCGACGATTAGACTCAACGGCAACATCGTCTATGCGGGAAGCGTTCGTCCGGTGACCAACGCCACGGTGGCCGCGTTGAGCACGGCGTCGGTCACAAAGACGCTCACCAATGGGCTTTATGAACTCCGCGTTCCCACAGGCAGTTCACCGGCGATTACCCCCAACCATACGAATGATGTGCCCCTTGCCGCCGAGGTGACAACGGGCGACATCCTGCTCATCCGGCGTCATGTGTTGAACACGGGGCCGCTGGATTCGCCGTTCAAACTGCTGGCGGCGGATGTGAATGACGACGGCCAGATCACGACTGGTGACATTCTGAGCATTCGCCGTTTCATTCTCGGAGTGACCAATCAGATGCCGCGCGGGTTGTGGCGATTCGT
>CAYHFE010000819.1:0-2680 GCA_964355375.1 uncultured Verrucomicrobiota bacterium
CGTTGCAGAGCGTGCCGATCGGTCTGAAGGCAGTCTACCTGGTGAGCGAAGTAGCGCGTTGCCGGTGCCAAGTCTGCGAGCTGATCTTCGAAGTCCACCCCCCTTTGCCCGGGCGCAGGTGCGTTATACTCGTAAGCTCGAAAAGTTGGTCGAGCAACTGAGCCGCCTCATGACGCTGCTCGATGTGGCTGAGCTGACGGCCCTAAATTGGGACACGGTCAAAGATGTCAGCGGTCGAATCAAACTGACCCACCCCTTGCGGTCTTTTTTTAGTATTTTCTGGAGTTGGTTTTCAAGTTGTTTCTGATCTTGTTTTCCTGCTCTTCAGAGAGGGGGGAGCAATCCGTAAAGGGGTCAGAGATGACTATTGACACATTCGATGGCGGAAAGAGGGGGATTCTCGATAGTGGCTACTTGCGGCGGGACAGCAGTTCAAATTGGCTTCATGTAAATCCTCTGAGACACCGCGCTCGCTCCTTCACTCGCGCGGTTCGGATCGCGGATGGCAATGCCGTCGGGGGCGAAACGGGCGGTGACGGTCGTCCCTTCTTCCCTCAGCCAGGTATTTGGAGTTCAGGTCGCGCGGGGGAACACAGGAAGAGGCTGCGAATCTTGGTATGCACTTCCTTGAGCTTCGCGTCGTTAACCTTCCCCGCCGGGTAGAGAATCGCCGATTGCCCGATGGTGAACAGGCGGTTCGGGCGGATGAAGCTGTCCAACGCCAGACGATCTCGTTCAAAGTCACCGAGGCCGAGAGGAACCGAGTATCCGTCGGAACGGGCCTGGCTCGTAATCTGACAGAGGATTAAATCGTCGCCTGCAAGGTCCGGCACAACGAGTGCGGGCCGCCGCTTGCCGGCCTGCCCGTTGCTTTGCGGGAATGGGAGGACGACTACCTCGCCGATTACAGGCTGGCCCACGCAGCGTCCTCCTCGGGGGTGCTCCAATCCTTCGCGAGCGCAGTCTCGCTCAAAAGCAAGCCATTGAACAACTCCTCCTCACGCTTGGCGCGCAGGAAGCGAGCGAAGTCATAAACCTCCCGCTGAAGCGGCTCCGGCAGGGCGGCGACTTCCTTTTCAATCAACTGCTTGATGCTCAAGCCACTCTTATCGTTCATTTCGGTCCCAGAGTAAATCCCCGACTCAAATCGCCTTGTCGAGTTTTGTTCTCGCAATAGCTCCGGTGTTGTTTTCTTCGTGTTTACCCAAGTTCATTCGTGATTAACTGGCTACTGTGCCAGACTCGGCGGCAAGTTGCCGCCGAGAACGGCCAAGTTGGCCGTTCCACCCAGTTCAACTGAATAGTCGTGGATCAAGCCCTCCAGGGTCGGGAACGGTCCTTCAGCGTGGCCAGTGTCTCGCGGGCGATCTGGGCGTCCTCGCCGATTTCGAAATCGAACATCCCGGCCAGCACGAAGTCGGCCCCATTGCGGAACGCGAATCGAAACGCGTCCCGCGGCGGTATCGCCCCCGCCGCCATGACTTTGAAGGCAATCCACGGTTTTGCGACCGTGGACATGTACTCGGCCGTCTCTTCCGGATTGCTGCACCAATACCCAGGAAACTCATTGTAAGGTCCCTTAATCTGTTCGGGTTTTGGCCCGCTCGGGTACTTGTGATGGTGAAAGGTCTTGATGTAGAAGTCCGCTTTGATGTCCTCTTTCTCGCAGGCTTTGACAACGTCGAGGGAATGGGCGCCAACTCCAGACGGAACGCCAAATTCCTTGGCCGCGGCGACCGCGTTCGCGATCCAATCGACCCGCCCGCGCTCCAAGAGAGCGTCGCCAAACACGCCCCAGAGGTAAATCGCTTCCGCGCCATCTTTGACCAATTCCTCGACCTCTTTCCGATACTTGGTCATGTCGGCGCCGATCGGAGCCGTTGGACAAATTATCCACTGAATCTTGCCGCCCCGTTCCTTGCGGTAGCGCCGTAAAAGTGAGATCGGATGAGCCGGGTTGTGCATCGAAACCGTGTTGATACCGTTGGCCTCGGCAGTCGCCAGAGTTTCGAAAATCTTCTCGTCTGTGTTGTAATGCGCCGCCAGGGAGTAAACGTATTTCAAGTCCCGACTGTGCGTGTAATGAGTCAGGAGATTTCCCCCCAAAATGAGCCGGCTGACGTCGAGTTTACCGATCTTGCCCGTCGGCAGCGCGCCTTGAGCGGTGGAAGCGCTGGGCGAAGCCTTGGGCCGTTCCTGCGCCTGCGCATCCAGGGCCAGCGTCAAGCCGGCGGAAGAAAGCAGGGTTCCTTTGACAAACGTGCGGCGGTCAATTTTTGAAGGTGTCATGGGGTTCTTTCGCGCCAGAGGGAGGGCAATGCCAATTTTGGGTTGAAGAGTGTTTCGATCAATCGCCGGTGGAAAACAAGGCCCCGACCCCTTCGCCGAACGGCGAAAGCAAAAAAAGCCAAGGCCAATGGGCGATTCATCTCGAAAACCTTTCTGGCTTCTTGATTGGACTGGGAACGACGAACGGATCTTCACTCTATTTCCTGTCCACCAGTGGGGCGAGACTCCGTCGAGCTCTGGAATCTTGGTCGGCAGGAGAGTCAGGGCTCGACAGCGTCTCGCCCCACCCAGATTCATCGAGAGGGAAAACCTCCAACGATCGGGCGTGAATCGTGACCATGAACCCAGGAGGGACGAGCCGCGTTCAGCGGCGCAACCAGGGACGCGCGAG
>CAYHFE010000820.1:0-2661 GCA_964355375.1 uncultured Verrucomicrobiota bacterium
TTTCGGTTGAGCCGCAATGGCTGGGTCGTGCGCGCCAGGAGCTGGCCCGTCGCTTTCCAGTTTCAGTGTGCGATCTCGACGCCGTGTTCCTCAAGAACCTCAAAGAGCAGGCATCGCGGAAGAAAGCAAAGTGGGAAGTCGTCCTCAAGGTCGATGCCGCGCAGGAGAATTCCACCGACTGGCGCAATCTCCAGCGGCTGGTGGAAGCCGCGATGCCCGAAGTCGAATCCAATCTGCGCTCCCGCGAACAGACCCGTCTCGTCGTTAATCCCGGTTTGCTCGCCCGCTACGATCGGATGAACCTGCTCGCGCAACTGGCCTCGGATGTTGGGCGCACCAACGGCATCCACGGGTTGTGGTTGCTCGTCCCGGCCAATGACCAATCGCCGCTGCCGACTCTGAATCATAAACCCATTCCGATCACCAATGCGGCGCAACATGCGCGGCTCACTGAGGCGTGGTTATCGAATCGACATCGTTCCGCCGAAACGCGCAAATAACGACCGCTATGGCAGACGATCGTTGACATAACGTCTGCCATATCGGACAATTCACCCATGTCGTCCGCTCTCCCGATTCCATTACCCGCAGTTCACGCGCTCCGCAAATTGGGCCGCGATCTTGCGCTCGCCCGGCGCAAGCGCAGCATTTCCACCGCTGACATGGCGGGCCGGCTCTTTGTCAGCCGCGACACGCTCTGGCGACTGGAGCGCGGCGACCCAACTGTTTCGTTGGGCACGCTTGCCACGGCCGCCTTCGTGCTTCAGTTGCACGACCGTCTGGCCAATCTGGCCGCACCCGCGAGCGACGATCTCGCCCTCAGCCTGGACGAGCGCCGCCTGCCCCAACGCATTCGCCGTCCCCGCGCATGAGCTGGGAAATCCACATTGATTGGCAGGCGGAGACTTGCCTCGTCGGGCGGCTGCACGCCGAAGCGCGCGGGCCGGCCGTTTCGTTTGAGTATGCACCCGAATGGTTGCAGCGGGACTCCGCCTTTTCCATAGATTCCACCCTGCTGCCGCTTCAGCCCGGTGTCCAGCACAGCCCCGCCCTGTTTGGTGCCCTCCATGATTGCGGGCCGGATCGCTGGGGTCGAATCCTCATCGAACGGGCTGTTCGTAAGAAGGTGCTCGACCAGAAACCGTATCGGGACATTGACTATGTGCTCGCGCTCGATGACGCCTCGCGCCTCGGGGCGCTGCGGTTCCGCCTCGATCCTGGCAGCCCGTTTCTGGCTGTCAGCACAGGGAAACTCCCGCCCTTGATCCGGCTTCAGGCACTGTTGCGGGCTGCGGATGCCATCCACTCCGAAACCGAGACCGCTGCCGACCTGCGTTTCCTTCTTGGTGCTGGCTCGCCGCTCGGGGGTGCCCGGCCCAAGTCCGCCGTCAGCCTGACTGATGACCGGCTGGCCCTCGCCAAGTTCCCCAAACCGGATGACACCCGCGACATTGCCTCCGGGGAAATCCTCGCGCTCACGCTCGCGGCAGAAGCCGGCATCCGCGTGGTCGAACACCGGCTCGTGTCTGTGGGCAAACATAGCGTGGCCGTCATCACCCGGTTTGATCGGAAGGGAAATTACCGCATTCCGTTTATCTCCGGCGCGAGTCTGCTGGGACTTTCCCCCGGCGATCCCGGCGCGTACACGCGGTTGGCCGATGCTATTCGCCAGTTCGGACACGACGTCGCGGGCGATCTGACTGAACTCTGGCGGCGACTCCTCTTTTCACTCCTCGCCAGCAACTACGACGACCACCTCCGCAACCATGGATTTCTCATGCACGAGGCCGGGCGCTGGTCGCTCTCGCCGGCCTATGACATCAATCCCGTTCCTGAGATTGACCGCGTTCATGTCAACAAAACGCCCATCAGCGAAGACCATGAAGAACCCAGCATTGCTGGAGCGCTGGCCGTAGCCACGCGCTTTGGGCTCAAAGCCCCCACCGCGAAAACCATCCTGCGCGAAGTCTTCACCGCCGTCTCCGCGTGGCGCAGCGTGGGCCGCAAGCTTCGCTTCAAAGCGGCCACACTCGACGCCTACGCCAGCGCTTTCGAGCACGAACTGATGGACGAAGCCAAAAGGCTACTGAAGGGGTGACAACAACAGAACCACAGATGATCGCAGATGATCGCAGATACAGCACGCGTGCGGAGTGGCCTTCTTTGACGAGGCAGAGCATTCTCTCTGCATTCATTTGCTCCCCGTCGGACACGCCGCAAGGCCTCGGGCGGGGTTATTTTGGCCCCATCCGTGTCCATCCGCGTCCATCCGTGGTTAGGAATTTTCCTGAATGATCTCCGCCAAACCCCTCCTCACCGCCCTGCAAAAGCGCGTCCTGCTGCTGGAAGACGACCTGCGCGCCCGCTGCAATGCCCATCCCGAGGTGGACGCTCCGCTGCGGAAGGACTACGAAGCCGCTCGCGAGAAAGGCCGCACCGGTTTCACCTACAATGCCTGGCGCGATGAGGAACTGACGCAGATTGCCGTCGCGTGGATTCTGGCCGGGGTCTTCGTGCGCTTTCTCGAAGACAACGAACTCATCGACGTGCCGTTCCTCGCCGGCGGCAACGCGGCGCGACATCAGCGGGCGCAGGATGAACACAGCCTCTTTTTCCGCCAGCATCCCACGGACAACGAACGCGACTACTTCGAGCACGTTT
>CAYHFE010000821.1:0-2652 GCA_964355375.1 uncultured Verrucomicrobiota bacterium
CGAACGTCGAAGTCCACACATCCGCTACCGGGGGCGCAGCTTCGACTCGGGGTGAGGGTTGTAGCGACCAGCCAAAATCCGACTCGGAACGGGTAGCGGATTGTGGTGTGACGCCTTGTTCGGCTTGATTGTCTTCATATCAGGGAAATGTGCTCGATCACAGTTCCGTCTGGCTTGCCATGCAGGACGGTGGCCTCCGTCATCTGGGTCATGAAGAACTTGGAGATTGGGTCATCCTCAATCACCTTCAGCCACTGCTCCTTGAAGCTCTCTGCGGAAAGCGAGCCAATCAACGTGATGAAGAGCCCGGTCGTCTCTGGTGGGCTGCACATCCTCTGATTCCGGAATGTCTCCGCCACCGTTGCCATAAACGAATCAAGCGAATCGAAATCACTCACGTCGAGACCGATCACCACCATGGGAAATGCTCGGTCGTCTCGCTGAGCTGTCTGGGTTACAGCGTTGTGGATGCGGTTCTCCATTTTCTTTGCCGAACGTCGAGGCCTGGCAACCCGCTACCGGGAGCGCCCCTCCGCTTCTGGTTGAGGTTTGTCGCCACCCTCCGACTTCGACTCGGGGCGGGTAGCGGGTTGTCCAGTGCCGGCTTGTTCGACTATTCGTCCGTTCAACGAGTAGGAGGAGTCCGGGTGCTGGACAGACACGCCTCTCGGGCCAATAGGAATCATCACTACTTCGTAATCCTCAAGGAACTCCCGTGTGATGGTCGTCATCCCAACAACTTCCGCAAATGGTTCACCCATTATCCTCGGCATTTCATTCTCATACCGAATATGAAGCTCAAAATCTACCGGGTCTCGCCCGGAAGTCAGAATCAAATAGCCCTCTTGTGCTTTCCAGACGCGGGTCAAATACAAGATCGCCCCATTGTCCCACGCTGACACCCGAACAGGATCGGAGAAGAATTCGGTGAACTTCTGATATGCGAATGCATCCTTCTCGGGGGCGTTCAGTTTTCCGTTAAAGTGTTAGAGTCCCGAAGGGCTGGCTAACGGGGCGAGGATGATCGATGAAGGGGCTCTTTGCAAGAAGATATTTCCAAGGGGCGCGACTTTTTCTTCAGGCCCATTGGCCCAAAGCGGCAAACTCCGGGGGGGTGGGGGCTGGCCCCCAAGGCATCACGGGCGAGCCGGGCGGCCGGCACGCCGGTTTGCCGGAGCCCGGCCGCGACTCGCCCGGCGGGATTCACGGCCCGGCCAAAGGGCTTGCCCCGCTTGGGGCGCGTCACCTTTGAGGCCAACCGGACACAGTGGTCTGCGGCGAGAATGGGCCCCGAACAGCTCGTCGGAGGTGCGCAACCCTGTGGCCGGTTGGCCGGAGCCGCCAGCCACTCCCACACGCCGCTTAGGGGCGTGCCAGGGCGGCCACCAGCTCGCCGAGCTGCTTGTGCCCGCCGATCCGCCGGAAGCCGCTCTGGGCCCGCAGCAGGGCCACGGCCATCCAGCGGGCCACCTGATTGGTTTCATCGTGCCAGCGGCAAATCCGCCCGATGGTGCCACGGGCGTTTCCCATCACGTTCTCAAGGTTGTTGGTGCTCAAAAACGTCACGTTGAGGGTGGCCGGCACATCGAGCCGGTGAAACGCCAGGATCACGTCCCGCCGGGCCTCCAGGGCCTCGAAGGCGGCGAAATTGCGCTCCTTCACGTACTTCAAAACCCCCTCGAAAGCCTCCTCCCCGGCCTCGGCTCCCTGCACGCCCCGCAGGATGTTCATCTGCTCCACAAACCCGCCCTTGTGCTTGTGGGAGAGCTTCGCGCAGACCACCCGTTCCACATGCACCAGGCACTCCTGCTGCACCGCGTCGGGCCAGAAATGGCTCACCGCTTTGGCGATGGCCGCGCTGCCGTCGCGCAGCACCAGCACCCGGCGCTCCCGCCCCACCGCCAGTCCACGGGCGGCGATCCGGCCCAGCAAACCATTCACCACCTCCGCGCTTTCGCTGCTGCCCTCCTCGAAATCCAGCAGATGCTTGAAGCCGTTCACGTCGATGGCCATGGCCACCACCACGCAGCGCTCGTTGCCCAGGAAAATGCCGTCAATGTACATCGCCAGCACGTCGATTCCGGTCAGATCCCTGGCGCGGAACGCCGTGAGCAACTCGTTGCTGCGGACTTTCCACGCCATGGCGACGGTGCCCTTGCTCGTCCCGGTCATCTTGCCCACGCCGGAACTGGAGGCCCCGTGGGTCATGCCCTCCAGAATCTCGTCGAAAATGCCCTTGCTGCGCCGGATTTCCTCGTAGGTGTTGAGACGCACCTCGCGCTCCGTGCCGTCGTCCTGCAGCGCGCGGACGCGTCGCTTCGCGATGACCTCCTTGCCCGAGGTGGTCCGGATCGTGACGCTTTCCGAGCCCGCGCGCCGGTAGATCCCGGCGTCCGGACAGTGAATCTCGCCGCACAAATCCGTGACCTCCCGCGCGATAAGATCCAACAGCCCCTGCCGCACCAGCGTGCGGACCTGACCCTGGAAAATTCCCTTGAAATCCTCAATCCCGGCTTGCACCGGGGCTAAAATGCCTTTATTTCTCTTCATAGTGTTGGTCGGTTTGAAACGTTTGTTCAAAACAGACAGTGTCGGAACACCGTCAGATCAACCAGCACTACTTTTTCCTAACACTTTAACGGAAAAAAATCC
>CAYHFE010000822.1:0-2638 GCA_964355375.1 uncultured Verrucomicrobiota bacterium
ATCCATCGTGTAAAAACCTGCGGCATCTTCCCTCGATTACCTCCTCAACGCTCATCAGATCTGATTTATTATTCGCAACGTGTTGCCTTTCAACAGGCATAGCAAATCCAAAGCCTTGCCTTCGGATCAGAAGGTTGAAGGTTCAAGTCCTTCCGGACGCACCATTCTGCGGCAAGGAGTTACGTTATTTTCAAGCTTCTCGACTTTTTTGACTGTCCTCTTTCTGTCTCCTTTTTTGAGTTCTGAGACGCTGAGTTGTAAGTTGTAAGCACTGCGTCCCTCTCTTTTTTTCCACTCACTCTCGCCTGTGAAGGTTGCCCCAAGGCCAATTGCGCGCGTTTGGCGGGGCATCCTGGCGTGTGATGGCGAGCGGGACGAGAACACCCTGCCGGAAGGATTTCTGTTCGAGCGAGGCGGTGGCGCTGGGGGAGAGGTTGGAACGGATGCTCAAGCCGGAGGCAGATAAGCGGAAGGCATCCACACAAGCCAAACCTGGATCTGGAAAAGTCGGTGGAGGAAAATTACAATCACCGGGAAAAGGCAAAACCCGCGATGCCGTTGGTTCGGCAGTCGGTCTGAGTGGTCGGACCTACGCGAGGGCCAAAGTGGTGGTGGCGGCGGCGAAGGCTGATCCGGCGTTGATTCTTATGATTCTCCAATCCGTGCTTGTCGAGCAAAGAGGTTCTGGCCAAGCGAATCGTTTCAGCTATGGCCTCGTCGTTCACCCGTCCGGGCCAAGCGCTTCGGACATAATCCCAGGATTCGCCACGCTCCAACATGGCCAAAACCTGCCAGACCATGATGCGCGAGCCCCTGCAAGTCGGTTTGCCGTGGCAAATCTTCGAATCGGTCACGATGAACCGGCCAAGTTCGATTCTCTGCTCTTTTCCGTTCGCTCTCATTCAATCCAGTTCAATCACGCCCTGAGCGCGACGCGGCTGCAAGCCGTTCTGCGGGGGGCTCGGAATCCTGCTCTTGGGTCACGCGGTCGCCAGGGCCGAGTCCGCGGCGGGCTTGATTTTCGCATCCAACAGCTTGCCTAAGCCAACAGAAATTCGCGCCTTGTGCTCGGCGTAATGCCGGGCCGTGGTTGTGATGTCAGAGTGCCTCAGAAACCGGCTGGCCGCGTAGATGCCGTGCTGCGTGGCCACAAGCGCCCCGATTTCCTTTCGCAGTTCATGCAGGGGTTTATTGGCCATCACACCCTTGGAACCTAGCCACTCATTGAGCCGGTCAAACACTGGTTCGCATCGGTAATACGTCCGGGCCGAGTCATTGCGCGCCGGTCGGTCGCTGGTGAGAATGAACTGGCTTTGGCTCTGCGGCATCATCTCGCGCAATTCCGCTGTCACTTCCGCGTCCACCGTGATCTCCTCCGCGCTGTCCTTCGTCTTGAGGCGTAGCCACTCGGTTTCTTCCAAGCGGATGACATGGTTTTGCCAATCCACCATGCGCCATTCGACCAAATCAATTTCGCCCTTGCGCATTGCACCAACGATTGGGACAGGATGTAATCCGCCATCGCTTTGACCACCGGCTCCACCTGATCGCTGCACCAACCTGTCCAATCGCAGAGCGTCTGCCGAGTGATCGGGATCTCTAATCGCTCAAAGGCTTGTTGCTGGCGGTAAAGGGGTTGGTGCTCCACGTACTTCTTGACCACCACATCGGCGATCACGCTCACATCCGCTTTGAGGCTGTTGTCCTGCCGAGGCGCGCTCGTCACTCCCTCATGACACCGCTGGCAGGCCATTTGGGGATACACGTGGACCTGCACCTCATATTGAACCGGCAGCTTGACCCGTTTCTCACAGGTATCCTCCTCCACTTGATCCGAGCCACTTCACCGGCGACCTCAACCGGCCCGTGGATTCCGTGACGTGGTCCGACGCGACAAACTACTGCGTACGACTCACACGGCGGGAGCGGGCGACGGGACGGATTGGAGCCGACGTCGCGTATCGGTTGCCGACGGAGGCGGAATGGGAAGACGCGTGCCGCGCTGGGACGACGACGCGCTTTCACTACGGCGACGATCCGGGTTACACGAACCTGACGCACCACGCGTGGTATCGTCAGAACGCCGGCTTCACGACGCATCCGGTCGGTCAGAAGCTGCCGAATCCGTGGGGTTTCTACGACATGCTTGGCAACGTCTGGGAATGGTGTCAGGACTGGTATGGCGCTTATCCCGGCGGGAGTGTCGTTGACCCGCAAGGACCGGCCAAGCCCGGCATGAACAAGCAGCGCGCGATGCGTGGTGGAGACTACTTCAACCCCGCCCAGCATTGCCGCTCTGCGCTCCGCGGCTATGACTTCATCCCGAAGCACGACTGGCCACCGGATTTTGGTTTTCGCGTCGTGCTGGCCGCACGCCAAGCTTCCGCCGAAAAGGCTGCCCCGCCGGCGCAGACTGCGGAGAAGAACGCGCCCAGCGGTCAACGCGGCAGGGCCAGCGGCGGCACGGTGCAGGGGCGGTTCGATCAAATGGCCGCCACGCTCGGTTTGTCCGACGAACAAAAGAACAAGCTGATGGAATTGCAGCGCGCCCAATACCAGCAAATGGGTAGTCTCAGCGGTATGGGCGAACCCAAGTGCTGTAAAAGCTTCCTCGCCCTGGATGTGGCGGTGAGCGTCG
>CAYHFE010000823.1:0-2598 GCA_964355375.1 uncultured Verrucomicrobiota bacterium
GTCCGCAGGTTCGTTCCGGTCATCCGTGCCTCCAGACACCGTGCGAGGTCGCGACTGTTTCCACCCGGAGGAAGAATCGACCCGCCAGATCTTCGTGCTTTCATAGGCCATCCCTGAATACTCTCAGCGCGAACCACTGACAAGCTCGCAAGCTGGTTAAGCGCGTGTTTCAAAAGGAGGGGGCGACGTCAGGAGACTCAATTCTTTTCGAGACGAGCCGACGGCCGGCAAAGCGAATCAGAGTTCACTTTTCATCCATGTTGACCTCGCCGGTCCAATTCTCGTTGGGAGGCTTTTCCTGGAAACGTTTGATTTGTTTGAGATAGAACTGGCTGGGGCCGTCGTTGGGACAGAGCCGCAGAGTTTCCAGGAAGGCGGTCGCCGCCGTCTCGAATTCCCGACGGCGAAACTGGTGCAGACCGTCGGCAAAGGAGTCCCGCCAACTCTTCGTCGCCTCGAGGCAATCCCGGACGCCGACTATCTCGAAGACCTGGATGCCCCGGGCGATGCCTTTGAACCGGAAGACACCGACGGGCCGCGTGACGAACTTGTCCTCCACCGCCATCTGAAACTCGCGGGTGGCCAGGATCAGTGTGCCCAAGTGTTTGTTCAAACCCTCCAAGCGAGCCGCCAGATTCACGGCGTCGCCCATGACCGTGTAATCAAAGCGTTTCGAGCTCCCAAAATTACCCACGAGCGCCTCGCCCGTATGCAGTCCGGCTCGCGTGCGCAGCGGCGCATTTTCACTCTGGGCGTCGTACAGAATGAGCTGCTCGCGCAAGCGCAGGGCGGTGCGGCAGGCGCGCTCCTGGTGATTGGCCTGCTCTTCCGGCGCGTTCCAGACGGCGAAAATGGCGTCGCCAATGAGTTTGATGATCGTCCCGTCCGTCTCGTGCACCGCGGACAGGGCGGCCTCGAAGTAGTCATTGAGCATCTTCTCCAGATCCTTGAGCACGGTGCTTTCGCTGATGAGCGAGTAGTTGCTGATGTCCGTAAAGAGAACGCTGACCCGCTGCAGTTTGGCGCCGGGCTTGAGCAGCTCGGGTTGTTTGAGCAGCTCTTTGACCCGCGATGGCGGCACATGGAGCGAGAGCGATTCCACCAGCAGCTTGCGCTCGACGTACCATTGCAGCGAGTGCCCCAACCAGGCGCAGGCGAGGGCGACCGGAATTTGAACGGCCACCACGACCAGCCACGCGAACCAATGGCGCGTCCACCAGACCATGAGACAGGCCAAGACGGCGAGGGCGAGGGCGGCCGCCAGCGCCGCGAGCGCTGCGAAGAGAGGCCGCAAACGGGTCAAGCCCAGGCTCAATCCGGCGCCTAGGATCATGAGCAAACCGGCCTCGAACGGCGCCGGCAGACGGCTCAACCAGTCGCCCCGCACCAGATTCAAGCAGGCGGTCGCATGAATCTCCACGCCGGGGGCAAAGCCCAGGCCCCATCGGGTATATGGAGTGCCGAATTCATCCTTGCCTTTGCCGCTGAAATCGGCGGATTGCTTCGCTCCGACAAAGACGATCTTGTTCCGAAAAAAGTCCGGCTCGACCCCTTCCGGCGAAAGCGCCCTGGAGTAGCTGAGGTGTGGAATGGCGCCGGGCGGCCCGTAATAGTTGAGCCAGCGAACGGGCCTGCTCGCCGGCGCTCCGGGAGCCGCCGGGCGACCGGCCGCCACGGTGGCGGCTTGAGCCAGGGTTGGCACCTCCGCATACCCGGCCACATCCGACAGCCCGGGGAAATGGGTGCGCACCCCAAAGTCCGGATCCGTGAGCATTTCCACGTTGCCCCATCCGGCGCAGGCTTTCCGCAGGTCGTCGAAGGGCAGTTCGATCGATTCTTGCGCCAAGCCGTCCACGGGCTCCGACCGGAGACGGTTCGCGGAGAGGATGACGTGGCCCTGCTTTTGGACGGACTCCACGAACTGGCGATCGGAGGTGGGCGAGTTGGTGTTGGGGCTGGAAAAAAGAATGTCAAAGGCAATGGCTTTGGCCTGCTGCTGTCGCAGGACGTCCACCAGACGCGCATGCAGAGAGCGGTCCCAAGGCGCCGTGAAGGGCTGGTCCAAATCCCGATGTGACTCTTCATCGAGGTAAATGATCACGGCCTCGTTGGGCCGGCTTGGGGAGCGAAACGCAAAGGGGAAATCAAAGCTGGCCCGAGTCAAACCACCGCCGATTCCCTCCAGCAGAAAAAGCATCAAACCGGACGCCATCGCCACGATGACTCCGACACCAGCACTCCATACGGGCCGCGGCACGCGCATTGTTTCAACCAGCCAACGAGGCAACGGCACGTCCTTCGCATCGTGGTTGTGGAAAAGGTGTATCGACAGACTTCAACTGGGCAAGAATATTCGCTCCTTTTCCTGCAGGAGAACTGCGCTCGTCAGGAGGGCAGGGGAGTGGCGTTGCCGCGAGAGGTTCATTCCCCATATTGGCCAGCGCGCCCCTTGCGGACACCGGGCGACTCCTCCTGACGGCGCCCTGCCGTCCTGAGCTCGAGTGGAACAGAGTGAACGCCGTCCCGGAGGAAAAGGCCGGGATGAGCAGCAGTTCTCATTTTGACAAGTATGTAGTCCCGGCTTCAGCCGGTCGCCAC
>CAYHFE010000824.1:0-2571 GCA_964355375.1 uncultured Verrucomicrobiota bacterium
AATCCGACCTATCGCCGAGCTTACGACCGGCTCATTGCCGATCATGGCCCCAGGCGGGGGGAACGGGATTATCTGCAGTTGCTCAAACTGACGGCCGATCTTTCGGTCGGGGTGCCTTTGTCGATGGCGGGTCATGGAATCGAATCCGCCCTGAGTGAATGCCTGGGAGCCAGCGCTCGATTTCAAATCGAGGGGTTGCGGCGGCTCTTGGGGATGGCCCCGGGAGCGTCGTTGCCGGTCATGGAATTGACGGCGGATTTGAGCGGCTACGACTGTCTCTTAGAACCAGCCCGAGAGGAGGTGGCCCATGTCGCCTGACCCGCTGGAGATGCTCTTGCGGGCCTTCCACTTACCGACGATGGCGGCGATCTACGCACCCAGTCTGGCGCAGGCCGAGGCGCAGAATTGGGGCTATAAGCGCTTTCTCATGCACCTGTGCGAGAGTGAGGAGCAGGACCGGCGGGAACGCCGGGCGGCCCGTCTCCTCAAGAACTCGGGCCTGCCCGATGGCAAGAGCCTGGGCAATCTGGAAGAGAATGTTCTGCCGTTGAAAATCAAGCGGTTGTTACCCACCTTGCTCGAAGGGGGCTTTGTCGAGCGGAGCGAAAATGTGCTGGCCTTTGGGTTGCCTGGCCGAGGGAAAACCCATTTCCTGGCGGCCTTGGGGCGGGAGTTGATTCTGCGCCATCGCTACCCAGTTTTATTCACGCCCACGTTCCGGTTGGTCCAACAATTATTAGTGGCCAAAAAGGAGCTGCGCCTGGAAGCGATGCTCAAGAAATTGGATAAGTTCGCGGTCGTCATTTTGGATGACATTGGCTACGTCCAACAGGATCGGGAAGAAATGGAAGTGCTGTTCACGTTCTTGGCCGAACGCTACGAACGACGCAGCGTCATGATTTCCAGTAATCTGGTCTTTTCCAAATGGGATCAGATTTTCAAGGACGCGATGACGACGATGGCGGCGATCGACCGGTTGGTGCATCACTCGGTCATTTTGGAATTCAATGGAGAGAGCATCCGGACGCAGAAAGCGAAGGAAAAAAACAAAGAATAAACGAGCGGCCCAAACATTCCCTCCGTTCCATTCCGTCCTTTGCCGCTGACGCGGCAAAAGACTCCATTCCACGGAGGGAATGTTCCCCTCAGAAACCACCGGGATTCCAGCATGGTTTTAGGAACAAGTAATGACGGGAATTTTAATTGTCGTCGCTAGGGAAGAATAATTGTCGTTGACGACGTGTCCCCCGAGAGCAGACGCGGCAGCAGTAGGTCGCGCGTCCGGCGGAGATTGCGAATGGCTTTTCTTAGCGTCGCCTGCTCGATGAGCAGCGGCTGGATCAGCGAGGCGAAACGCTGCGCCAGCAGACGGTCAGCAACGATGACTTCCTTGGCGTTGAGCGGTATCCAATGCCGTTTGTATTCCTGAGTGTGGACCAAGCTGTTCACCGCAAAGAAAACGTAGGCGGTCGGCAACTCCCGACCTGCCGCAAACGGGACGACATTTGGTCCAACGGAAAACGGCTCGATGAGAAGCTGCATCTTGCAGGTGTGGTCGCCGAAGATTGCCATCGGCATCGAAGAAAACGCCAGATGGTCGGGCTCGTTGTCGTGGAATCCGAGCAGCTCTTTTGTGGATTGGTCGAGGACTGGAATCGCGCCTTCTGGCTTCACGTCCTCGTCGCGATACGCCGTGCCAGCGGAACGTTGGGAAATAATATCCTTCACCAGCTTCACCTCCCAGCCTTGGGGGATGTCGCCGAGGGGGGAGGCGACGCGCGGGTGCTTTTCGTGGCCGGGGAAGCGGAAGTGGACGAACCACTCGCGGTAGAGGGCGCGGGCCATCGCCTCCAAGAGCCGGATGCGCCGCTGACTGTTCTCCATCAGCTCGTCGTAGGCCGACAGGATGCCCGCGATCCGCCGTTGCACCGGCAGCGGGGGAACGCTGACCGGAAAGTTCGGAAACGTGATGAGCGGGATGCGGTCAACCGTCGCGCCCGTCATCATGTTCTTTTTGATTACCTCCCGCCAGGCGGGCGAAAAGAAATAGTAGAACAGGAATCCTGCATCGACCTTCTTGGCGTCGGTGCGAATCAGAGCCATGCGCCGCCCCAAGCAGCCACGGAAACCCTCGGGGATAATTGCGTAACGATTGAGTGTTGCCTCGTTGGTGATCACAATGTCGCCCGGCTTCGGTTCAACACGTCGCGTCCACCTTGCGAAGTCCTCCTCGGCGATGTGCCGGATGTCGGACATATCGAGATGGCCGTCGTCGGTTACGTTTTTGATTCCGAGAAACACTGGCCCTGAGTCGGAAGTCTTTGGCGTGGCGTGCGGCCCATCATAGAGCCCGTCGTAAAGCTCGCTGATTGGGACTGTGTTCCATTTAGCCCTCGCCATCGTCACGCCTCCAGAATCTCCGCCACGTTGCCGGCGATGGTTTGTTCGAGGTCGCGCGCCTGGGCGCGGACGTGTCCGGGTGTCGCCCTTTCAGGGCTGGAGAATACGTTTATGGCCGAGTTCCCAGGGCGTTGCCCCATAAGCGCTAACTTGTTTAAGTGCTTTCAAACC
>CAYHFE010000825.1:0-2569 GCA_964355375.1 uncultured Verrucomicrobiota bacterium
CGATCCGCCACGTGCCAATCTGGGTCTCTGGCAGCAGGGACTCCCAGGACAGGCTGGAGAGCGCGCAGGAGGCCTCAGAGGCCACCTTCCAGGCCACCGCCTGCCCTTCCAGGTACTTCCACCCCTGCCGCAACTGGTTCTTGTCCAAGGCCGGCTTCTCGGTCTGCAGCCAGGTCATGACCTCTACCAGGTCATCTTGGATGAAGCTCTGATGGGACCCGCGTGCGAGGCGCCGCTCGCCTTCTTCGAGGATGCTGCGAAGTACGCCCGGCTGAAGAACCACATCGCGGAACCGGACACGGTCGCGGCCCTCCACACAGAAGCCGTCATAGGTGTCGTGAGAGAAAAGCGCAGCTAGCGGCTTGGGTACCGCGCTGCAGCGCCGTAGCTTGCCGTGCATTCGCAACCATTTTGACAAATACTCGTGACGCCCTGTGATGCCGCCATCCACATCAATGAAGTCGATGATGTGGCGAAAGTCCTGTTCTTTGCCGTTGGCGACCAACCGCCAGCCGGCCTCTCCCACACCACCCGGCGCGAGCAGCCGTGATTTCATGCGGGCTACCGGCTGCTCGCCTTTTGGATGGAGCTTTTCGCCACGGAGAAAGTTATAAATCCACACAAGATTCGGATTGTCGTCCTGGATGCGCTGGTAGGCGGCGCGCTCGGCTATGACATTGTTGTACTGAACCTGGGTCACGTAGTTTCGGTAGGTCGGCCGCCCTTTTCGGCACCACAGTACGACTTGAGGATCCAACTGGAGGGCATCGCGAAGATGACACCGCAGGCGGTACCAGTTGGTGCTCCGGGCCAGAGCGCGCTGGAGCTCCAGCTTGATCGCGGCATACCAGTCCACGTTGGAGCCGGTGGCATGGTGGTCGATAAAACAGTCGGCGATCGGGTTGCGCCAAGGCACCAGAAAGCTATCCAGAAAGAATCCGTTCAGCCTGACGGGGAGATCAATTACCGTCGCCTTGTCGTCTCGAACGAACACCACATCGCCGTCCCTCTTCTCGAGTTGGCTCAAAGTCACGCGCCCTGAGGCCTTGTCGATGCGGAAGTAAACCGCCTCCATGAAGCTCACGGCTCTATGGCGGCGGGTTTCAATCACGCGAACAGGATCGGCCAGATGCCCCCGTAGGCCCGCCCAGATGAACCCGAGCAAGGCATCGAGCAGGTCCAGTCGGACGTTGCCCGGGAAACGGTTGGCCACCGCAGCAACCCGCGGTGCGACCAGCGTGTCCTTGAAGAAGCTCTTGGGATACTCCGCCGCTTCCTGAGTCTTCCTCAGGTGCAAAACGGGTAGGGATCGCGCTGAGGACGAAGCGCCGGTTACGTGCGACATAGAATTCTCCGGTTTAGCCGAGTTCGACGAAGCGTCGGGGCCGGCAATCTGGATTAAATCCCCCCAAGCCCGTGAGGTGGGTCAGCCCTGAAAAGTCACTCAGCAATCTTCGCGCTGATTCCGCCCCATCAGTTCCATCAATTTGCATCAATGGGCGTCATTTACCGCCTTCACTTTCCAATGCGATCAACTCACGTAACCGCTCACGGAGCCGCTCGCGTTCGTGTGCTCTCTGCAGCCACGGAGTCAGGCACATGATCTTCTCGCCCTTTCCGCCGGGATAAGGCTCGTCTGGGGTCAGTAACACAGTGTTCATCCAGGTTCGTTCGGGTAACACGCCCCCCGCCGACACCCAGGCCGCCAACTGCTTCTTGAAATTGTCGACGAGGCGACTCTCTGGACGCGTTTGCTCCAAGAGCTCGATGTCATCTCGAAGTTGCTCCATCGATGCAGGCACCTCAGCGCACACCGATCCAATCCTTTACCTCAGCATCGGACATCATGGGGACTTGGCAGACTTCGAATTCGTGGAATAGGTCTGACGCCAGTACCAGCATGGTGTCCGGTCCATTGACCTTGGCGGAGCGGTGAATGCGGATCTTTTCGATGACTCCGTTCAGGCAGAACTTCTGCATTTCCGCTTCGATTGGGTTCTGCAATTTGCAGAACAGAACTGCGCCTCGATCTATGGCTATCATCCCCGGTAGACCGAGTAAGGGATACCACCCCTCTGGAGCAAGGTAACGCCCTTCGCTCGCCTGCGCGAATATATGTTCGTCGAATACTTCTTTTGTCTCCAATCTTTTCATCACGTTCATATCCTCTTTGCAGTATTTGTTTTGCAGGGTGAGTTCCCTCATGCCGTTTATAGCTGCTTGGTAAAGCACCGGTCATCCGCGCCCAAAGAGCGGCGCGGTGTCGGCTAGGCTGCTTCTCTCTCTGGCCAGACAACGCGAGCGATTGCGTGGATTTCTTCTATAGAGAGGAAGTTTGCGTTGTTGATCCAGTGAAAGTGACCGGGATCGTAATCCCCACCAGCCTCCTCTACCCATGAATCCAAGAGCAGGTAGGCGGCGGCAACTTCGCTGGGGACCTCTCCTTTAGGCGCGTACAAGCTGATCCGCGGGTTATCCCACTTGCCCCAGTTGTCGTCATACGACCGCACCCAAAGCAACCAGTGCGCTCGTTCGCGATTTGTCGATAGGTAGTAGGCAGTAATGCGTG
>CAYHFE010000826.1:0-2561 GCA_964355375.1 uncultured Verrucomicrobiota bacterium
TTGGTGATTCCGCCAAAGGCCCACGTCTTCCGGATGAACGAGCTGGGCCAGGAGTCTCGGGTCCGCGATGAACTCCTCGGCGGAGTAGCCCGTCATGGTCTCGCAAGAGGGTGAACAATATCGCCAAGCGCCGGCCGGGGCTTCCCAGTACTCCCAATCATGCGTGAAATCCGCCACCGTGCGGTAGCGCAATTCCGCCTCGGTCAATTCCTGCGCGGTTTTTTGGCGGATCTCCATCTCCTGGCGCAATTGGAGGTTGGTCTGCCGCAGCTCGGCCGTCCGTTCCTGCACCCGCATTTCCAGTTCGTCGTGCGCCCGCCGCAAGCGGTCCGCCGCCAGTTGGCGCTCGGTGATGTCCCGCAGAAAAGCCACAAACCGCCCGCCCGCGCTGGGCCGGTACTGGACGCTGACTTCGACGTCAAAAATGCTCCCATCCTTGCGGCGATGCCGCGATTCAAATCGCGCCTCGCCCCGCGCCATGATCTTCTGGAGATGGGCGGCGGAGTCGTCGGCCGTTTCGCTGGCTTCCAGGTCGGAAATGCCCAGGGCCAGCAGTTCCTGCGCGCTATAACCGCTCATCCGGCAATAGCTCTCATTCACTTCCAGGAGACGCCCCTGCGTGCTGACGAGCCAGAAGCCGTCGGTGGCCGTCTCAAGGATGGTCCGGTGTTGTTCCTCGCTTTGCCGCAACGCCTCCTCCGTCCGCTTGCGCCGGAGAATGTCCCAGAGCCTTTCGGTCAGGAGGATAAGCTCAAGGCCGTCGGATTCAGTAAAGTCACCGGCCTTGTTGGCGGCGCCAGCCACCGCGACAATCCTTTCGCCATCAAAAACGGGAACGGCCAGGAATCGTTCCATCGGGACGTGGCCGGCGGGATAGCCCTTTTTGACAGGCGAATCAGCGTAGGCGTTGACGATGACCGGCCGCCGCTGCCGGACGCATTCACCCCACAACCCCGCTTCGGCAACAGTCAAGTGCATGGGCCTGTTTGCAACGGCGCATTGGGCCATGGCGTCTTTCGAGGCGTGGACGGACATGACGGTTTCGGCTGGGTTCATGAAACCCAGAAAAGCGAACTGGCTCAGGGTCGATTTCGTCATGGCCTCCAGCGCAAAATCCAAGAGCTGGTCGGGTGGCGCGTCCATCAGCTTGTGCAGCTCCAATTGCGCTTGCAGCCGCACCGCATCAAGCTTGAGCTTCTCTTCGGCCCGCTTGCGCTCGGTGACGTCACGGAAGACGGCCTGGACGATCCTTCTCCGTCCGAGAGTAACCGCTGAAGAGTTGATGACGACGGGAGTGCGTTTCCCCGTTCGGCTCAGGATTTCCGCCTCGATGTTTTCCGCGGTTGGCACGGCCGCCGCTTGCCGGAAAACCTCCCGGTAATCGCGATCGGGCGGATGCAGTTGTGTCTGGTGCATCCCGATCAACTCGTCGCGGCTTCTCTCGGTCAGCTCCTCGGCTTTGGGGTTGCAGCGGAGGAGAATCCCGGTTTCCGCGTCGGCCCAGAAGATGGCGTCGTTGCTGTGCTGCAGGGCCAGGTAGAGTTGTTCTTCACTTTCGCGCAGTCTCGTTTCGGCTTGGCGGCTCGCTGTGGTGTTGCTGAAGTAAACGGAAAGGCCCGCCGCGGAGGGATAGGCTTGGGTCTTGAGCCAAGCTTCAAAGGGCGGGTAGAATTCCTCAAAATGCGTGGCTTCGTTCTCGGCCAGGGCGCGCTCGAATTCCCGTTGAATCGTCGAACCCACCACCGACGGGAACATCTCCCAGATGTTGCGCCTGATGAGTTGTTCCCGGGACAGACCAAGAAGCCGCTCCGCCGCTCGATTGACGTAGGTGAAGCGCCACGCGCGGTCGAGGCTGAAGAATGCATCGGGGATGCACTCCAAGACCGTTTGGATCCGGGCGTGCGCCTCCTCTAATTCAATCTGACGGAGCTGCAGTTCGCGGATGACTTCCTGGGGCGTTTTGGCCTGCGGTTCCGGCGCGGTGCCAGGGCAGCGGGCCGGCGGCGCCTGGGGCGCCGGTCTCGGACGCGGGTCGCGGGCGGGCGGCGCTTTCGGTCTTCTGGGCTTGCTCATGCGGCGTTCACTCCTGCTCGCGGCGGCTCGTTCACGGTCGAATGGGGATCTCCTCCCAAGAGCTTCTCGTGGTTTGGTCCGTCCTCGCTTAGAGTGCCGGTTTCCTCGTGTCTTCGCAACTCTGAGATGAATCGAGATTCTCCGTCCGCGTGGGGTGCGAACCAAGGTGGACGGAGAAAGCTCTGATCGTTTTCAGTCTTGCTTGACGCAGCGCTGCGCGCTCCACATGCCGACGAGTCCATGTCTCGTTATTACCGCGGTCGCAGGGGCAAAGGCCAGTCGCAAATCACCAGTTCTCATTTTGACCCAGGACACTGTCCGTTCCACGCATGTAGTCCCGGCTTCAGCCGGTTTTCAGGTGGCGACCGGCTGAAGCCGGGACTACATACTTGTCAAAATGAGAACTGCTGGCGAGCCGCGCGTCCCTACCTTCAACGGTTCATGGGTAGCGGACACCTCCAAAAATTGGACGTGAATCGAGGCCATGA
>CAYHFE010000827.1:0-2559 GCA_964355375.1 uncultured Verrucomicrobiota bacterium
GTCCCGTGCCGGCGGTGGCGATAGACGAGCACGGCAACCTCAAATAGCCATCAATCAACGCTACCCGATGCGGAATCGAGACTTGATCTGTGTGATGTTCTTCGCCGGCACGCCCCACTCCCCCGCCAGCACGTCCCATTTGGCCAGCGCGGTGCGCACACGGTCGATGATTAATTTTCCGTCGTGCTTGATGCTGAATTTTTTTCCTAGGCCAGTGAGATCGTTACCCGTGAATCCGTCCCGCTTGCCACCCAGCGTCATCTGATGCTGGCGCGTATAGCCGGCCCCGCGCGCGTAGGTGAGGTCGTAGGCGGGGGCGAGGCCCCAGCGTCCGGATTCGTCCATGAGAAAGCTGATGTTTTTCACGTGGTCGTCCTGATTGACCGCCATGATGTTGAAACATATCCGCGTGAAGGCTTGCTCCAACGCCGGATAGCCAAGGGCAAACTCAAGCATGACGCGCAGGAATTGTTCATATGAATAAGTCCCTGGAGCGTTGTAGTCGGCGTGGTCCAGGCCCCCGAGGCTGTGCATGTGCAGCTTCTTCCCACCGTCGCGATCGAAGCGCTTCACCATGAAATGCCCATAGCCGCGTTCAGTCAGCAGATGGGTTTCTCCCATTTCGATTCCGGCATCTTTTGCGATTAATGAGTACACGTACTCGATGCGGTTGTACGGCTGTGAGGCCGGATTGGGCGCATCAAGTTCACCGACGCCGTCGAACTTGATGATCCAATGCTCATCGCCAGACTTTGGTGCTGCAAAGCCTGAGCGTACTTCGTCCTTCTTACGGTTCCACAGAATGACTGCCTTGGGACGTGCTCCGCCTGCGGACGAGCCCACTTGCATGATTTCCGCGACGGCCACAGCGGTCTCGCCTTCAATGAGCTTACGCGCTTGCTCGACGAGGTCCGCAATCTCCAACGACTGCTGCTCGTGCGCATTGGCTCTCCCACGAGTGGCGGGCCGGAACTCCAGCGCGCCCATGCTGCGCTTCCCCATGTAGAGGAGTTTTTGGACGGGGCTCATGGCGTTGTCAGGCTGCCCCAGATTCTCGAAGTAGGCCTTGATGATGGCGTTACCGAAGCGGTCGGGTAGGGCATCGGCCAGCACGCCTGGCAGACCGGCGAAGGCATCGACCCGGTTCAGTTCAGGAAAACTCACCGGTCCACGCAGGCTGAGCGGCAGCTTGCGAGGTGAGATTTCAAGGCCGCGGCGCCGGAAAGATTCGTCGTATTCGAAGGTGATTCTGCCGTCATCTTCCTCCGTAACCGCACCGACGAACTTGTTCCAGAGCCAGACCTGCGCAAGTACGAGCACGTTAGCCATCGAAGCTCTTTCTGGCGCGCTGGCGGGGCTTGCCTTGGAGCTTCATCAGTTGAATAGGCGAAACAGACGGCTTTGGCATGAAGGCATTGAGGTCCTCCAACCGGCCTAGCGCCCTCAGGAGTTTCGCGAGGGTGGACAGTTGCGAGTCCTTGCCGGCCTCTATATCCCGGATCGTTGTCCGATTGATACCCGCGCGCGTGGCGAGGTCGGCTTGCGCTAGATTCATCTGCAGCCGATAGGCGCGCAGGCGTGTGCCTATTTCTTGCAGAATCTCAATATCAGTTTTGCTTGTTAAAGCCATCCTTAAATCCTAATACGATATATAAGGATGATTATAGACATCATAACAATAAATGTAAAAAAATGATGGTAATAGCCATCGTTGCATGCTATTTATCAGCAGTTTAGATGGCTATATCCATCATAATACCACAACGATCCGGAATGCTGGTTTGAATCCGCACTTGCAACTAGCCAAACTGAGCGGATTCGCTTGGTGCGAGGTAACCAAGCGATTAATTGTTCATAGGGTGAGGTTACCCGTTCTTCGCGCTCTGCAAACTGCTCGAGCACATTATCGCCGACACGCGTGCGGGTGACGAGTGCGGCGATCCCGATTACCCGGGATTGCGTGCGCTGCACGAATGCCGCATCTTCGAGCGCAGCGTCATCAAACGCTTTTTCGGAGCAGTCGTTCCAAGTCGTGCGCTTGCTCCTTGCTCTTCCTCGGGTTGGCCTTTGCCAGGCGGCCGAGATTTTCGAGTTTCCACCGGATGCCGGGGAGTTGCTCAAGGTGTTCGATGCCAAGCAAATCCCAATTGGGCTCATTGCGCGCGAGCGATAGCAAAAATTCCCGCTCATTGGCATCCAGGCCAGCTTGCAGTTCGGTAACCATGCGTTCTCGCGCCGAAAGCAGAGCATCCAGCTCCACGGGGTCTGCGGTCATGCCCCGGAACGTATTGTCATAGTCGCCGGAAATATCCCGAAGGCTTGGGAAAAGCACCTCATGTATCGGCCGGTTGTGAGATGCGAGATAGACCACAAAGCTGCGCCTGATTTCCGACGTGATTTCTCCGTGGAGAAAAAGCTGCATCACGTCGAACAGGTCCCGTGGGTGTTGCCGGTCCAGGGCGGCGACGAGTTTTCCGCCGTAGAGGTCCTCCAGCGACACGACAGGCAGTTCCAGGTCGGCGAGCAGCGTCTCTTTCGCCTTCGGAGTGAGCGATGTCG
>CAYHFE010000828.1:0-2552 GCA_964355375.1 uncultured Verrucomicrobiota bacterium
GGGAGAGGGACGGGGTGAGGGCATCGTGTGTTCTATCCTGCGCACCCCTCAGTAACGACACGGAGAAGTTCCTTTTGGGCTCTCTCGCCGCGGGGGAAGGAGAAGACTGCGGTGCCCGGGCCGTCCTCATTCGGAGATGGGCCCGCAACGACGTGAAGACGGTGAGCGAACTTGACCCGAGTCGAAGGCTGGCTACTGTTCTTCCGTATGTTCCGACTCCTGCTCTTGGCTGGCCTGGCCTTCTTGGGCTGGGCCCATCCCAGCGCCGCGGCCCCGCTCAAGATCGCCTGCATTGGCGACAGCATTACCGAGGGCAGTGGCTTGAGCAGCCCGACCACCGAGAGCTACCCGGCCAAGCTCGGACGCTTGTTGGGACCTGCTTACCAAGTGCAAAACTTCGGGGTGAGCGGACGGACCCTCTTGAAGAAAGGCGACTTTCCCTACTGGAGAGAAAGCGCGTTCACCAACAGCCAGAAGGCCAACCCCGACATCGTCATCATCAAGCTCGGCACCAACGACTCCAAGCCGCAGAACTGGCGTTACAGCACGAACTTCGTCGCGGACATGGAGGAGTTGATCGCGTCCTACACCAATCTGACCAGCCATCCGCGAATTCTCCTCTGCACGCCTTGTCCGGTCTATGCCAGCGGAGCGTTCGACATCAAACCCGGCATCGTGCGGACGAATATCGCTCCCGCCATCCGCGACTTGGCGGCTCGGCTGGGTCACGCGGTGCTGGACTTCCAAGTCTTGCTCACCGGGCACGCCGAGTGGTTTCCCGATACGGTCCATCCCAATTCGCGCGGCACGACGGTTATGGCCGCCATGGCCCGCACGGCAGTTGTGGGCGAGAATCCGGAAAGCCGTCCACCCGCGTTGAAGGTCGTTCGCGGAACCGGCAGTCGGGCGGTTTTAGAATGGCCAGCCAACTGGGCCGGCTGGGTGCTCCAATCCGCCACCGCCCTGGCCCCGACCGGTTCAACTTGGACCGTGGTCGAAACAGTCGCGGTGAATGACGGCGGAGCGGTCCGGGTCACCAATACCCTCTCCGGTCTGCTCCGGTTCTATCGGCTCTGGTGGCCTTGACTCTTGACTCTTGCGGACTGCGCGCCAAGCCATGGCGGCGGCGGGGCGGCTCGCGAGAGGACATTTTCCAAGGGGTGGCCGCGATCGATTCTCCGATTGCCGGGCGCTGCGCTGTTCGCTACTTTCCTCACACAATATGAAATCAACCCCGCGACTTTTGGTCGGGCTACTCCTGGCTTCGTTCTCGATGGCGGCGTGGGCGCACGAGCCAGTCACCCGAGCTCGGACGCCCGTTTACCTGCCGGACATTCCCGGCTTCGCCACGTTGAAATGCGATTTCCACATTCACACGGTGTTCTCCGATGGCTTGGTCTGGCCGTCGGTCCGCTCGGAGGAAGCGTGGCGCGAAGGGTTGGATGCCCTCGCCATCACGGACCACCTCGAGTATCAGCCGCACAAGGCCGACCTCTCGACCAACCACAACCGCTCGTACGAAATCGCGCGCAGCGCCGGCGCCGAGCTGGCATTGCTCGTGGTCAAAGGCTCCGAGATCACCCGCGCCATGCCCCCGGGCCATCTGAACGCCATCTTTCTCACCAATTCCACCTCGCTGGCCGTGACCAACTGGCGGGCCTCCGTCGCCGCCGCCCGGCAGCAGGGCGCCTTCATCTTCTGGAATCATCCCGGGTGGGAAGCCCAGATCACCAATGGGGTCGTGCGCTGGTATCCGGAGCACACCGAACTCCTCGAAGGTGGAATGTTGCATGGCATCGAAGTGGTGAACGGACGCGACTACTACCCGGAGGCGCACCGGTGGGCGATCGAGAAGAAGCTGGCCCTCCTCAGCAACTCGGATATCCACAACCCGCTGAACCTCGATTACCACGTCCACCAAGGCGATCATCGCCCGATCACGCTCGTCTTCGCCAAGGAGCGCACGGCGGAGGCGCTCCGGGAAGCGCTCTTCGCCCGGCAGACCGCGGTCTATTCCGGCGATCGCTTGATCGGGGATGAAAAGTTTCTGCGGCCGATTTTTGCGGCATCCACCGAGATCAAGAACTCCAAGTTCGCCCTGAAAGGCAAACAGCGAGTGCTGGTGCAGATCCACAATCTTTCGGACGTGGAGTTCAGGTTGGAGCGGACTGGGGAACTGGCGGAAGTGGCCATCCCGGCCGAATTGATCTTGGCCGCGCGGAAAACCGTGCTCCTGTCCGTCACGGGCAAGACGACAACGGAAGCAGGGGTCAAGAAATTGCGCCTGCCCTACCAGGTGACAAACCTCCTGATCGGCCCGAACCAACCGCTCGCGGTGGCGATGGAGCTCGAGATTTCCTTCGCGCCGGCCAGCACCCAGTAGGCTTTGGGAGACCTGGGGCATGCCACCGCCATAGAGATGACATGAGTAGTTGGCAGGCGAGCGCGAAGGCGCTACACCGTAAACGGGTCGTAAACGGGTCAGTTCTTATGATTGTAAACGGGTCAGTTCTCATGATTGTCTAGTTTAGGGAGGCGTCCGATTCTGCCGC
>CAYHFE010000829.1:0-2550 GCA_964355375.1 uncultured Verrucomicrobiota bacterium
GTTGCAGGAGCTCAAGGCTAGGATTGGCGGCCTGATCATCACGGAGGATGCGAACCTGGCAAGCAGCCTCAGGATAATCGGAAACGAGCTTTTCTTCGAGAGGCGAGCTGCGCTCTGGTCGAGTACTGGTGATCAGGGAAACAAAGGAGTTCAAGTTGCGAATGACTGAGAGCAAATCACCCTGAAAACGTTTTCGGAAAGCGGGTCCGCGCTCATGTCCGTTCCGTCAAGATGGACGAATTGAATGTAGGCGTTCGGCAACCAACCCAATAGGTCTTTGGCAAACAAGATCAGCCCAGCATAGGTCGGCAGGTTGCGCCCAAGGTCAAAGAAGCGCAGGGATGCGAGTTGGATTTCGATCGAACGGTGGTTCTCGGCAATGGTCTCTGCATCGATGGCCTGAGGGCGGTAGGTGGAGGTGAATAAGTCCGGAGCGAGATCCGAAAGACTCGCTCCGGCGCAAGGCTGATGGTGCCGTCGGGCAGCTTGCAGATGACCTGGACCGCGCCGGTGCCGATGGGAACAGCGGCGATGACGGTCACGATGACGCCGGATTTAAGGCCGGTCAGGGAGAGGCCGGGTTTGATGTCTTCGAGGCGGATCATGATTTGAGAAAACTGCGGGTGTGGCCGCGGCGGAAAGCAGCGACGTTGTCGGTGTCCAGTTGGGACGGCTCGGTCCAGATCATTCGGAAATGGTTAAAGTTCTTTTGAACGCAGCGCAAAACAGAGAAGGGAGTTGAGGCAATTCGAAGCCTTCCCTTGGAGTAACAATCGTGCCATGTCGGAACAGTAGAAATTCGCCCGCAATGCAAAAGCGGGAAACTCGGAGGAGAAACCGGTCCTGAGTCGCGCAGAGGCGGATACAGACCCACCGATCGCGACACCCACCAGCCACCCGCGATGCCTCCCCCCCGAGTCGTTCCTACGAGACAATCGCCCAGTGCATTGACGCCGACCACATGAACGCTCTGCCGCCTGAACAGGACGAGGCCGAGCTGGTCCGGCCAGACTGACCCAGCCCCATTCACGCCGAACACGGCGCCGGCTCAACTGGCGCCCTTTTCGTGTCGTCGCCAGGAAACGAAAGGGCTCGGCCCCGCCGCCAGTGAAGCGCGGGTTGAGGTGGGAACACTGGTGACAATCTTGCCGGAAGTGTCTTTTGGCTTTGCATCTCGCCCGGGTCGGAGTAGAAGTCGGGCGACGGGAAGTTGCCCCCGGCGACCTTTATGAGCGACATTCGTTTCGATTGCCCTCACTGCCAGCAGTCGATTGAAGCGCCCGATGAATTGGCCAATCAGTTGATCGACTGCCCGACGTGTGCGCAGGCGATTGAGGTTCCGGTCGGGCCACCCGCGCCAGAGGTGGAACCAGCCCCGATTCCACCTGCACCGCTGACGCCGACCCCAATTGATGCACCAGCTCCCGCACCGGGCCACGGCATCTTCTATTACTTTTTCTGGGGAACGGCTTCACTGATCGCCACTCTTGGAATTCTTGGTTTGGCGTTGGAGTTGCTTGGTGGTTTCTCGATGGGGCTTCTCGATAAGCTGAAGGAGATAGCAAACAGGGAATCGGTTCACCCCTCCACCGAGGCGGCCAAAGCCGCCCCCGCCGTCCGATATCTTCCGCCTTTGACGGAGGCCCAACGGGAGGAGGCCAAGGCTATTGTTGATCGCCTTCAGGTCGGAAGCGTGGATCCACTGGAGGGAATTGAATGGCTGCGACCACGACTTCCTGACTACTTGTACATGAAGACTGTCGCATACTTTTATATCGGAAGACAAAAACACGGAAGCCCACTTTTGCGATTTGTCCTCCGACGTGTCAGCGCCAAGCCACTGTTCATCCAAGGATACAGAATCAAAATAGATGGCGGAGAACCTTTCCCATGGAAACACGAAAGCCGCGTCAAGACTGAGCCGATTGGAGACGTGTTTTGGGAAACTTGTGACGAGAATGCCAAGGCGCACGCTCCAACTTTGAATCGAATTCTAGCCGGAAAGGAAATGCTTGTTCGGATGTCCGGCCATACCGACTCAGAGGATGTCTGCTTCTACCCTGACTGCATTCAGCGGATGAGGGATGTTCTTTTAGCCTATCGCTATTTGGGTGGAGAGTGGCCGGCAAATTGATCCACGATTCCGCACGGCCTTGGCGTCATCACGGTCCAGCGCGCACCCTGGCCACGCTGGCCTCGACCGGCGCGGCCTTTTCTCTTCTGTCGAACCGAGCCAACTTGCTCGACTCGCTCCTGCTCGATCCCGGTGTGCTCTGTGGTTCGTTTCTTCGGCGCGGACGGTGCATCCCGAAGTGGTTGGTGAACTGGCGGGGGCAGAAGTTCCTCGCAAGGTCGCGCCGATTCTGCCTCCGGGTCGGATCGAGCGCGCATTCGGTTCGGCCAGGCCTCGGCCGCTCCGGGAGTCGGCTCTGGAAGAGCCTCGGAGATGAGCCGGGTGCAAACGAGCGGCCGCGAGGGCTGCGCCCGGCTAATATCTTACTGAGGGGTGCGCAAGATAGAACACACGATGCCCTCACCCCGTCCCTCTCC
>CAYHFE010000830.1:0-2548 GCA_964355375.1 uncultured Verrucomicrobiota bacterium
GGAGAGGGACGGGGTGAGGGCATCGTGTGTTCTATCCTGCGCACCCCTCAGTAAGCGTTTTGCCATCGATGACGACCCGTTCCTGGCGATCCGCCGGTCCTACGACCTGGTCCAGCCGCCGATCGAGCACGGCTTGCATTTGCCGCGGCATCAGGCTTTTCCAAGCGCGATAAAAGGAGGACTCGCTGGGCGCTTCAGACTCTCCGGTGTGGGGATTGATCCAACAAGGCAGCGCGCGCCGTTGTGATTTGAAATGGAGGGTGGCTCGCGCTTGGGCAGGCCAAGGGGTTCTGACATCTCGCGAGTGAAATAGAGATGGGGGAGATTGTCCGGATTATTCGCACCGTTTTCACATCCTCATTGATCCACTCGGATTTTCTGCAACCGCCCTCGGGGATGCGCCCCTGTGGGAGAGTCCTTCGAAGTAAATCTCGCTTTCTGGTTCTATCCCAGCCTGCACCAGGGTCCCCTCAGTCAAGCTCTCGTCGTTAGGGTTACACCCCATAGCGCCTGCGTGGGATCGCACTCTATTGTGACAGACCAAGAGTTTGGAAACTAAGACGTACGCTTATGCAATCGCCAATTCTGAGAGCCGGTTTGAGAATCCTCCCTCGCGGAGGAGTCGAGGTAACATGAACCTATGAGCACTCTTCTGAGAATTCCAGGCGAGCCGGCTGTCAACTCGCCCATTCGAGTTCAAGCGAATCAGCCCCAGCGCATTCTTGTGGCGGATGACGAGCCGTGCACTCGCCACATTTGCGCCGAAGCACTGGCGCTCTCTCGCTATCAGGTGGTCACGGTCGAAGACGGGGCCGCTGCCTGGGACGCGCTTCAACTTAACAGCTTTGACCTTCTGATTACCGACAACCGGATGGGCCGGCTGACTGGCATCGGGCTGATCGAGAAACTCCGTGCAGCCCGCATGACACTGCCGGTCATCCTGATGTCAGGAGCGATGCCGACTGAGGAGCTGAATTGGCACTCCGGGCGGCCAATGGACGCTACGTTACTCAAGCCGTTTACCATCGGAGAGCTGCTGGAAACCGTGACAAATATCCTCCGAGCGACCGTAAGTGCTCGAGGAACCATGGGAGCACATTCTTGGAGAAGAGTTTTCCAACAATCCGTTGGTCCGGCCCAGAGTGATCTTGGTCCGCTTGATGCCGAGTGATCCGGAAGAGAGGGGAAAAATGCTCAACCTGCCGATCAGGAAAGTATGACATCAACACCTGCGCTATCCGTTCCCGTTTGCGCGTCGGCGAACACTTCACCGACGAACCAGGCCGGATCGCCCCGTTTGTCCCCGGAAGAAGTGGCTGAAGGGAGAATCTATGCCGCGATGACGGGCGTGGTCATCGCAGGCACGGAAGAGTTCCTTGAACCCTTTCAATTGTCCCCGGGATCGACCCACCGGCTCAGGGCAGTGACTCGGGAGGAGTCTTTTCCGAGGTTCTTCCATCTGGCCGACAAGATGACTCAAGAGATCTGTCGGAGACTGGCCGAGATCATCCGCGCTGACTCCATTCAGACCGTGGTGCGCGAAAGTCCCGCGCCGGCGCTGGCCCGGCGGATTCGTGAGGTCGCTTTCACGCCTTTGGATCGCGTCCTGTGCAGCTATCTTCACACAGTCAACAACCTCTTGATTACTTACCGCAATATCAAGCTCATCCAACGAAGACTCGAGGAACAGACGTTGCCGGACCCTTCGAGCCAACCCCATCCCGTGCCGAACAGCCTCGAGGCCGGTCAGAGGCCGGATTCGCACGAGGCGGACGACCGCACCCTCATGCCGGACGAAGCGGAAGGCACGGTGAAGGACCGGGAGGCGGGCCATTCGGAGACCGCGGTTGACGCGGCCGAGACGACACTGGAAAATTGGGCAACGGAGGAGGAATTGGTCCGTCAGCACACGAACTTGCACGAGACCCAAACGAGGGCCTTCTCCCAAATCATAAACTATTTGAACACTTTGTCCGACATGCCGGCGCTGGCGCTCGCCTACGCGTCGAGCAAGTGTTTTGGAGGGGAGGTTGACTATGCGCTTGAGCGGGAGCAAGTCGCGGCGATTCAAGGTGAGATCCAGGCCAAGCTGCGCCAGGCCCGTGGCTTCTTCCTAGAAGCGAGCGCGGTGGCCAGACGGGAGGTCGAAGATGAAATGCGGAGCATCTTGATGAATATCGAGATGAACAAGATGCTCACTCGAATGCTGGCCGAGAAAGCGGAGGCGGAGCAGAGGAAAGAAGCGAGACGGATGAGGCTGCGACACTACCTCAAGATCATCCTGTTCAGCCTGTCGTTGGCGATGCTCACGATCGCTCTCAGCCTCGGAATCATCATGGCGATGAAAAGCAAGCCCAGGAACAGCCAGCCCGTGCCCTCGCTGCCGAGCTCACAAGAACCAAAAAGTTTACGGTAACAGGATTGTTACATTGCGGAATACGTTGATGTTTTGGCGTCTGGTGAGTCATTGATGCGATGGGCTGGCCGGTTTCTCCCTGATCCTCGCCTAATTTTCTAAAACCCCGAAAAAAGTAAATAGAATGGCGGT
>CAYHFE010000831.1:0-2547 GCA_964355375.1 uncultured Verrucomicrobiota bacterium
ATTTCAACAAGGTCGATGATGAACGCAGCGGCATCGTGAGGCGCTTTGCCCGCAGCGGGGTTCAGCCTAAACCAGGGCGCACGGCTGGGAAGGGGCGCAACACCTGAGCTGAGCGGCTCTCCACTTTCCTTCACCAAGTGGGCCGATCATCCGCTCAATCCTGCCAATCTGGTCCATCCTGTCAAATTGGTCTTGCGGTCGGCAGCAGTTCTCATTTTGACTCAGGACAGTGTCCGTTCCACGCATGTAGTCCCGGCTTCAGCCGGTTTTCAAGTGGCGACCGGCTGAAGCCGGGACTACATACTTGTCAAAATGAGAATTGCTGGCAGTCGGCTCAAGCCTTCTTGCCGAACTGCACACAGGTTCCTTCCACAATTCCCAGGCTGTTGCTCCGCTGGATTTCCAGGCGAAAGTGACGAAGTCTCAGCAGATCGGCGGAGCATTCGATTCGCACGAGAGCTGGGGAATGTGAAGCAAAGATGGAAGTTGCAGGAGTTCGATATCAAAGGGTCTGCAACCGGATCGGAATACCCTGCGGACGGCTTGAGTTTCCGGTCCTGTTTGCCGGAACCGAAGATTCCAGCCCCAGTCACTCGATCTTGGGGGGTGCCCTCGATAATCCCCGTTCCTCGTCGGGTTGGAGCGGCTCTTGTCTGGCCCACAAGACGTCGGGACTGCCACTCTCGACGAGTTGCAGTCCCCTTCCTCGATCCTTCGGATGAACCTCGAAGCAGGGCACCCTTTCGCCCCGCGAAGCCGCGGTTCGCCCCCGCGAAGCGAGCGCCGCGTGAAACCTATTCCAGATGATCGGAAAACACGCGGCGCCGAGGCTTTGGATCTACCCGTTCAGAGTCCAGCCGGGCCGGTAGGTGCGACGGAGCAGAGCGTTCGCCTCCGGGTTGTCGGCGACCCGTCCCGCCGCTGGGTCATAGGCGATCTTTTTGCCGACCCGATAAGCCACCAAGCCCAGCAGCATTTGTTCGATCATGTTGCCGCTATACTCGAAATCGCAGGCGGTCTTGAGGCTGCCTTTGCAGGCGTTGATCCATTGTTTTTGGAAGTTGCCCATCGGCGGGATGAGCGCCTCCTTGGTCCGTGGCTTGTAGTGGGTCATGTCCGCTCCTCGACGATTCGGCAGAAGCACTCGGGTGGTAAAATCGGCCACGAGCGACCCTTTGGCGCCATCGAACATGGCGCCATGATCAATCTTCTTCAAATCGACATAGCGCGACGGCGATTCCGGCAGGGCGCCGCCCTGATACCAAGAAACCTTGATGGCGGGCCGCCAGGCATTGGCCGGATGCTCAAAATGCATCTGGAGCTTGACCGGGGTGACATCAGGGTTGAACGGATCGCCTTTGCCCTCGGCAGAAGTCGGGAGGGTGACGTCAATGGCGTTCCAGGCGAGGTCCATCGTGTGGCTGCCCATGTCGCCCACTTGGCCGCTGCCGAAGTCCCAGTACATATTCCACGACAGGCAATTCATGCCCGGTCCGCCGGAGAAGTAGCCCGGATTGAAGGGATGCATCGGTGATGGCCCGATCCACAGATCATAGTTGATGTGTTTGGGGGGTTCGCCCTGCGCGGGCAGATAGCCGGGGCGGGGGATTTTGCGATCGCCCCACACCGAGACTTCCTGCAGTTCGCCGATGGCTCCGTCTCTAACCAACTCCCGGACGCGGTCGAAATTCTCGTGTTCGTGCCGTTGCGTGCCACACTGCGTGGCCAGCTTGTTCTTGTTCTTGAGGAAATTGGCGCGCACGACTCGAGCCTCCTCCACGCTATTGGCCAGGGGCTTTTCGCAATAAACGTGTTGCCCGCGATTCATGGCCCAGTTTGCCACGAAGGCGTGCGTGTGGTCCGCGGTGCAAATGACCACGGCGTTGATGTCCTTCTGCTCGAGACACAGCCGCCAGTCCGCGTAGGTCTTGGCCCCGGGGAAGCGCTTGGCCCCAAAGGCCAGGTGCTCCTCGTTCACGTCGCACAGGGCCACGACGTTCTCGCTGGCGATGGCGCCGAAGTGCGCCTCGCCGCGGCCCCAGGTGCCGATCAGCGCGATGTTCAGCTTGTTGCTCGGGGCGTTGGCTCCGAAAAGCGTGGTGCGGGGAAGAAGCAGCCCAGCGGCTCCGGTGAGGGCGACAGATTTGAGGAATTGGCGTCGTTTCATAAACTTGTTCAGTGGTTCTCTTTGAGGATGTGATTCAATACCGCTTCCTCCGAGAACGCATTGACACGAGTCAAATCCTGGACCCGGTCCTGACCTGAGTCTGGCTTTGAGGGCCGCGTGGCCAAGTCCACTTTGTTTTCAAGTTGAGCGCAATTAGCCCTCACCCGTCCTTCGGACACCCTCTCCCATCCGATGGGAGAGGGACGGGGTGAGGGAGCAGTTAGTCTCATCTTGATCGCAAATTCGAATAAGTCCGGACTGGACCAGAGCTCGGCCCCGAGCCGGTCGGGATGCCGGTGCTCATGGTGGCAGCGGCTCTTGCAGGACGCGTTCGTTCCGCTCCGCGTTCACCACTAACTTCGGGATGCGAGGGCGCTGCT
>CAYHFE010000832.1:0-2507 GCA_964355375.1 uncultured Verrucomicrobiota bacterium
CTCACCGCCAGCGCCGCGACGCTGCCGTTAATTCCCGCGCCAAGGGCTGACCAGGCGCTGCCGTTCCATCTCGCAATGTTGGCGGCGGCCACTCCGCCCGCTTTGGTGAAGGTTCCCCCAGCGTAGAGATTCGTGCCACTCACCGCTAGCGCACTGACGCTGCCGTTAATTCCCGCGCCAAGGGCTGACCAGGTGCTGCCGTCCCATTTCGCGATGTTCGTCGCCGCCACTCCGCCCGCCGTGGTGAAGCCTCCACCGACGTAGAGATCCGTGCCGCTCACCGCCAGCCCATTGACGACACCGTTCATTCCCGAGCCGAGCGCGGTCCAGGCGCTCCCGTTCCATCTCGCGATGTTCGTGGCCGCCACTCCGCCCGCCTTGGTGAAGACTCCCCCGGCGTAGAGATTCGTGCCACTCACCGCCAAAGCATAGGCCATGTCGTTAATTCCCGTGCCAACGGCGGACCAGGCGCTCCCGTCCCATTTCGCGATGTTCGTAGCCGCCACTGTACCCACGACTTTGAAGAGACCGCCGATGTAGAGACTGCCTTCGGTGTCCACGACCGTGGCGATCACGATGCCATTTACCCCGGGAATGCCGGGGTTCAAGGTGTTACTCCAGTCGGCATCGCTGAAGGTGGGATCGATCCGTACCGGGTAAGCCGCTTCCGCATCCTCGACCACCACGGTCAGCCGTTCCGCGGCGACCACTTCGATCCGCGCCTCCAGTTCACGCCCGCCGGCGTCCGTCACGCGGAGCTGTCCGTAACTCAGCTTGCGTCCTCCATCCGCCAGCACGAGCTGAACGCCCGTCGTCGCCGCTTCCGCGCTCGCGCCCTCCACCGCCAGCTCCACCCGCAACGCGCCCGTTCCCGCCGGTCGCTCGCGCACCACGAAATCCTGCCGCACTCCATCCGCGCTCACCGAATACTCCTCGATCAGCCCCGGACGGAGCAGCCGGGCCAGTTGATCCGCGGCCTCGACGACGCCGGATTGGGTCAACCTGAGTTCAGTCGTCGCCTCGCGCCCAACCGCCGTCGCGAGGACGCGAAACGGCGTGCCGTCGGCCTGATCTTGCGTCGAGCGCAACCAAAGACCTTCCCCGGTGACTTCGCCATCGAGGCGCTGGAACACATTCCGCAGGCGCGCGCCGGTCGGGGTCGGGGTGAGGGCGAGGCCGTCGCCGGAGTATTGTTTGGCCGCCGCCGCGCCGAGTTGGTCAAAGGGAATCGGCGCCGCGGGATTGGCGGCTCGGTTCGAGCCTGCGGCAACGTCGGAGGTAGGCGTGACTTCACTGCTGGCGGCGTGGAGCGCAAGCAGGTTGAAGGCGCATAGAACAAAAACCGTCAGGGATGAAGAGCGCATAAAATGTGAAGTCAGGTTGCGGGTGATTTTGAAAAAGGGAAAGAGGTTCATGCTGGGTTGAGGCAAGTCAGGCGGCGAGAGTTCGTTCGACGGAATTGATCATCAGCGGATACACCGCCTCGCGGTCATCGATCACCCGGGAGAGGAGGATTTCTGATTTCTGATTTATGAATTCTGATTTGGGAGGATTCCTGACCACGGATGGCACGGAGGACACGGATGGGGAAAGCAGCTCTTCGTTTCTTGTCCTGGACCCACCCCCAGCCCCTCCGAGGAGGGGAGCTTCGTTTGCGGCACTCGTGGCAGTTTCCCCTCCTGGGAGGGGTGAAGGGGTGGGTTCACGCCCCGTGCGCGGTTCTTTTTGAAACACGCTACTTTCCCCATCCCATCCGTGTGATCCGTGTAATCCGTGGTGCTTCGGTAAGTTTCCTTCCGCATTTGCCGTCGCGGGTTCAGGATTTAGCCACAAAGAACGCAAGGAACGCAAAGATGAAGACCCTTCTCCCTCTCCCCGAGGAGAGGGAATCATTCGTCCCTCCTTTGTGATCTCTGCGCTTAACCCTCTCTGCTCCGCCAGGCAGCCCGCCGCTTGACAACGGACCGGCCCCGTCGTTAGCGTGTCATTGTTATGAAATACCGAGTCACTCTGGTCGAGGCTCCGGAAGGATTTACCGCTTGGACCGACGATTTGCCAGGGTGCATCAGTGAGGGCGACACCCGCGATGAGGCCTTGGAGAACCTGCGGTGTGCCATTGGCGAATACCTGGAGGCTCAGCCGGACATTCGCGCACGATTTGGCACCGCGGTCAGCCACGTTGAACTCACTGTTTAACGGATGCCACGCATTCCAGGCATCAACCATCGCGCCGCGATCAAGGCGCTTCAGCGGGCCGGCTTCCAAGTGATCCGCGAGAGCAAACATGTGATCCTGAGCAATGGAGAAACCACCTTGGTCATCCCGCGGAATAATCCGATCAAGCCCGTCACCATGGGGGCCATTGCCAAGCAAGCTGGGTTGAGTCCCGAAGCCTTTCGGCAACTGCTCTGAAGGAACCTGTCTCCGGTCCCCTGATTTCTGACCTCCAGCGCCTCCGGACACCGGCTTCGGGTTATCGGACGCCGGACCGCCTGAAGGCGGGACTC
>CAYHFE010000833.1:0-2486 GCA_964355375.1 uncultured Verrucomicrobiota bacterium
CCTCAACTCACGTCCAATTTTTGGAGGTGTCCCCTCTCCATGAACCGTTCGTCAATCGGGTGGGTCGATATTCGAGAGAGTGGCAGAAGAACTCCGCCAGGTTTTGGAGTGGGGCAGCCCTCTGCCGTTTTCAGAGCTCTGGCCCAAAGCCCCGGAGGGCCGGCGCACTCCAAGACCTGTGCGTTACCCACAACTCGGGAACGGGAATTTGCGAATCGCAACGGGATTCGGCCAGGCGGACTCTCCCCTCTGCTTCATGATCATGAGTTCCTTACCTCGACCTCGACTCATCCGCGTGTTCACCCACCTGATCGGCGCGCTCGTCGCCCCGCTCCACAGTCAATTCTGAGCGATGGCCGATCATCTGAGGGGTCCGCCGGTTCCCCGACCGTTTGTTCCAACGGCGGCCGGGACCGATGGGCACCGGGAAAACCGCATCGTCTTCACGTCCCGAACGACTCGGGGATATCGCGGGGGGTGGTGTGTGTCGCGGTCGGTAGGGTTGGATCTCCCCTTGCACGACTCAGGACCGGCTTCCCATCCGAATTTCCCGCTTTTGTGTTGGGCGCGAATCTCTACTGTTCCGACATGCCACGATTGTTGCTCCAAGGGCAGGCTTCGATTTGCCTCAGCTCCTTTTCACTGCGTTAAAGTCGATCTTTACCATTCCCGCATGATCTGGATTCCTTTACCTGCTCAACCGCCCCGAAGCCGAGAACATCGGCGTGGCGAAGCGCGAAGTGCGAGTTGCGAATGCCGAAGTCCAGCCAGTTCGTCCTTCGGAATTCGCATCGTTCGACAATCGAAATTCGTCATTCGACATTCAGACTTTGCAGGAACTTGACCGGCTTGAGGACGAGGCGGACCAGCTTGTGGCAATCACGGTTGCGTCCAAGAAAACTGCGAGAGGTGGAAATGACTGATTCGATCGCCATCCGCAATTCGTCTTTCGGACTTCCCCAAGTTCGCCACTCGAAATTCGTCATTCGACATTGCCCCGCCCCGCACGACGCCACCGGCCGCTTCGACTTCGTCCTCGCCAAAGAACACCTCCTCGACCGCGCCGCCACGCCCGACGAGCGGGAGCGCGTCGAAAAATTCCTCACCATCCACGGCCAGGAGCTCTCCCCCACAAACTACGCCATTTGCCAGGCCGACCTCCTCATCAAGAACGACCAGCAAGCCACCATCTTCCTCGGCAATTCACTCATCCCTCACGACCCGCACAGTCGCGACCCGGGCGACCAGTGGCCGGAAGCGAAGTGGCGCTTCAACCGCATGTTGAGCAACCCGCCCTTCGGCGTCACCTGGGGCGGCAAGGACGGCTACGAAGCTGAGGTCCTCAAGCTCAAGCAGACCCGTTACCGGGCCGGTCTGCCCCGATCCAACGACGGCGCGCTCCTCTTCCTGCAAACCTTGCTCGCCAAGATGATTCCGTTTGACTCCCCTCGCCCATCGGATGGGAGAGGGGCTGGGGGTGAGGGAAGCCGCATCGCCATCATCTTCAACGGCTCCCCCCTCTCCAACGGCGACTGCGGCTCGGGCGAAAGCGAAATCCGCCGTTGGATCCTGGAAAATGACTGGCTCGACGCCATCGTCATGCTGCCCGACCAGATGTTCTACAACACCGGCATCTTCACCTACATCTGGCTGCTGCGGAACGACAAGCCGGCCAGCCATCGCGGGCGCGTCATGCTCATTGACGCGCGCCAGCAGTTCGAGAAGGAGCCAAAAGCCTTCGCCAGCAAGCGCAACCGCATGACCGACGCGCACCGCGCTTGGATCGAGGAGCGTTATTTCGATGGCTGGGGCAAGAACTACGCCGACGACCAGGTGAAGATTTTCCGGCGTGAGGATTTCGCCTACCACAAAGTCGGCGTCGTGTTCTGGCAGACGGACGAGAACGACAAGCCCGCCATCGTCACCGAGCCTTACGAAAAATCCTTCACCGCCGCCACGGTCACCAAAGAGCAGGACTTCTTTTACCGCGAAGCGCCATCTGCCGCCCTGAAAGGGCAAGAAGATACTAGCCCAGGGCAAGCGAGGAACGAGCGCCGCCCTGGGGACGCCGCCCCCAATTCAGTTCCCTCGCCCGCGGGAGCGGGAGAGGGTGGCCGCAGGCCGGGTGAGGGTCGTGGGGACAAAACCAATCCCGGTGGTGAGGAGGCAACCATCACCTTCCGCGCCTGCGTGAAAAAGGCCGGCAAGGAATCCACCGTCACGCTCGCTCTCACGGCCAAGGACAACGCGTCCAAGAAATTCAAAGCCGCGTTCGAGGACGTGCAGGAAATCCTCTCCGTCGAATGGACGCACCGCCATTACGTGCAGGACGACGAATACATCCCGCACGGCGAGGACATCGAGACGTTCCTGAAACGGGAAATCGCCAAGCCCATCATCCGTTGGGAGGATAGCCCGCAACTCGGTTACGAAATCCTGCCGAACAAATACTTCTACCGCTACCAGCCGCCCACGCCCGCGAAAGA
>CAYHFE010000834.1:0-2486 GCA_964355375.1 uncultured Verrucomicrobiota bacterium
ATGAAATCCCGTCTTGTCAGTTTCATACCATGATCTCCTTTGCTACTGGCCGATTTAAAGACGTTGTTTATGACTGCGTTGGTTTGATTCCACCGCGGGAGCCTTGTAGAGAACGCTCAGGATGACCGCGCGTGACGGAGCATCGTTGAGTATCGTGTAGGGTCCATCTTCATCGAAGATAATGCTGTCGCCCGGCATCAGGTTCGCGGACTGCAGCGGCGCCCGGAACGCGGGGGTTCCGCCGATCACAAAGTGGACGGCGGAGAAATCCCCGAATTCCGCACTGTCGCAGGTGCTGCCAGTTTCCATTTCCGTACGCAGAATCTCCAGCACGTCACACTCGTAGATCACCTCGGCCAGCACCCCCCGATGCTGGCGGGAGCGCGCGCTTTGCTCCCGCCTGACGATCCTGAGGGCGCTGCCCAGCGGTGCCGATGCTGCTTCTGCGACTGGACCCATTCCCATGACCAAGAATCCGAATTCCGAATCCGTTGCTGCTTCCAGGACTCGACCTGCAGGTGTCTTCGCAAGATCAATGCCAGGGGTTGTTACGCGGGGGGGGGCGTGTAAGTGGCTAATTTGGTGTTACTTTTTATGGCGCCAGAAATGGCGGCTCAGAGGCGGGCTATGGACTCAGCTTGCAGTTTGCAACGGAAAGTTCCAGACGTATGAAAACAAGCAACTTTCCGAAATTGCATTTTGCAACGCGCACGCAAATTGCAATGCGAATCGACGCGCAGCCGCCAATACTCAGCCTGCTTCTTGCAGTTTGCGCCAGATCGTCGAGGGCGAGATGCCCAGAATTTCCGCGGCTCTCGCCTTGTTGCCGTCGCAGGCAGCCAGGACTTCGCGGATGTAATCGAGCTCCAATGCGCGCAAGCTCTTGAAGTCCTTGGGGGCCGAACGGAAATTCGACGCGGCCTTTTCGCGCAACTCCGGCGGGAAATGGCTGGTTCGTATGAGTTCGCCGGGGCCCGCAAAAATCAGCGCCCTTTCCACCGCATTTCGCAGCTCCCGCACGTTGCCGGGCCAGTCGTGGCTTTCTAAAAGGCTCAGTGCTTCCCCGGAAAAGTCGGTCACCGGCTTTTTCATCTCGCCCGCGAAAACGTTGAGAAAGTGCCGGGCGAACAAGGGAATGTCCTCCTTGTGCTCGCGCAACGGGGCAATCGCAATCTGCACGGTGTTAAGCCGGTAGAACAGATCCTCGCGAAAGCGGCCGGCCCTGATTTCATCTCCCAGGTCTTTGTTGGTGGCCGCGATCACCCTGACATCGACGGCGACTTCGTCTTCCGCACCGACCTTCCTGATTTTCTTCTCCTCCAGCACTCTGAGGATCTTCGCCTGCATCTCGAGCCGCATGTCGCCGATCTCGTCGAGAAAGAACGTGCCGCCGTCGGCCTGCTCGAAGCTGCCGCGCTTGGTGTCGAAAGCGCCGGTGAAAGCGCCGCGTTTGTGCCCGAACAGCTCGCTCTCCAGCAGATCCCTGGGAATGGCCGAGCAGTTCACCGTCACAAATGGCGCGTCAGCCCGTTCGCCGCGAAAATGAATCAAACGAGCCACGACTTCCTTGCCGCTGCCGCTTTCCCCGGTAATCAGCACCGCGGAGTCGGTCATGGCCACCTTGGCAACGAGGCCGAAGAGCTGTTCCATGGCCGGGCTTTTGCCGATCACCACGTTCCTGACATTGGCCTGGCCAAGCTCGGTTTTGAGGTGGAGGTTCTCCTCCAGCAGACGCTTTCTCTCGAAGGCCCGTTCGACAACAACGCGGAGCTGCCCCGGAGAAAAGGGTTTGGGGAGGTATTCCTGCGCGCCCTTCTTTACCGCCTCGACCGCGGACTCGATCGAGGCATAGCCGGTGATCATCAGGACCAGGATGTTGGAATCATGCTCCTTGATCCGGTCGAGCAGCGCCACCCCGTCCATCGCCGGCATCTTGATGTCGCAAATCACCATGTCCCACGAACCGCGGTGAATTTTTTCCAGGGCTTCGATGGCGTCCACGCTGGTTTCCACCTGATAGCCCGAACGTTCCAGGGCGCGCTGCACCGCCTCGCAAATGCGCGCTTCGTCATCCACGACCAGGATTTTCCCCTTGGCTTTCTTGTCCGGGATTTCCGTCACATCCACCTCGCCGTCCTAATGATTTGCCGCCATTTTGCCGTCGGCAGGCACCACTCGCAGCGGCAGCAAGAGCAGCACCCGGGTCCCGACCACCCGCAACGGGCTTGCCTGTGGCTCGACCTGCGTCACATTTTCCACCTCGACTTTGCCGCCGTGAGCTTCCATGATGCGGTAAACGATGGAAAGACCCAAACCGGTGCCGTGCGGCTTGGTGGTAAAGAAGGGATCGAAGATCCTGCCGCGGACATCGTCCCCAATGCCGGGACCGCTATCCTCGACTGAAATTTCCCCAAAGCCCGCCCGCAGCGCAGTCCTGACCGTCAGGCTTCCCCCCTGCGGCATGGCCTGCACCGCATTCACCAGCA
>CAYHFE010000835.1:0-2483 GCA_964355375.1 uncultured Verrucomicrobiota bacterium
CCGGAGACCCGCATGTGGCGGGCCGCGCAAGGGAGATTCGCGAGCGCTACACTTACTCAAGAGTACCGAGTTCTCGCCTGATATCACCGCGGCGCGGACTGGGGGAATTGTTCGTCAATCCAACGCTCGGTGAGCCGGTCCAACTCGTCTAATTGCTCCGGTGAGTAGCCCTCGGGAGCATAGTCCATCTCAAGCCATGAGATCAGACGGGATTCGATTAGCTGGCGGGGAAAGTCTGGATAGTCGGCGTGGATATGTTGCACCGACTCGTCAAGATCGAGCCGTTTGCCGTCTGGCCAGATGATCTTTCGTTTTTTCGCATCGACGTGCAACGTCTCCAGTAGCGGCCAAAGGGCTTCACGCACTTCACTGTAGAGATCAGCCTCGGGGGAGCACATCGGATCGGATGGATCATCGATGAACTCCATAATTTGGAATAGCTCTTGTTCCAGAGGTTTTTTATCCCAATCCCATTTGTCTTTCTTCATGATTTGCAGCACTCCAATGGCCGCTCAAGGTCTGTCCATTAGCTTCATCGTCAAGCGGCACCGCTCGATACTCAAGGCGACCCATTCAGTGCTCAAGGACTTGAAGCGTTTGTAGTTGGCCACCTGAGCGCGAACCTGCGGCACCCAGTTGCGCGGAATATAGTCGGTGCGGCTTTTCATATCAAGGGTAAAGCTGAGCTGGTAGTACGCGCCGCTGGCGCTGGCCGGGTCCTTGTACTGCCGGGTGAGGGAACCCGGGCGCATCTGACCGATGGCGGCCAATTCCACCTTGATCTTCGCAATGCGTTTGTCGATCTGCATGAGGCGTCGTTTTGTCATGGTTGAGGTCCTTTGTTGTTGAAGGTATAGCATACACATGCTATACTACAAAGTCAACAAAAATAAGAGGCCCAACCATGGCTCTGTGGATTCATTGGTGGAATGCGATTCGCTTACTGCGCCCGGCCTACACGCGCACCCGCAGCTTCATGTGGTTCGCCACCGCGGTGGCCGGCATGACGGTACGCACCGATCTGCTGGGGGTCACCAGCATCGTGCGCGCGCTCAAACTCCACCCGCGCTTGTACGACAGGTTGCTCGATGGCTTCCATAGCAAAGCGATCAGGCCCGATGCGCTCGTCGCGCTCTGGGCGCGCGTAGTACTGCGCCTCTTTGCCGATCCGGTGCGCGTCAACGGGCGTTTGGTCCTCGTTGGCGACGGCATCAAGGCGCCCAAACGCGGCAAGAAGATGCCCGCGGTGAAACTATTACATCAGCAATCGGACTCCAATAAGGCCGAGTACATCATGGGGCACTCTCTTCAAGCGGTAAGTATCCTCATGCACGCGGCCAGCAGCGTGTTCGCGGTGCCCCTGGCCATGCGCATCCACGAGGGCGTGGTGTGGTCCAATCTCGACAAGCGCACCTTGCTCGACAAAATGCTCGCCCTGCTCGATATTGTCGATATCCAACAAGCCTACTACTTTGTAGCAGACGCCTACTACGCCGCCGGAAAAATCATCAAAGGCTTGCTCGACCGGGGCCATCACTTGATCTCGCACATGCGATCCAACGCCGTCGCCTATGTCCCGCATATTCAGAGCGGACCCAGGAAAAAAGGACGGCCCAGAATTTACGCCAAAAAGATCGCCTTGAAGTCCCTGTTCAAGGACAAACAGGCACTGCAACAGGTTCGCAGCCCCGTCTACGGCGAGCAGAACGTCACCCTTCAATATCGCACGTGTGATCTGCTGTGGCGCCCGGCGGCCAGGATCGTGCGCTTCGTGGCCGTCATCCATCCCACCCGAGGGCGCATTCTGCTCCTGTGCACCGACATCACCTTAAGCGCCATCGAGATCATTCGCCTTTACGGCCTGCGCTTCAAAATCGAACACACCTTCAAGCAGGCGGTGCGCGTCATCGGTACCCTCGCGTATCACTTCTGGATGATGACGATGAAACCGCTACGGAGCAAAAACGGCAACCAGTATCTTCATCGCGAACCTCTCGACTACCGCAACGCCGTCAAGCGCAAGATCAACGCCTATCACCAATTCATCCAAGCCGGTATCGTCTCGCAAGGCTTGCTTCAGTACTTGGCCGTCGTCTTCCCCAAGCTCGTGTGGGCCTCCTTTGGCTCCTGGCTCAGAACCATCCGCCCAGGCATTCCGCCCTCCGAGTTGGTCGTGGCCACCGCCCTACGCCAATGCCTGCCGCAATTTCTCTTGGATACCGCAAAAAGCAATAACTTCGCGAAATTCATCGTCGATCGGCAAGACCCCGATAATATGGCGCTGTTCCGACTCACTGGGTGAGGCAGAATTCGGTACTCATGAGGCGCACCACCAGTAGCTTTTTCCTGCTTCAACTTCTACGGCATAGGGCGACTTTTGTGCAATCTCAGGTGCTGACATTTTTAGACTCCTCATTTCAGTTCCTGTCGGCGTTAATCCAACGCGCGCGGAAATCTCTGAATTACTGAGGGACACACAAGCG
>CAYHFE010000836.1:0-2472 GCA_964355375.1 uncultured Verrucomicrobiota bacterium
GGAGCTGGAAGCCGACAGCCTGAGCTTGATGCAGACTCGGATTTCGGTGGACCAATCCCAGGAAGACCTGCGTTTGCTCAGAAAGTACGACCAGCCGAAGAGCGTGCGCAAGCTGGAATCGGCCCTGGAACAGGCGCAAATGGAGCGCGACCGCCTCAAACAGAGGACCACCGCCCAGATCGCCCAGTTCGAAGCCGATCTCCGCACTCGCCAACGGGCGCTGGAACTGACCCTGGAGAAGCTCAACGAGTTGAAGGTCCAATTGGCCAACTCCCGCATCACCGCTCCGCAAGATGGCTTGGTCGTGTACGCCTCGAGCAATCCGTTCGGCGGCATGGGTGGCGGCGGACAAGTCCTCATCGAGGAAGGAGCCCAGGTCCGGCAGCGGCAGGAAATCATCAAACTCCCGGACGTCTCCCAAATGCTCGTCGAAATCCGCGTCCACGAATCGCACGTCCTGCAAATCCGCCCGGGCCTCGAAGCGTTCGTCACGGTGGATTCCATTCCCGACCGCCGTTTCAAAGCCAAAGTCCGCAAGGTGGCCGTGCTGCCCAATTCCCAGGATCGCTGGATGAATCCGAACCTCAAGGTCTATTCCACCGACATCCTGATCGAAGATGAATTACCCGATCTCAAACCCGGCGTCTCGGCCCGCGCCGAAATCATCATCACCAATCTGGTCAACGCCCTGACCGTCCCGCTGCAATCGGTCACCACCGTCAAAGGCAAGCAGGTCTGCTACGTCCAGCGCGGAAACCAAGCCAGCGCCGTCCCGGTGATCGTGGGAAATTTCAACGACCAATTCATCGAAGTGAGATCCGGGCTGAAGGAAGGAGACCGCATCATGCTCGCCCCGCCGACGGCCGCCGAAGATACGGAAATGAACGGATCGATCATCACCTCGAATGACCTCGAAGATCGCCGCAACGCCGGACCCAAGGCGGCCGCCACTCGTGAGGCGGGCGGGAACGGGGCCGCCATTAAGGCCAGCTCCCCGCCGCCGCCACCGGCGGGCGATCTCGCCGCCGACCGCGCCAGCGGGCGCGGAAGGCAAAGCGGGTCGGGGGAAACGACTCGAGAAGAACGCGGGGCCAGGAACGGCGACCGGAGTGACTCGTCTGGTCCGCGCCCAGCCGCGGGCAATGGGGCCGCCAGTGGTCTTGGCCGTTGAACGCAAGCGACCAGCCCGATGGCCACAAAAGTCAGATCACGACGGAGAAATCCGATCGGCCGGCTCCTCTTGATCGGAGCGCTTTTGGGCGTGCTTTTCCTGGCTCGCGACTACCTCCGCCGTTCCGGTGAAAAGGAACTCCCGCCCAACGCGTTTTTCGAAGTCAAGCGGGGTGACCTGCTCATCTCCGTCGTCGAAGACGGTGCGCTCCGGGCGGTCAATGAAACGATCATTCGCAATACTTTGGAGGGTGCCTCGCGCATCCTGACCCTGGCGCCGGAGGGTGCCTCCGTCAAAAAGGGCGATCTCTTGGTCGAGCTTGATTCATCGGAGCTGAAGAACCGCTTGAGCGAACAAGATGTGGCCTATCAGGATAATCTCTTTATGTCTCTCCAGGCTCGGGAGAATTTGAAGATCCAAAAAAGCCTGATCGAAAGCCGGATCAAAGATGGCGAACTCGCGGTGGAACTCGCGGAAAAGGACCTCGAAAAATACCGCGATGGAGATGTCCCCAAACAGGTCAAGGCTGGCCAGGCGCAGACCGAGATCATCCAAGAGCAGGTGCGGATCGCGCGCGAGCGCTATGTCCGCACCCAGGAACTCCATCAAGGCGCCAATGCCACCAAGACCGAATTGGAGGCCGACAGCCTCACTCTGATACGCCAGGAACTGGGTTTGGCCCAAAGCCAGGAAGACCTGAGATTGCTCACCCAGTACGATCAGCCGAACGCGATCCGCCAGCTCCAGTCGAATCTTCAGCAGGCCAAGGAAGAGCTCGAACGTCTCAAGCAACGTTCCGCCGCGGAGATTGCCCAGGCGGAAGCGGATCTGAAAACGAGCCAGAAGGCGCTCGAAGTTATGGATGAGACGATCAAGCTGCGGCGGGCGCAGCTTGAAAACACCAAGATCTTCGCACCCCAGGACGGCTTGGTCGTCTATGCCTCCGCGAGTCCGTTTCAAGGACGCGGCGACACCGGCGGCGGCGGTGGGCGAGGGCGCCGGCGCGAGGGCGGCGCCGATTCGATGTTTGGGTCTGACGGACAATTTCGACGCGAGGGAGGCGGAGGTGGAGGCGGAGGCGGAGGTCGCTCACGCTCGCGCAGCGGCAGCTCGAGTTCTTCGTCCGGCTCCGGAGGGCAAAGTGGGTCTTCCGTTTCCGGCGGCGGCTCCGGCTCAGCGGCGAGCGGCGGCGGAGGCTCCGGTGCTCTGGGCGGAAGCGGAAGTGGAGGGGGAGGAGGAGGCGGCCAAGGAAGCGAAGGAGCTTCCTACGCATCGTTTCGCTCCGTTCGGCAAAACACGTC
>CAYHFE010000837.1:0-1277 GCA_964355375.1 uncultured Verrucomicrobiota bacterium
AGAGCGCGCAGAGCGCCAGGAGTGTGATGATGTGCTTCATGGCAAAGGTGTATTTCGAGAATCAGGTCCGGAGTTTTCTTGAGTTGGCGGCGAAAATCATCTGGCCACGGACAGCGCGATGGCTTCGGCGACAGACTTCTTGCCGCTGGGCGGTTTGTCGTCGAAGGGGCCGTCCACGTTACCTTTCGGCCACGTCGTGAGGTCGGTGCAATGGCCTTCGATGGTGAGCTTGCGGCCCGGCGCGAGGAAGACGGGATTCCAGTAGGAGTCCTGACCCGGCAGCACGAGCCAGCGGTCAAAGCCCGTGGGGTCGCTGCCGAGATGCCACTTGCCAATCACGCCGGTGTGATAGCCGCCCTTCTGGAGATGCTTCGCGACGTGGTCACGGGTGCCGTCGAAGCGGTTGAACACGGGCAAGCCGTTCAGGTGCGAATACTGTCCGGTGAGCAGCGTGGCGCGGCTGGGCGTGCATATCGAATTGATGCAGAACGAGCGAGTGAAGCGCGCGCCTTCTTTCGCGTGCCGGTCGATATGCGGCGTCTGATTGACCTTCGACCCGTAGGCCGAGACGGCGTGCTGCGCGTGGTCGTCGGAAAAGTTGAAGATGATGTTCGGCTTGTCCGCCGCGAGGGACTGGCCGCAAGAGAACGCAAGGAGGGAGAGTCGAAGTTTCATGGTTGTTCAATGACAAAAGCAGGGCGCGAGAGCACGGCTCTGGCGCGCGCGCCGTAGTAGTCGGAGCGCCAGAAGTTTTTCAGGTCGGCGGCGGTGATGAGTTGCAGGCCGGGCGTGGCGACGGCGGGATTGCAGAGGATATAGAGATTCTCCGCCGCGATGTAGCCGCGCACGCTGAGCGTGTGGCCCGCGAAACCGCCGGGGTATTGCGGGCCGACCTATGGGGTCGTTCAACTCCGCCGCGCGCTCCGGCAGTCGCCGCGCTTCGGCTGCGTCGGGTGCGACGCCTTCACCGGAAAGCAGCGCATCGCCGCCCTCGGCTCGGGTGCGGAGCGATGCCGACTCCGCCAGTTCGTCGGCGGACGAGACGGAAAAGCTCACGAGCCATGCGGCGAGGATGCCGGTGAGAAGCCTGCGCGGAGATGGATGATTCGCGATCACGGCGAGGTTCATTTGGACGGCTTGCTTCATTTTGTTTTGCCCAACAGCTCCGCCATCGCCCAGCCGAGGCGGAGGCCGGTTTCCATGTAGGTCTCGGCATTGCGGTTGTAGTGGTAGCCCTGGTTCTTGGGCGAAACAGCCGGCTCGCGCCAGAGGTCGCG
>CAYHFE010000837.1:1377-2472 GCA_964355375.1 uncultured Verrucomicrobiota bacterium
TCGTGACTTTCGCCCCGCCGCGCTCGGTGACTTCCGCCTCGTAGCGCTCGCTGCCGGGCGGCAACAGGTCCCAACCGAGGCTGCGGTTGCCGATGCAGGATTTCAAAACCAGCACCGGTTCATCAAGAAGCTGGCCCATCACGAAGCCGAAGCCGACCTCCGGCCCGATGGAGCGCCCGTTGGACGTGGCGGTGAGTGGGCCGCCTTTCTTCGTGCGGGCATCGTAGTAGTGCACATCCTTTCGCACCGTCCACGCGCCCGTGTCGTCCAAGAGGAACGGATAGCGCTTGTCCTTTTTGACCAGCGTGGCGAGCGTGCCGTTGGTGCCCTCCGGTTCGAGGTCGCCCATGCCGACCATGTTCGACTGGCCCATGAGGATGAAGACTTTGACCTTCTTCGTCTGGTCGGAGGGCTTGCCATCCGGTCGCGACAATTGGCATGTTGGATTCGCGGCGGGTTTCTCCGCCGCCCTGGCGTTGGGGGTGCCGAGGACCGTGGCGGTCAGCAGCGAAGCCACGGCGAGCAATGCGATTGTGTTCATCATGCTTTTCTCCGGTTCAGTTTATCACGGTGATTTCGTTGCGCTGCGTCCCTGAGCTTTGCTGCTATCCAGCAGCGCCTTCAACTCGCGCACGATCTCCGGGTGTTTGAAATAGAGATTCACCCTCTCGCCCGGATCGGCGTCGAGATTGTAAAGCTGGCCGGGCGCGCCGGGCGCGGTGTCGGGCAAGGCGAAGAGTTGCAGCTCGCCTCGGTCGTAGCGGTTGCCGCCGGAGCCGCCATGGTCGAGGTATTTCCAGTGGCCACGCCGGATGGAGAGAGTTCGCGACCCGCCGAAGGCCTGCTGGAGCAGGTAGGGCCGGATGGGACCGCTGTCCTTGCCGAGAAGTGCGGGGAGCATGTTGAAACTGTCCTCGGCTGCGTCCTTGGGCAAGTCGGTGCCGATGATGGCGGCGACGGTCGCCATCACGTCGGTCAGGCTGGTGAGCTGCGCGCTGGTCGTGCCGGGTTTCACTTTGCCGGGCCAGCGGACGATGAATGGCACGCGATGGCCGCCTTCCCATTGGTCGCGCTTCACGCCGCGCCACGGGCGCG
>CAYHFE010000838.1:0-2472 GCA_964355375.1 uncultured Verrucomicrobiota bacterium
GGAGCACACCCGCCTCGGGTGTTGCTGGACGCGCCTCGCGTCCAGCCGAATTGCGCGCGCTGCGGTTCTGAATGCGCGGGACAATTCGGTGCGTTCGATGTTTTCCGCGAGGGCGCGGAAAACTGCACGCGAGGCGCGTGCGCTCCCCTTTTAATGTCTGCTTTCCTGATCATGGAAGGCCCTTGGCTGAAATTTGAATTTCTGAACATGGCTGTTCTTGGGTCAGGGCGTTTTGAAGAGCCAGCGTTGTCTGCCCATGTCGGGATTGAATCGCGCGAGCGTGGCGAAACTGCTGCCGATGGCCGAAAGAGCCAGTGATTCTTTGGAATTCGGCACGGACTTGGGCGTGACGCGCCAGGTGCCGTCGGTCAGTTGATCGAGACGCCAAAGTTGTTGGGGGGCGCCAGTAAATGCGGGGAGGGCGACCAGTTCGCCGTCGTCGGTCGCGGCCAGCGCGCGATTCGTGCCGGCGATGGTGATCTTGAAATACGGCGAGCCGGGTTAGCCGCTGGCGTTGGTCACGGCTGTAATCGTCCATTTCTGCTGGGCCTGGCAGAGGTAGTTGGCCATGCGAATATCAATTTTGTCGGCGGGCCAGTTTGTCGAGACTTGGGCCACATCCTGCGGCGGAATCGGGACGCCAATGCCGGCGAACATTCCGCCCGCCCCCGCCGCCTCGCGCACCTCGTCCACCGGCCCCGCCGGCTTCACCAGACCCAGCCGGTGCGCCTTGACCGCCGCGTCCGCCTCCGGGTGCGCCTGCCACGCCGCCAAATCCCGCAGCGCCGCCTCCCCGGCCGCGCCGACCGCCGACCGGCACTCCCTCCACGGCAAGCTCGAGCGCCGTCCCGGTGCGCACGGATTCGATTTGGCACGTGCCTTCCCTGAAGTTGTCGCCGGAGACCGGCCAGCCGTCCTTCCAGAGCAGTGGACGGATATCGAGCACGCCGGCACCGCCCCTGTCGAGGTCGGCTTCATAGTGGCAGGAGAATTTCTGCACGCCATCGCCCAAGTCGAGCAGGCCGAAGTGACCGGGGCCAACGACGCGGCCGCCGGAGCCGAGGAATGACTTGCCGCCGCCTTGGAGCATGGGAACGCCCTCGTGGTCGAGGAAGGGACCGAACACACTCTTGGAACGGCCGACGCGAAGGTTGTAGCCGGAGTCGGCGGCGCGACAGCAACTTCCGTGCGTCGCCAGCAGGTAATACCAGCCATCGTGATGGATCATTATCGGAGCTTCGCAGTTGATGGCGATGTCGCGGGGCTGGTCGTGGGGGTTGAGTTGCGTGCCCGTCTTGGGATCGAGTTCGACCAGCCGGCTGCAGCCGAAATAGGAGCCATAGACCGGCCACAGCCTGCCGTCGTTGGGATCGAGAAGCACCCCGGGATCGATGGCGTTGCAGTCTTCGATGCCGTCAGACGAGGCGACCACGCCGCCTTCTTCCCATTGGTAGTTCGGGGAGTTGGGGTCGAGGGTCTTGTTCCATATCATGTTGATTTCGGCTTTTGGCTGCGCCCCGACGTTCCTGGCAATATACATGAAGTAGCGGCTGCCGAGCGGAATGATGTCGGGGGCCATTCCGCTCCGCGAGGGCGTGACCCCGCGACGCCAGGTCCGGCCGTCGTCGGAAACCAAAGTAGTACCGCCAGTGCCGCAGGTGTAGAACTTGCCGTCGCACTGGACGATGGTGGAGGGCTCGTGGATTTGGACTTGGCCATCGAGCGCGAACGCACGCGAGACCAGCGAGAGAATGACGGCTGCCAGGAAACAGTATTTCATGAAACCTCGGGAGTTAGACGGGTTCAGTCGAGTGTGATGTCCAGATTCGAGTGTTTGGTGACGGTTGGGTCAACGGCCGGCGGCGTCGGTCCGCATTCGAGATTGCACCAGAGCGCGGTCGCGAAGCGGGCTTCAAGGAATCCTGTCGCGCGGGCGAAGGCCACAAGCAATGCGGACGCGTTGCATCTATTTGAAAATGCGCTGCGAGAACAGCCACAGGCTGTTTCTCCAGTGCGTCGCGTCGTGGCCGTTGCCGTCCACGTGCCAGACGTGCGGCACCTGCTTCTCCTTGAGATAGGCATGCACGCCCTGACTGATCCGGATCAATCCGTCTTTGTTGCCGCAGGACCGCCACAGGAGTTTCAATTGCTCGGTCGCGGCTGCGGGAGCGGGCACGAGCTGCTCGGGCGGCTTGGTGTTGGGCGCGGACGAGAACCCCCCCACCCAGGCAAAGGTGTCGAGATGAGCCAGACCGAAGTTTAGCGATTGGCCGCCGCCCATGGACAACCCGGCGAGCGCCCGGTGTTCGCGGTCGGCTTGCACCGGGCACCGCGACTCGATGCCTGGAATCACATCCTTGAGCAGATCTTGTTCGAAAGCCGCAAAGGCCGGTCCCACGGCGAAAACGTTGCCCTCCGCAGGGTCGTTCTTCTGCGCCCGGCCATTAGCCTGGATCTTTCACCAGCGTTTGG
>CAYHFE010000839.1:0-2465 GCA_964355375.1 uncultured Verrucomicrobiota bacterium
GTTATCCCCCCATAATCGCTGGAACAGCTCCAAAGTCCTCCGGGAAAAGTGGCTGACGGAACCGTCGGCTGATTCGCCTAAATGCTCGTTCCGCAATCGTTCAAGAAGTTCCCGCATTTCCCCAATCATGGGCACTCGCCGAATTTCGCCGTTCTTGGTCGCCTCCTCCGGGTCGCCGCGCACGACGATTTCCTCACGAGCAAAATCGCAGTCTCTCCAAGTGATATTCTTTGCTTCCCCCAAACGGAAACCGCCAAACGCCAGGAATCGCACCAAATCCGCGCAATGGCGACTGAATCGTCCGCCCATTCTCTCCATGGTCTGCACGAACTCAACGAATTTCGGAGTGTCTGGCAGGTGCAGTTCTTTGGGGCGAACCGCCCGCCGGGCGACGAAGCGAGCGACATTTTCGTAAATCACCCCGCTCTCGATGGCAATGTCCAAGACTGCCCGCAACACCTGGAGAGTATTATTGAAAGCAGTAGAACTCCCGTCACACCGCGCTGCCCAATCCAAACAATCCTGTTTTGAAAGATCGCGCAGGTTTGTCTTCTCCAAAGTCGACCACGTCTTCCGCAGCCAAGTGATGCGCTGCTCGTAATAGTCTTTCGTTTTTGACTTGATGTCGGGATTGACCTGCAATCTGGCGCGATAGATTTCGAGGGCTTCACCAAAAGTCATCTGTCCGCGTCCGCGCTGGATAGCCAACTGGCGTTGCGCGGCTTGTCGGTGCTTCTTCTCCTCGTCGGTCAGACGCAACTTCGCCACGGAAAGAACATCCGTCTTGAGGCTCTTGCGAATCAATTGACCCCGAACTCGGATACGGCAAAAATAGACCCCACTCGGCGTGTAGCGAATTAGGTTGGCGTAAGGAGTCTTCTGCCAGAGTTTGGCTTTCTCGGTGGCGTCGCCATTTGCATCGTCTCGCTTCGTTTTCACGAAGCAATACACAATAGCAGTATCAAATCTGCAAATTGTCGAGAGATAGAATCAGCGTAACTCCTTGATTTAGAATGGTGCGTCCGGAAGGACTTGAACCTTCAACCTTCTGATCCGAAGTCAGAAGCTCTATCCAATTGAGCTACGGACGCATTCCACAGAACCCACCGCATCGATTTCGCCCCGCCGCTTGACCAAGCGTGCTGAACTCTCCCCAGCCAACGCCTCCCTCATCGACCCCAGCAGTGTCTCGCCAGTTCCCTCATCAACTCAAGTCGATTCTCGAATTCGCAATATTTTCGACATTCGTCGGCCCCGCGTCCAGTCTTTTGAACACCTGAATCAACCATCGGGCGTCGCTTTCCGCAGAACGATGATCAAATTGTCTGCCAGATCCAGCGCAGCCAACACGCGCTCCGCTCCCGCATAAAGCCATCGCAGTGGGAGGAAGGCCGGATTCTGTTTCCACGCGGTGGTGCGGCGCAGGAGCTGCGCTCGCTGAACATCCGGTATCCGATCGACCGGCGCGGCAAAGTCTTTCAGAATGACCAAGGGATTGAAATGGCTCGATTGCTGCCCGATCACCTCGAAGCCGAACTGTCTCTGAGCAAACGAACTCAGGGTGGACGGAGTGAAGTAATTGACGTGATCCGGCATGATGTAACGATACTTCGGCCCAAGCAACCGGACGGCTAGCGACCGCATGTTGGGCACGAGGATGAAACAGAGGCCCAGGGGCTTCAGGACCGAGAACGCTTTCGCCAGGAAATCCTTTGGATAAACCAAGTGTTCCAGAACGGCCCAGAACGTGATGGCATCGAAGCACGGGCCACCGAGATCGAGATCGAGAAAGGAGGTCCGAACCACTTGCACCCCGCGGCCCTCCGCAAAGTCCAACGCCGCGCTCGTGACGTCCGTCCCAACCACCGTGTAATCTCCCGGGTGGCGCTCTTTCAGTTGGTAGAGGAAAGCCCCGGTGGAGCATCCGACATCCAGGACGGCTCCGCGCGGGCAGTAGCGCCGAAAACAGCGTAACTCGCGCTGGAAACGGACCGCCGCGTAATCGCTCTCCAGCTTGTCTGGGGACAGGTAGAACGAAGTTCCCATGCGGTCGTAGAATGACCCCGACACGAAGTCTCCACCCACCGGGTTGGCGAACATCATGGAGCAATCCTGGCATTGGACCAAACGCAGACTCCCTTTCGCAAATCGCAACTCGGATCGAGGGCTCTCGCACAGGGGGCAAGATCGATAAACGAGGGGCGGATCCATTCCGGTTCCAATTCTTCGCCAAAGTCCCGCTGTTGACAACATCATACGGAAGCCTTGCAGCAATTCTCATTTTGACCCGGAGCGCAGCCGTGTCGTCGCGACCAGGATACAGCGACGGATAGCGGAACTGGCACAGGAGCGACCTGACGAATGCTTCACGGCCTTGAACCACTACTTGAGGGTGGATTGGTTAAAGGCAGCCTAAGAGCCTGTTTTAAAATTGAAAAGGGTCCTGCGGCGAGGGATTTTGGCTG
>CAYHFE010000840.1:0-2464 GCA_964355375.1 uncultured Verrucomicrobiota bacterium
GCATGGCTGAAGGGCTCAAAAGATCGGTTGACCATACCGTCTGGACGGTATAGTTATTTGCCCTCGGTATGAGCAGGAAGTTTAGCGCTCGCGAAGCGATTCTCGACGCCGCCGAAGCCGTCATGGCCAAGGCGGGCACGGCCCATCTCACCTTGGATGCGGTCGCGGCCGCGGCTCGGGTGAGCAAGGGAGGGCTGCTCTATCATTTTCCGAGCAAGGAGTCGTTGTTGCAGGAGATGGTGGCGCGGTTGCTCCGCCGCGTTGATGAAGACGAGGGCCGATTCCGAACGAAGCTGGCCGGGGATGCGGCCGCGGATCTTCAGGCGCACATCCTGGCGGGATTCTTGAAGGATCAGTCTCAGCCGCAGGTGGCGGCCGCGTTGCTGGCCGCCGGCGCCAATGATCCCAAGTTGCTTCAGCCGGTGCGGCGGTGGCATGGCCGGAATTTTCAAACGATGGCGCGGACGAAGCATCACCCGATCCGAGCCGCCGTCATCATGATGGCCATGGATGGCCTTTGGTTGAATGAGCTGCTGCAAACCTCGCCTTTGAATGCCCGGGAGCGCAAACAGCTCATGAAGGAGTTGATCGCCCTCGCCAAATCATCCGTCTGAGAACCCGAGCGGCCGCGCGATCGCCTATCTTGACAGTCTCCGATGAAGTCGAATGTTGCCAATATTAGCCGGTTTGTTCATCCCGGAATTTTGACCACGGCAGGGTGGGGCCTGGCTCTGCTCTGGCTGAACGGTTGTGCCCTGGGGCCCGACTACCAGCGCCCGTCGGTGACCGCGCCACCCGATTGGCGATGGAAGATCGCCGAGCCGAAAGACCGCGCGCCTCGCGGTGCCTGGTGGAAAGTATTCCAAGATCCCGCTTTGGACGCGGCGGAGCAAGCGGCGGTGGCGGGAAATTTCGACGTCAAGGCGGCCGTGGCGCGAGTCGAACAGGCGCGCGCGGTGGCCCGCATTGATCGAGCGCAATTCTATCCGGCGCTGAACGCGCAAGCCTCGTTTGTTCGCTATCGCACTTCGGGCAACTCGCCCAGTCCAGTGCCTTTTCCCGTTCCGAGCTTCCGCCAGAGCCAATGGAGCGTGCCCTTTGACCTGAGCTACGAGATCGATCTGTGGGGGAGAGTGCGACGCTCGTTTGACTCCGCGCAGCAGATGGCCCTGGCGGCCGAGGCGGCCCGACAGTCGATCCTGCTCTCGCTGCAAGCGGACGTGGCGGTGGCCTATTTCTCGCTCCAGAGCGTGCGCCGTGAGATCGATCTCTTGACCCAGGCCATCCGGGTGCGCAAGGAGGCGTTACAGATTTTTGAGCAACGGACGGATGCGGGCATCGGGAGCAAATTTGAAGTGGAACGTGGCCGCGTGGAAGTCGCGGCGGCGGAGGCGGACCTCCATGGAGCGCACCGCCGCCAGGCCGAATGGATCAATGCCCTGGCCCTGCTTTCCGGCCAGGCCTCAGCCGTTTTTGCACCGGTCATCGGGGAGGTCGAGAGCCCGCTGCCGCAGATCGCTCCCGATGTTCCCTCCGCCCTGCTCGAACGTCGGCCGGACATTGCCCAGGCTGAACGGGAACTGGCCTCGAGATTGGCCCAGATTGGCGTGGCGAAGGCGGCCTTCTTTCCTTCGATCCGGCTGACCGCCACCGGCGGGGTGGTGAGCGGCGATGTCTCCGATTTGTTCCTGTGGGATAGCCGGACGTGGTCTTTCGGCCCGCAAATTCGACTGCCACTTTTTGAAGGAGGACGAAACAAAGCGGGACTGGAGAAGGCGCGGGCGGCCTACGAAGAGAGTGTCGCTCTCTACCGCCAGAAAGTGCTGGGAGCCTTCAGAGAAGTCGAAGACAGCCTGAGCGCTTTGCAGTTCCTGCAACCCGAAGCGGAATCGCGCCGCGAGGGCGCGGAGGCGGCTGCCCTGGCGGCGAAGCTTTCGTTGGAACGATACCGCGCCGGAGCGGTTAATTTTTTGGAGGTCGTCGATTCAGAGAATGCTCGTTTGCTCAACGAGCTGGCCCGAGTGCGCGTGGCCCAGGAACAACGGATCGCCACGGTTCGCCTGGTCAAAGCGCTGGGCGGTGGATGGGAGCAACCGGCTCCCTGAGATCGAGGAACGGATATGATGCAATTGAAGTTTGGAAATGTTTGGCGGCGTCGCGGACGATCGTGGGAGCTCGCGCTCCCGGCGTCCCTCAGGAATTTGGCACAGACGGGGCTTTGGCTCGCGCTCGGAATGTGTGCCGGCATGGGGGCGGGCTGCAATCGCGGTGGAGCCGGCGGACCGCCCCCCAATCCCGGGGTGGAAGTCGTCATTGATAAACCGTCTCTGGCGGCGGTCGAGGACATTCTCAGCGCGCTCGGCAGCGTGGAGAGCAATGAGAAAGTGGAGCTCAAGCCCAAGGCTTCCGGCCTGATCGAGGCGGTCCATTTCACCGAGGGAACACGCGTGAAGAAAGGGCAAAA
>CAYHFE010000841.1:0-2462 GCA_964355375.1 uncultured Verrucomicrobiota bacterium
GCCGGATTGCTCGTGACCGAACCCGCCGCGTTGCTCACGACGACTTGATAAACGCCGGCGTCGGCCCCTTGCACATTGCTCGGGGCGAGGGTCGCGTTGGTGGCGCCAGTCAGATTCGAGCCGTTGAACTGCCATTGATAGAGCAGGGGAGTGCTGCCCGTTGCTGCAACTGTCCACGTCACGCTGGTCCCGGCGACGACGGTCTGGGATTGAGGCGATTGGGTGATGAGGGGTGGCACCAGCACGGTCAAGGTCGCCGGATTGCTCGTGACCGAACCCGCCGCGTTGCTCACGACGACCTGGTAGTCGCCGGCCTGGGCGAGTTGGACATTGCTCAAGGCCAAAGTGGCATTGGTTGCGCCTGGGAGATCGGAGCCCTTGAACCGCCATTGCAATCGGGCCGATGGGGCGTTCGAAGTGCCAACAGAAAAGAGTGCTGAAGAGCCGATCGAAACAGACTGGCTCTCCGGTTGAGTCGTGATGCGCGGTGGCGAAACGGAGATCGGAGCCGAGAACTCGATGGTCAATGTCGGCGCCGCGCCGGGGCTTTCCTTGGAGCCAAAGCGTCGCGCCGTTCGCGAAGTGTTCTCGGATTGACTGATCAGAATCCAGCCGAAGTTCGAGTCCGGGTTGTTTAGCCAGGTCTGGACATCAGCAACGAGGTCGGAGGTGGTCGCGAACGTGTAATTGCCTGGTCCGACAATTCCTTTCGACGCGCTGACTCTGGCTGCGAAGTCAGTCGGCGAGCTGGCCCCGGGTTGACTCCAAGGGGTCGAAGGAAATGATCGCATGAACCAGGTCGCGTCTCCGCTCGCAGCGGAACTCCCAATCAACCCGCCTTGACCGCCTTCCCCCCAGGCAAGCAGGACGCGATGGAGTGCGAAGGTCGAGGCAACGGCCGCCGGAGGCGCCTTCGTCACTTGAAGCGTTAGGCTGACAGAGAGGATCGTGGCCGTGGGCGGGAGTTGATCGGCCACGGCGAAGCGGATCAAGGCGCGACTTTTGAGATTCGCGGCGGTGGTTCCGGCGGCAAGATCACTCGAACCGAGATTGTTATCAGGGCGGGGCGCAAACAAGGTTGTGTCGGCCGCGGGCTGCAACGTGACCACGTCGCCGACGGCCACGGTCCACGCCGTTTGAAACGACAGGATGAGACCAAGAACAAGTCTGAATCGATTGAATCGCATGAGTTGAATTCTCCAGGGGATGGATGAGCGCGGGCGGTATGGAAACTTGGCTCAGTCCTCATCGGCCGCCGGCTATTTCAGGTGGCGAAGTTGGACCGGAATATCGAGAAATCCACCGACCCAGAATTTCTTGTCGGTATTGACTCCGCCGATCACGGTTCTCGAGTAAAACCCGAGGCGAATCTGATGTTTGGACGTGGTATAACTGAATCCAGCTTCGATCGAATCGTTGTTTTCACGAACCCCAATCGGGTAGTTGATCATCCGTGTGACCGGATCAAATCCAATGCTCTCTCCCGAGACCGTCCCGAGGTGACGGTAACCGGCATCCAATTCCCAACGCTGGATTCGCTGGAACAGACCGGCGGCCACCAGATATTGATCGTTGTCGGTGGTTCGGTTCCAGCGGAACAGCCCGTCCGCGTAAAGACCGAAACCCGGCCAACCGAAGTGTTTCCTGAGCAATATCTCAGGCTCGATGGCGGCAGAACGCAATCCGGGAGCGAACGGGAAATCCTGTTTGAAACTTCCGGGCAGGACGGCGCCGGCGCGAAGAGTCAATGTGGGAGTCCAGGAATGGCCAGTCTCATCCTCGTGGAGCGCTTGGTAGCGGAGCCCCAAAGACGTATCCATCAGCCCGGTCGCGGACTGGGCCGTGCCGTCCGCGGTCGGGTTGGAGAAGTATCGCCAACCCGCCGTGGTTACGCCGAAGGTCAGATCCGCCGCCCACTTTTCCGTGAGGCCATATTGCAGCGGAAAATAGCCTTGGTTGACGTCTATGCCGTAGTGCTCTCCGCCTTTGCGGTAATCGATGTTTTGGAATTCGCGCCCCGCCCAGATATGGTAGGCTTCGGATTCCTGATAGGTCAGACCGGCCAACAACTGTCCGGCTTGGGGCAAATCGGCCCAGCGGGCGAACGGGGCATGGGGAACGTTTTCGGTTGCGGGCAACGACGCGGTCGCAAACGCCAGCAAGCATGCCAGCATCACCAACCGGGAACGCTTCGTCAGCTTTTGGATAGAGGTCATGGATCAAAAATCGAACTTTCCTCGATCAAACAGATCGAATCCCGCAGTAAGTTCACGGACATCATGAGAGCGGCCATTTTCCCGGATATGAGCCCACTGAGGCACCCGTCAGAAGCGAAGCGTAAAGTGCGATTGGTTCAATTCAAGCCCCAATCCATATCCGAAATTCCCGGCGGGTCCGATCCGGTCACCGAAACAGGTGCTTGCGGCCACTCGTTCTGCTGGGGCGGTAGCTTCCTGGAAGAA
>CAYHFE010000842.1:0-2459 GCA_964355375.1 uncultured Verrucomicrobiota bacterium
AGGATACGCTCCGTCAAATGCAACGCCTCAGCCGTGAGGAACTCTTTGAATCCTTCCCATGGGACGGTCCTGCGGACGATTCGGCGCTTGAGACAGTCGTCGTCGAACACCCGGAATGTGCGGGCCAAATCGCCTGCCGCTGCTCCGCCGCGCCTTACTTTCTGGCGAGCAGCGTTCTTGAACTCCAGTTCCTGCCAGACGTTTAGCCCGATTGGGGAACGTAATTGCGCCAGCCATTGGCGCAACTTGGCGGTTCGCGATTCGGGCAGGTAAAGAGCCACGAGCAGGCTCGGATCGAAATAGACGCTCATCGTCGGCCTTCGCGGACAATCTGGCTGCCAGGCTTACCGGGAAGGGGCTTCCGGCCCCAGATACTCTCCAGTTTCGCGAAACTCACGGCCCAGTCTGCCTCTTCTGGAGCGGGGGGAACGAGCCGCGCCACCGGTTTCCGCTTTTCGATGATTTGGATTTCTTCTCCTCCCGCCACGAGTCGTAGCAGCGAATCAAGCCGGGTTCGAACGGTTTTCAGAGTGACTGTCTTCATAGCGGGAATATGGCATAGTGGAGCGATTCCCGACAAGCAGTCCCTGAGGCATGTCACTCGACCATTCCGAGGTCGCTTGCCCTTTACTCCCGGACATTGTTGAAAAGTAGTTATTCCTGTTGAGGCACCAAGGCGATGACCAGCAGTACTTGGCGGCACGCAGAGTCGTAGGACCACTTCATTCGAACCTCGTTCTTTGTTCGCTCGTTGTTGTCAGGCTGAAAGCCCCGTCATCCGACTTTCCTATCGCTTCCTGTGTCGCTTCCCGTTGCCGCGAGAGGTGAGATGGACAAGAGCCAAACGGATTATCGTTGGACGATGCGGTAAAATCGCGACGGGCCGGCGGTGTCTCGAGAATCGTTGAATTCCATTGAGCCGCTGGTCGCCTTTAAGGTGGTCAAATCCAACCAACGCACCAAATCTTCGGAACGTTGCACGACGTAGGTGGTTCCGGGAGTCGCGCTCCAAATCAGCACAACACCGCCATCGGATCGCAGTGAAACTGACGAGATCGCTGGAGGCACCGTTGGTGAAGCCGATACGATGATGTTGAAAGTGGTGGAAGCTGAAAGCGGAGGTGTGCCATCGTCTGTCACCCGGACGGCAAACTGGTTGGTGGTTCCGGATTGCGGTGCCGTGGGAGTCCAAGTGAAAGCCCCAGTCTGTGTATCGATCGAGGCGCCCTCGATTGCCCCGGGCTCCAACGCGTAGCTCAAAACGTTCAGCGGCAGGTCCAAATCTGCCGCAGTGACCATGAACTTCAATGGTGTACCTGAGCCTGTGCTCTTGTCGGTGATCGCCCCCAAAGTCGGCGCCTCATTGACTTCGCGCACGGTGACGGTGAACATCTTGGTATCGCTCAAGGGTGGCGAACCGTTGTCGCTCACCCGGACCGTGATCGGATAGGCACCCGGCCCTTGCATCTCGGCGGGTGTCCAGCTAAACGCTCCCGATGAACTAATGCTCGCGCCGGAGGGCGCGCCAGGCTCAAGGGAGAAGATCATCATGTTCGCCGGCAGATCGGGATCACTGGCCGTGACGGTGAAAGCCAGTTCGCGGAGTTCATCAATGTTCGCATCTGGGATCGCTGCCAATGCGGGTGACGAATTCACCTCGGCCACATTCACCGTGAAAGAGCGCGAGGCACTGAGGGGCGGTGCGCCGTTGTCGGTCACCTGGACCGTAATCAGGGTGGTTGACGGCCCTTGTGCTTCCGTGGGTGTCCAGGTCAAAACGCCGGTCAACGGGTCGAAACTTGCTCCCGCCGGAGCATCCACCAAACTAAACGTCAGTGAATTGGGCGGAAGATCGGCGTCATAGGCTGGAATGCTCAGAGTGAACGGCGTGCCTTCCGTCGCGGATTGGTCCGGAATGGACGGCAGAACAGGCGCGGAATTGACCTCGTTGACTGTAACGGTAAAAGTCCTGATATCACTCAGCTGCGGCCCGCCGTTGTCAGTGACGCGCACGGTGATCGGATAGGTTCCAAGTCCCTGCGCTTCGGTAGGCACCCAGCGGAACGCGCCCGCCGGACTGATGATCGCGCCGGATGGTGCACCAGGATCCAGCGAGAAGGTAAGGGTGTTCACGGGCAAATCGGGATCGGTGGCCGTCGCGGCGAAAGCCAGTTCGCGCAGTTCGTCGAGGTTGACATCGGGGATGGCCGCCAACGCGGGTGGCGAATTTACTTCGGTCACATTCACAGTGAAAGTGCGGGAGGCGCTGAGAGCGGGCGTGCCGTTGTCGGTGACCTGGACGGCAACAGGGAAGCGGTTGCCGCCGGCATCCTCACCCGGCAACCATGAGACAAATCCGGTTGCTGTTTCGATCCTCATTCCTGCAGGGGCAGATGTGAGCGCGTACCGGGGCGCTCTGCTGCTAAGTTTGTCCAGAACAGACGCGTTGTCGAAATGGA
>CAYHFE010000843.1:0-2454 GCA_964355375.1 uncultured Verrucomicrobiota bacterium
CCAGGTGTCGATGATAGCCAGATTGACCGAGCCGTCCTGGAGCGCCGTTGCGAATGCCGTCGCCTCATCGAAGATCCTTGTCTCCGTCTGGACTTGGTAGCCTCGCCTCCGGCCGACCGTTTCCGACAAGACCTTGAAGGAAGCTTCCAGGTCGTTGCGGCTCGCATTGAGGACGTGGATCCTGGTGAAGCCCGCTCGCAACGAGGCCGGCTTCGAGTTCTGGGCCGGACCGGCCGACCACACCGGCCCGGCCGAAGCCAGCAGCCCAAGAGCGACGAGCGCGCCCATGGCGTTCATCGCCGTGAATCTGGGCGATCGCGCCTGAGTTAGGGTTGGCCTACAGTTCATCATCGGCTTTGGGATTGCAGACGGTCATACGCCGCCCGCAATTTTCGCACCGCGTCCAACTGCGATTCCTGAAAAGGAACCATGCGACCGACTTTGAAGAGGTTGAGAATCTGTTGCCCCGCGGGCGCGGTGTGCAGTTCGGCGAGGGCCCGAATCAAGTCCTGTTTGTATTCCGGGGCAGGCCAGCCCGAGTTCTTCAGGCAGATCATGCCTTCCACGAAGGGCTCTGAGATCATCACCACCTGAAGGACTTGGCCGATCTTCGGGTTCAGCTCTTTCATGATCTCGAAACCCGGCTCGTCCACAAGGCAGGCGTCCTTTTGTCCGAAAAACACCGGAAGGATGGCCGTGGACGGCTTGCCCACCCTCTGCACATTTCTGAAGAACTTCGCCCCAGTCCCGAAGTGGTTTTCCAAAAGAAACGTTTCGAGCCAGGGGTGGCCCAGAACGGTCACGGTGGCTTCGATTTCCAGCACCTCCTTGCCGCGCAAATCGGCCAGGGTATTGAGGTTGCTTCCCCGGCGAGTCAGCAAAACGTATTTCTTCCCCACTTTCCCTTGATCGGACGTGACGAAGAACGGCGTCACCATCGAGCGGACATCCATGGCCAGAAACCTCCAGGAATCAATGACGACCATATTGATCAATCCGGACTTGACCTCGGCTTCCAAGCCCGGCCCATCTTCGAAGACATGAATCTTGGAGGTGATGTTGTATCCGTTTCCTCGTCCGACGTTGACGAGGAGCGCTTTGAAGGACGCTTCCGCGTCGTTGCGATCCACGTTGAGAAACGCATGCTTGGTGAACCCCACATTCATCGCCAGAGGCTTCAGGCCTGCGGCAGAGTCTTGCGCTTGGGCCGCGCCCAGCGAGACCAACGCCAGCAACACCCCGAGCGTTGAAGCCAAAAGGCGGCGGGATCTGGTGAGAAGGGCTCTCATGGTTTCAGCTCCTTCTGCAATTGATCGTGTCTCGTTCGCAATTGCTTCACCGCCTCCAAATGGGATTCATTGAAGGGAACGAACTGGGTTGACCGAAAAATCGTGAGGATCTGCCGTCCTGCCGGCTCCAGGTGCAACTCGGCCAAGCTGCGATACATGTCTTGGCGGTAGGTCTTGGCGGCCCACCGCGGACCGCTAAAGCAGATCATGCTCTCGACGAAGGGCTCGGACGCCAACCGGACTTGGAGCATCCGGCCGACTTGCGGATTCAATTCCTGCATGACCTTGAAACCCGACTCGTCCACGATGCAGGCGTGCGCTTGCCCGAAAAACACCGGGAGCACGACGCCGGTGGCTTTCGTGGCCGATTTGACTTCGCCAAAGAACTTCTCTGAGCTGCCAAGGTGGTCCTCCATCAGTCGAGTCTCGAGCCACCGCCGGCCCAAACCCGCGTTCGCGTTCTCGAGGATGTGAAGCTTCTTGCCCCGAAGATCGGCCAGCGTGTTCAATCCGCTCTCGCGCCGGGTCAGGAGCACGTATCGATCAGCCAGCACGCCCCGCTCTTCGACGACGAATTCCGGCACCACCCGCCGGGGCTGGCGCATCGAGAGGTAATCCCAGGTGTCGATGATGCAGAGATCCACTTTATCCTTCTCGATCGCGGATTCGAAGTCTGAAATATTTTCGAAAACCTGGGTGACGGCCACGACCGCGTAACCGCGACGCCGGCCGATCGTCTCGGTGAACGTCTTGTAGGCGACTTCGGCGTCATTGCGATTGATGCCAAGAAAATTGGATTGAGTGAATCCGAGAATGATCGGAAGGGGCTCCGAGCTCTCCTGTCCGTTCGCCGGGGCGGCCACCCCGAGCAGGCCCGCGAGCATCAGTCCGACCCAGGCCAGCCGCAGGCATTCCGCCGCTAAGCCGCAGCCCTTCACTCCATCGTGGCCTTTCCCCTGACCCCGACTTTCACCGTTCGCCGGGAGCCTCCCTTCGCTCGGCGCAGGCCTCGGGACCAGGAACTCATTTCCACGGTGGGGCGAGACTCCGTCGAGCCCTGGAATCTTGGCCAGCAGGAAAGTCAGGGCTCGACGGAGTCTCGCCCCACCTTGGTTCATGGAGAGCGGACACCTCCAAAAATCGGACGTGAGTTGGGGCCATGAAC
>CAYHFE010000844.1:0-2435 GCA_964355375.1 uncultured Verrucomicrobiota bacterium
CCCTTCACGATGGCGGCGGCAGACTGCGACCTTTGAAGCTCCGGCGACGCGCGCCAGCGGGCTGGGCCTGCGCTTTCAAAGTCGCAGACTGCCGCCGCCGCCCGAGGCCTGATTCCGAACCTGAATCCGTGCCTCACTCCGCTCCGCGACCCGTTTCGCCGACTTCTCGGGACGCTCCACTCCGTTCCGGCACGGTTTAGTTCCGAGACAGTCCGGAGATCCGCAACAAAGCGGGAGCTCTTTGGACTCCCATTCCGCTGAGGCAACGATGTCGCTCCGCGGCGACTGCTGGTTTCCTCCCCGTTTTCGGGAACATCGTCGTTCCCCCCAGTCAGCGACCACTGGCTAAGCCGTAGTGTCGGGGTGATCGGACAGTGGTAAGCTGCTGCGGGTGATCTCAGGATTTCTGCGAAGCCTTCCAGGCGGTCGGAGTCAGTTCAGCGACCCGATTGATGGACCATTGTTCGAGCTTGGGCAGGTTGTCCTTGAGGTACGTCTCCGCCAGGGCCATCGAGTGTTGGCTGGTGCTGGAATTGGAGCGGAAAATCAAGGTCAGTCCTTGACCAGTTGATCATAAAACCCGTTTAGTCCCGTTTACGTCCCACACCTGCAATCCGAATTGGCGACGGTCGGCGCCCGGTTGCCGCACTCGACGGTCGATAATCGACCTTGTTTGGTTAGTCTTACCTGATAGTCTTCTTTCATGATAGTGACGGTGACCACCGACGGCCAACTGACCCTCCCACGCGACGTGTGTGAACGTCTGGGTTTGGTTGCCGGCCAGACTCTCGAAGTTCAGACCGAGGGAGATCTGCTCGTGGCGTGGAAGAAATCGAATACCGACCCGTTTGAGAAGTGGCGCGGCCGGGGCCGGCTGCCCGTCGGAAAAACTGCCGACGAATACCTCAGTCTAATCCGCGATGGTGACGGCCGTTGACACCTCCGTCCTGCTCGACGTGCTGTTGAACGACCCGCAGCCTCGCTCGCAGCACTGCATCGAGCGGCGGCGGAAGGCTCGCTCGTCATCGGCGAAACCGCCCTCGCTGAAATCGTCCCTGTCCTCAGCCCTGCTGATCTCGCACAGTTCCTAGCCGATTGGCAACTCACCTTCCTCCCCTCCACGCAGGCGGTCGCACTGCTCGCGGGCGAGATGTTCCGGACCTATCTCGAACGGGGTGGGAAGCGGGGCCGAGTGGTGCCGGATTTCCTCATCGCCGCGCACGCCCAGCAACTGGGCGACCGCCTTCTCGCTCGGGACAGGGGCTACTGCCGAGACTACTTCACACAACTCACCCTCTGGGATCCGTCAGCCAAGTGATGCATCGCCCCCCCGCGACCCTTCACGAAGGCGGCGGCAGACTGCGACCTTTGAAGCTCTGGCGACGGACGTCGGCGGGCAGGCCTGCACTTTCAACGTCGGAGACAGCAGCAACCGCCCGGCGCTTGATTCCAAACCCGAATCCGCCCTTCACTCCGCTCCGCGACCCGCTTCGCCGACTTCTCGGGACGCGCCACTCCGTTCCGGCGCGCTTCATGGCATGTTCAATGTCTTATCGAGGCGTTCCTTGGCATCTCGAAGCCATTGTTGCTGGGGTGGATAAAGATAATCGGTGTTGATCAACTCACTCACGGCCCAAGCCAAGTCCGAACGTCGAGAACAGACGTGGAGTTCAAATAACGCTAGAAAGTACTGGGCTTTTTGCGCCGGACTTAGGTCCGCTCCTGCCAGATTCTTGAGCAAAGCCTCCGCTTCTTCGACGCGTTTGTTAAGCAACAAGGCAGTGCCGTGATTAAGCGTCGCGATCAGTGAGCGCGGATTCCACGAGTGCAACTGCAGTGTCAGCGTGATTGCTTCGCCCGTATTCTGTCGTTCAATCAGCAAGGCGGCAGCGTAATTGTTCACTGTCAAGAGGTCGTTCGGTTTCAGTCTGTAAGCTTTAGCCCCCGCTTTAACCATCAGATCAACCCGTTTCAAATGATCGGCGGCTCGAAACAACGTTGACCAGTAAGTCACATCCGAATTAAGCGCATCCTCCAATCTTACGAGCACACCTAATGCGATGTCGACATAGCCCAGTCTGAGCAGATTAAGGGCGATTCTGAGCCCCAAACCCGGAGGATTCACATCTCGATCGACCAGCCTTTCGAACGCACCCTTCGCGCTTAACATCCGTTGCAGCCCCAATTCAGCTCTCCCTTCCAGGTAAAAGCTGTAGGCGCCAAGCAAGTCCAGCATCTGTTTGTGTCCCCGAATCTGGAAAGCCAGTCTTCGCAATTCGACCCAGCGTTCGCTTTGGATGAGTTCCTCGCCATACATGATCCAAACATTGGGCGAAATCATGGCATTCGGATTCAAGCCGACTGTGATGTTCGTGCTCACGTGAGCGTTGAGGAGGTAATCGAGGGAAGATGCTGCAGGTTTTTACACGATGGAT
>CAYHFE010000845.1:0-2432 GCA_964355375.1 uncultured Verrucomicrobiota bacterium
ATGGGCCGTGCGCTCTTTGCCCGCCGCATTGGTCGTCACGGTGCGGAACTGCAGGCAGTCGCCCGCGAAGCCGTGGTCACCTTTCACCCCGGGGTTGTTGAGCGGTGTCGGATCCTTCCAACGCGCCAGCACGTATAGGTTCTGGCTGTCGTACATCACGTGAAACCACTGGCCGAACTGGTCGCGCAGGTTCTCGGCGTCGCTGCAGGCGAAAATCCCTCCGGTCAGATCCCAGTCATCGAACTTGCTGTCGATGACCACCTTCCCTGGCGCAGGCAGAACCTGCATGTTCAGGTTCTCGGTTTCGGTGGCCCGGGCGGCCGGAAGGGCGGCCAGGGCGAGAACGAGTGCGATCAGTATCTTGCTGTTCATTTCTTTTGCTTTCGGTTCATGTTGTTATGTCTTTCCCGTTTACTTTGGAGGCGCTTCCGACTGAAAAACGGCACGTCCCCAGTGCGGACCGATCAGGAAGTAAGCCCCCGGCCAAGCGGTCGGAGAAGCCGGTGGATTCTGGTTGGTCACATCAACCAACTGCCCAAAGCAGATTCGCCCGTTGGCATCGCTCCAATGCACCGTCCACAACGCCCCCATGACGTCGCCTGCGCGCGGGGGATCGCTCTCGCAATGGAGCAGCCGCCACGGAATCGTGTATTCCAGCGTGTAGCCGAGTCCATCCGCGTCCATCTGGAACGCGCCCTGCCATCCCGCGGGGGCTGCGGCGGCAGGTTCCCATTCAAAGCTGTGCTGCAAATCGAGGCTCGCCCGCCCGGACTTGGCGTCGTGCCACAGGATCAGGCTCGTCACCCGCTCGTTGGTGGAATCCGCAAGCAACTTACGACTGGGATTCTTGGGCCGGAATACAGGGTTGATCCCCTGGAGCGGCCAGCCCAGCCGGCGATCCGTGGAGAGACGCACGATAACGCTGCCTCCCGCAAACTGGAAGCCGTCGCGGGACGAATTGCGCATCGGTTCGGGATCGCCGACGTGGGCCGCCACATACAAGTGCGTAGCATCATACATCATCCCTCCCTCGACGAAATACGTCGCCGCGTAAGGCTGCTCGCACGCACTCTTGAAAAAGGTGCTGCGGTTCCATTCCGTGAGTTGGCCATCCACCGACACCTCGTTCGTCGCACGAATCACCGCGACTGACTCGACGGCGCTGCGGTTGTAGAGCGGGCCGCCAGGAGTTGCCGGCGTCGTTCGCGACATCCGCCGGATGAACCGGTCCTCGACAAACGCCGCCGGAGCCAGTTCACCCGCGGCCGAGCATCGCAGCCCGCTGCCGGCCTTCAGTTCCTGGGCTGCCCCTGACGCGGTGGCCTCCGTCCGCACGCGGCCGTCGTAAACCTGCACGCGCTCGTCGCCGCTCGGACTGACGCTCACGCCGAACTCGGTGCCGAGGTCGATGACCCGCATCTGCGCCGTTTCGACTACAAACCCCGAGCGCCCCTTCGGCATCCGCACCACGACCGTGCCAGACGTAAGCCGGATGTGTTGAGCGCCCAGCCATTCCGCGATCGCCGGTCCTTCGACGAGCAGTTCGACACCGTCAGCTCCTTGCAGCGAAATCAATCCGCTCTGCAGGCTCCAACCGCCTCTCCCGACGCTCTCGGACACACGCACTTCCCGCCCGTCCGCCCAGCGCCCGTGCAGAGTCTCGCGGACCACCGCCAAGACCGGCTCTGAGTCCGCTCCGGGCTCCCGGGGCGTCCCACGCAGCGAGAGCCATACCGCCGCCGCCACAGCGAGCAGCGCCGCCGCCCACGGCAGACTCCAGCGCCACCAGGCGGCCAGCAGCGAAACGCGCGGCGGGGGCTCGGCCACGGCGGCACCGCCGGCCAGTTGGCGTTGCATGGCTTCGTGCAGAACCGTGTGGGTTTCGGCGAGTTCCCAGAATCGGGCGCGGTCGGCCGCTGAATGGAGCAGGCGCTCTTCGAGTTCGCGCCGTTCCGCCTCGGTCATCTCGCCAATCAGGTGCGCGTCAATCAACTGATCCAGACGTTCGTCGTTCATACGGTTTCCCTCGCCAGTTGTCGTTCGATGCACTCGCGCAGAAACTTCCGGGCGCGGGACAGGGCCACGCTCACGGCCAGAGGCGTCCAGTTCATCATCTGCGCAATGGCCTTGGGTTTGTGCTCGTTCTGATAAAAAAGATCCACCGTCCGGCGGGCCTGCGGAGCCAGCTTCTCCAGACAATTGTCCAGCGCCGAAATCTTGGATTCGTCCACGAATTGCTCCGGCGCGCTGGCGGCAAGGGCTTCGAACACTGTATCCGAGAAACGCTCCGCCGCGCGCTTGTGCTGGGTTTGGGCCTTCATCACTTGGAAGCGGGCGATCTGGAAGGCCCAGCCAACGAAATTGGAACCTGGCTCAAACTCGCCGGCCTTGCGCTGGACCACCAGGAACGTCTCCTGCAACACATCCGGCAC
>CAYHFE010000846.1:0-2395 GCA_964355375.1 uncultured Verrucomicrobiota bacterium
TTCATCAGGTGATAGATGGCGCCGGGATATTCGACTCTCAGTTTGCGGGCCATGACCGGCAGCGTAAAAGCGCTCGGAAAACTAGTCAATCATAAGAACTGACCCGTTTATGACCCGTTTACGTTTACGACCCGAGGCGGGTCAGTTTGAGTGACCGCTGACATTTACGTTTATGTTGGGTAGGATAAGGTGGCTGAGTGAGCCGACAAGATGATCAAAGCGATCAGGGAGCAATCTTCTTGAGAGCATTGGTGGCGGCCAATCGAACCTCGCCGACTTCATCGTGAAGAAGATTTCGAAGTGCTCCGAGGGCATTGGTGGCGTCCTGTCCGTAGTCGCCCAACGATCGAGCTGCCATCGATCGGATTCCGGGCTCGCGGTCGGATAAACCTTTCACCAAAGAAGGAATGATTAGGGAGTTGTTCCACCTTTTTCCACCAAGATTGGCAAGAGCAAGTGAGCGTAACGCACGGTTTGTATCCTCCGTACTTCGCATCATCGCGTTCACGACAGCGCTCTCTTCAGATTCTGAGGTCGGTGCAAGCAAAAGCATGGCTTGCGCAACTGCGACTCTGGAGTTCCATTCCCCATTCAAAAGAATATTCGTCAACGCCGGGAGGGCTTCCTCTCCAGCGCCGGCGTTCACGAGAACAACCAAGGCTTGGGAGGCAAAAAAAGCCGACGATTGATTGCCTCTGCGAATCATTTTTCCAAGATCCGGAGTCGCGGTTCTCGCCTGTTTCCCCAAAACCTCGAACCCTTTAAGTCCACGATTATTTCGCGAATTTGGAACAATGATGGCCGTGCGCTTGCCGCCCAGGATTGAGTCCGCCAAACGGTAAAACGTTGCCCTGAAATGGAAGTCAGGCGATCCGACCATTCGAATTAAATGCGGGACTGCCTCCGAACCGATCTTTCGAACGGCTTCCGCCGCCTCGTCGCGCTGACTCCGCGAACGACTTGGTTCCTCCAGTACCCTTAACCAATAAGTCAACGATCTGTTCCCGTAGATCGGCTCGCGCGAGGTGAGAAACACCCAGAGGAGTGTCGATAAAACAGCGATGATGGCGCCAAAGAGAATGATCCCCATGCTTTTTCTCATAAACGGGTCAGTTTCTATGATCAACCAGTCAAGGACTGACCTTGATCTTCTTCTCCAATTCCAGGACCAGCCAACACTTTTTGGCGCTGGCGAAGGCGTAAGCGCGGAGCTTGGAGTGGTCGTTCTCGTGATGGGTCGGGCACACGCTGATGATCACCTCGGCAGTCCGCGCTCCGCCAAAGCGGCCAGGACTTTGGCGGTGTCGCAGGCCAGCAGCGACTCGACGGGGAGGCGGAGAGCGGGGAAGACGCGGCTGTGCAGCACGCCTTGCGCATCGGGCAACTGCAAGCGGTATTCGTCGTCTTCGAGGCAGAACCATTCGACGCGCCCTTCCGCCACGCACCAGACGATGTATTCCCGCACACCGTTGCGGCAGTAAGCCCGGCGTTTGTCCCGATAGTCGATCGAGGCGGTGCTGGCCGCCACTTCGACGATCAGTTCCGGCGGGCCGGCGAGGTAGCCGTCTTCGTTGACGCGGGTCAACCCACCGTGTTCCGGCAGTCGGCGCAAGAGGGCGTCCGGTTGCATCGTGTTCTCGGCGTCGAGGATGACGGTCGCGTTGGTGAGAGCTTCCGTTTCCGGATGACGGCCAGCGTGGGTGCCGAGCCAGATTTGAATCAAGTTGTCTGGCTTGGCGTGACGAACGCTGACGGGGGAACCCAGAAAAACAACTCCTTCGATCAACTCGGCTTTCTTCACCTGCAACATCCGTTCGTAGCGGCGCAGAAACTCGCGGGAATGCATGAGTTCTCCGTTTTCCAGCGGCCGCGGAAGGCTGGCTGAACTTCCGGTCGCACCCGGCTTGCTATCAGCGGCCATCATACGCCATGGAGAGTAATCCCATGACGGTTGGCAGGCAAGGCTGCAATCGGAAGAGTTCAAACGCCTGCCCTTGCAGGACGAACGCGAGGTTTCGACGCTTACACGGACTGTGGTTGACAGTGTCGGGCTCGGCCGTCGGGAAATGCGGAGTTGAATCGAAGTCGGATTTGTGGCAGGAGAAAGCCATGAAGACCGTGACTATTGAATATCCCGACCAGCTTGATGAACAGTTGCGGAAGTTGGTGTCGGCGGGCTGGTTCAAAACGCCGGAGGAGGGCGTGGTCGAAGCCCTGCGCCGCTACTTGAGCGGGCATTCGGTAGAACTGCAAGAGAAGCAGATTCTGGAGGACGTCGAGTGGGGACTGCATGGCCGCGACTGAAATTGTGGCTGTGCTCGACGCCGGGCCATTGATCCATGAAGGGGTCAGTTCCTATTATTGACAATCGAAGGTCATCCATTCACCTTTAGTG
>CAYHFE010000847.1:0-2392 GCA_964355375.1 uncultured Verrucomicrobiota bacterium
GCAGCCAAAATCCCTCGCCGCAGGACCCTTTTCAATTTTAAAACAGGCTCTAAGGACACGCCGGTGGCTGCGGACCTCCGTTGGACGGCTTCAGAACGGTTCCTCGCCCCCTCCGCCATGGCCATCGCGGAGAGGCGCCGATGAACAACAAGGTTCGCTGCCGTGACGGTTGTTTCGGTCAGGGGAACGCGCAACTTGGGTCATTCGCGTTTACAATGAGCCCAATCACGATTCATCCAGCGTTCGGAAAGAGTTATCTGGGATCCTCACCGACATCGGCGAGGATGATGGCCTCGAGGGCGGCAGGAAAGCCGAGGCTCAACCGAATCTCGCCCCAGGCAGGTTCAAGGTCGGAGCGGCCAGCGAACGCTCTCTTCCAGCCAGTCGAGGTAACGGCGGTGGCCGCCGCGGATCGGGACGGCGATGAATTCAGGAGTGTCGTAGGGATGGTGCGTCACGATCAACTTCTCCAGCGCCGCCAGGCGGGCGGTGGTCGTCTTGAAGAGAATCAACACTTCGGCATTGGACTCGATCCGGCCTTGCCACCAATAGTGCGATTCGATCTTGGGAATCAGGTTGGCGCAAGCGACCAGGCGCGCTTCCAGAGCGACCTGCGCCAACTGGCGGGCCACCCGGAGATCCGGGGCGGTGACCAAGACTAAGCGCGGGGAAGACGCGGTCTTCATGGGGCGGACATTCCCGAGCGCTCAGAGCCTGTTTGAAAAGTCCCTTCTCTCGGAGGAGTCGAGGTGACAAGACTCTGATTTCCGATGGAAGAGGCCGGCGTTACCCGGAGAAAAGAGAGTCTCCTCACGTCGTCTCCTGCTCTTAAAACGGGCTCTTAGACAAACTGGTCTTCCTTGTCTTTGAAGAGCAGATTGAAGGTTGTCATCGATCCGTAGCAGCGGGAAATATATTGCTGCAACTCGACTTTCTCGCCGTCGTTGAGCTGGGGATGAGCGTTGATCTTCTGTTCCAGAACTCGGAGGTTGTTTCGCATCATCACGACCTTGTGAAAGAAGACCTCGATCGGAACCTCTTTGGTCTGGAGGGTTGGATCGGCGGGATGCAGCACGAGCTTGCCGTGGTGCCAGCGCGCGCCCAAGTGTTCGATGATCGATTCCGGCTTCTCGAGTCCGAGTTCGGCCACCACGGCGCGGACGGATTGGTCGATCAATAGTCTCAGCGGCAGGTCCAGGCCGGTCAGACTGGCATGGGCTTCGGCGGGTTCCAGACCGCTCTCGACCGGGGCGATCGGTCGGGGACCATCCTTAAAGACGATGTCGGCGGTATGCTCGTGGATGTGTTTGACGGTGCCTTCGCCATACTGGGGATGGCGGACCCGCATGTTGACATGCAATGATTCAATTTTCATATCGTCACTGCGGCGCATCGTAGCAAACCGTCCCCGGACCGCAACCGAATTGGCGCGGCGTAAAATCCGGAATTCGTTTTGCATTCGGCGCAGTCGCCTGTCATATACAGTGCGACATTGCTCACATGACTTTCGTTGAAAAAGTGAAACAGGCCGGGGTGGTCGGCGCGGGAGGCGGTGGATTCCCAACCCACGTCAAACTGGCGGCGCAGGCCGATACCGTGATCGCAAACGGGGCGGAGTGCGAACCGCTCCTCCACAAAGACGCGGCGGTGATGGAACATTGGGCCGACGAAGTGGTGGCGGGAGTGCGATTGGCCATGGAGGCCGTGTCCGCCCGCGACGGTTTCATCGCCATCAAGGCGAAGAATATACATGCGGTCGAGGCGGTTGAGGAGGCGTGTGGCGGCACCTCGGTCCGCGTGAAATTGCTCGGTGATTACTATCCGGCGGGCGACGAATATGATTTGGTTTACGAAGTCACGAAACGATTGATTCCGCCCACGGGCATTCCGCTGCAGGTGGGTGTGGTCGTAAACAATGTGGAGACGTTCGTCAATCTGGCCGCGGCCGCCGAAGGCCGGCCCGTCATTCAAAAGACCCTGACGATCGCCGGGGCGGTGCGGAGCCCCGCGACTCTGACGACGCCGATCGGCACGACGTTTCGGGAGGCCATCGCGGCGGTGGGCGGTCTGACTACGGACGACCCCGTGCTTTGCCTCGGCGGGCTGATGATGGGGGAAACGACCGATGACCTCGATACGCCGATCATTAAGACGACGACCGGAGTGGTCGTTCTGCCGCGCGATCACCACGTCATTCAGCGCAAGCTTAAGCCGGCGCCGGTGCAGGCGAGCATTGGCAAATCGGCCTGCGACCAATGCCGGTATTGCACTGAGTATTGCCCGAGGTTCTTGCTCGGTTACGCCGTCGAGCCCCATCAAGTGATGCGCAGCCTGGCGTTTACCGCGACCGGGGCGGAGTACTGGAATCAGTGGGCATCGCTCTGCTGCGCTT
>CAYHFE010000848.1:0-2390 GCA_964355375.1 uncultured Verrucomicrobiota bacterium
TCCTCGAGCGCGAAGGCCCGGCCCAGCTCAATGGTGTCGATGCCAAACCGCTGCATGATTCAAGGTCGTCAACACTCGTTCGCGTGAGGTCATAGGATTTCCGGCGCCTCGCTCTTGAACGCGCCGCGATGCCCTCCACCATTACGACTTCAGAAGCCCCGCGGCGTTGACGCAGGTCAATCAATCGCCTGGCGTTAACGGGCCGGCGCGCCGTTGCCGTTGAGCCTGAGCTTCTCCGCGCTTCCTGCCCCTCGGCCCGGAGGATTCGGCGTGTGGCCAGCCGACGCCGATGGAGGTGTTCACCCGGGAGGCGTGAATCGATGCCTCTGAATCTTGGGGAGGAATTGACACGGCCTCCGAAATGTGGGATTCATTCCATCGCAGCCTAAGTCCGGCTCTCATCCTGGAGTCGGATGCGGGGGACCCAATCCTCGATAAGAATCGAGGCGGGGCGAACGGTCGTGGAGACACGGCCGCGGCCACTTTCAAAGCCGAGCCCGTCAGCTAACCTCGTCGGCACTTGAGAGGGCGATCCTCTAGGACGGCGTCACGCCGTTTCCCGAGATTACCCGATACCGGAACGCCTTTTGGCCAAATGGGGCGCGACGTTCCAGACAGCCAGGCTCTCGAGCTGGCCGCGGGTTCATTATGAATACGAACGTCTCGGATCGCCGTTATCTGTTCTGGCAAATAGTCGGCGCATTGGGTGTGGTCTATGGCGACATTGGCACCAGCCCGCTCTACGCGCTGCGGGAGTGTTTTCATGGAGAACACCACCTGGCGGCGAGCCCGCAGAATGTCCTGGGGGTCTTGTCCTTGATCATCTGGTCCCTGTTGATCCTGGTCACGGCAAAGTACCTGACCTTCGTGATGCGGGCCAATTACAAGGGCGAAGGAGGAATTCTGACTCTGCTCTCCCTGGCCTTTCCACAACGGGAAGCCCGAACTCGGACCCGCCTCCTCCTCATCAGCCTGGGGATCTTTGGCGCGGCCCTGCTCTATGGCGACGGCATGATCACTCCGGCGATTTCCGTCTTGAGCGCGATTGAAGGTCTGAACGTGGCGACGCCACTCTTCGAACCGTATGTCATCCCGATGACGGTCGCCGTCTTGATCGGACTTTTTTCATTCCAGCGAATCGGAACCGGTCAGGTCGGGAGGGTCTTCGGCCCCATCACCTTCCTCTGGTTCATCATCCTGACGGTCCTGGGAGTCAAGGGAATCATCCGAGCCCCCGAAATCCTGGCCGCCATTAACCCGCTGCATGCGGTGCGCTTCTTCTCGGACAACGGCGCTCCGGGTTTCGTCGTGCTCGGCTCCGTTTTTCTGGCGGTCACCGGCGCCGAGGCTCTTTACGCGGACATGGGGCATTTCGGCCCACGCCCCATTCGGCTCGCGTGGTTTTCGTTGGTGCTGCCGGCGCTGCTTTTGAACTACCTCGGTCAAGGGGCCTTGCTGCTGCGCGATCCCGGCGCGGCCCGGAATCCATTCTACCTGCTCGCGCCGTCGTGGGCGCTCCTCCCCCTGGTGCTGCTGGCGACTCTGGCCACGGTCATTGCGTCGCAAGCGCTCATCTCGGGAGCCTTTTCCCTCACCATGCAGGCAGTCCAGTTGGGCTACCTGCCGCGCATGGAGATTCGCCACACCTCCTCCGACAAGCGCGGGCAGATCTACCTCCCCCAGGTGAACTGGTTCATCATGCTCGCGTGCATCGGTCTGGTGGTGGGATTCCAGTCTTCCACCCGCCTCGCCGCCGCCTATGGAATCGCCGTCACGCTGACGATGGTCATCACGACGGTGCTCTTCTACTTCGCCGCGCGGCGGCTCTGGAAATGGAGTTCCGCCAAAGCCGCCCTGCTCTGCGGGGCGTTTTTGCTCCTCGAACTCGCTTTTTGCGGGGCCAATCTCCTGAAAGTGGCCCACGGAGGCTGGTTCCCTCTCGCCATCGGACTGGGCGTTTACTTGTTGATGTCCACCTGGAAATCCGGCCGGCGCCTCTTGCGCGACCGCTTGCAGGGCAGCTCTCTTCCCCTCTCGGATTTCCTGGAGAGCCTCCTCCTGCACCCGCCGCTTCAGGTCGCCGGGACCGCGGTCTTCATGTCCGGCAACCCCAACGGAACGCCCCTCGCGCTGCTGCACAATCTCAAACACAACAAAGTCCTGCATCGTCGAACGGTCATTCTGACCATCGAGACGGATGAGATTCCGCATGTCGATCCGGCGGGACGTTTGGAAGTCGAGCACTTGCAGGGAGGTTTCTGCCGCGTGACCGGTCATTACGGCTTCATGGAGGAACCGGATGTTCCGAAACTCCTCCGCCAGGGGCAAGCCCCCTGCCTCGAATGTCCTCCGGCTGAAACGACTTTTTTCTTGAGTCGCGAGACCATCAT
>CAYHFE010000849.1:0-2389 GCA_964355375.1 uncultured Verrucomicrobiota bacterium
GTAGTCCCGGCTTCAGCCGGTCGCCACGTGAAAACCGGCTGAAGCCGGGACTCCATGCGTGGAACGGACCGTGTCCTGAGTCAAAATGAGAACGGCTCTGTCCCGCCGGCGCTCTATTGACGCCGGCACACCGAGAGGATTGAATGGAAGCATGGAAATCAAATCATTTCAAATCTCACGCCGGACCTTCGTGAAATCCTGCGCCGCCACCGCGGCTGCAACCGGACTGCCCGGGTGGTTTCTGGAACGCGACCAGGCACTGGCCGCGCCCGCCCCCAAGCCTCTGGCTCCAAATGACCGCCCGGGAATTGCCCTGATCGGTTGTGGCGGCCGCGGCTCCGGGGATGGCCGCGATTCGACCCGCTTCGGCGAGATGCTGGCGGTGTGCGACGTGGACGAAGCCCACGCGCAGAGCGCCGCCAAAGCCCAGGCCAAGGACGGCAAAACGCCGAAGGTCTATTCCGATTTCCGTCAAGTGATGCTGCGCGATGACATCCATATCATTGTCAATGGCACCCCGGATCATTGGCATACGCTGGTGAACCTGGCGGCGGCCCAAGCCAAGAAGGACGTCTATTCGGAGAAGCCGCTCACGCTGACGGTGGACGAAGGCAAGCGACTCGTGCAGGCCGTGCGCGCCAACAAGGTCGTGCTCCAGACCGGCACCCAGCAGCGTAGCGATCGGAATTTCCGTCTCGCGTGCGAACTGGTGCGCAATCAACGCATCGGCAAGCTCCAGCAAATCGTCGTCTGGCTCCCGGCGGGCTTGCGCGGCGGGCCGTTCGCCAACCTGCCGGTCCCCCAAGGATTGAATTGGGACTACTGGCAGGGCCAGGCGCCAAAGGTCGATTACGTCAAGGAGCGCTGCCACACCACGTTTCGTTACTGGCTGGAATATTCGGGCGGCACGATCACGGACTGGGGTGCGCACCACAACGACATTGCCTTCTGGGCCACCGGCCTCCAAGGCCCGGAACAAGTCGAAGCCAAAGTGCTGGTCCAACCCATCCCCGGCGGCTACACCGCCCCCAGCGAATACGAAGTCCAATTCACCTACGCCAACGGCGTGAAACACTTCATCAAAACCACGAAGGACGACAACATCTTCGGCGGAGTGGTGAACCAGCAGGGCCAGCGCAACGGCATCAAATTCGAGGGAACGAACGGGTGGATCTGGGTCCGGCGTGGCGCCATCGAAGCCAGCCAGGAGGAGATCATCACCACGCCGCTGCCGGCCAACGCCGAGCGGCTTTTTGTGAGTCGGGATCACATGGGCAATTTCTTCGAGAGCGTCCGCTCGCGCCAAGATCCGATCTGTGACGTCGAAACCGGCCATCGCTCCGCCTCGGAATGTCACCTGGCGCAGATTGCCCTCCGGCTGGGCCGCAAGCTCCAATGGAATGTGGAACGTGAAGAGTTCACCGGCGACGGCGCCAAAGAGGCCAACGCCTGGCTCGCCCGCGAAATGCGCCAGCCCTACGACTATTCCTACGTGGCCTAAGCCGGCTGACCTCCCGGCGCGGCTTGACTGATCCTGAAAGAGGACCGGGGTGACCGGGCGCATGGGCTGCCGGGACACCTCCACTCTCAACAATCTCTCCCTGCCCGAAGCGGACCCGCCTCCCTTCGAAAAACCCGCGGGCCAGGGATAGAGACCAAAAGAAGAAAACAGCAGGCGGTCAATCTTCAAACGGACCGCTTCAAATAGCGTTTGGGAATATCCTCGATCATCACCACCAGGGTATCGCCCCGCTCCGCGCCCTCGAGACAGACCGGGCCAGCGAGGGGATTGGCCTGGGGCGGCGTCCGGTCGAATCCGGGCCGCCGGCTGGGAATCGCTTGGTCCATCGCGGATTTGAAGTAGCCGGTGCTGGCGTCATGCGTTTCCAGCTCGAAGGTCTCACCGCACTTCACTTTGAGGAGTGGATCATCCTGGTAATTGAACGCGTATTTCCGGGCCTGGTCGCGCAAGATGCGTTGCATCGCGCCATTCTAAACCGAAGGCCCACCGCAAGAAACCACGATTTGTCCGAAAATTACAAACCCTCCCCAGACCTGTAGTTGTTCCCCCCCGGAGAAAGAAGCTATCGTCGCGCCAGAATTGAGCATCAAAACTATGAAGACCATCAAGCAAGACGACCTCTACCAAAACCTCAACGACTTCCTCAAATCCAAGGGCGTCAAACTGACCGAAGGCACTTACTCCGAACGCATCCGCAAAAGCTGCGGCCTCCTCACCGACGTCATCAACGCCACCCAGAATACCGTCTCGCGCGCCAAGAGCGAAGTGGACAAGAAGCTGGACCAACTCCGGCAATCCATCCACGAAGCCACCGCCCCCAATCCGCCGCCCTCGGCTTCGACTCCGCCACCGACCGCTCCGGAATCC
>CAYHFE010000850.1:0-2380 GCA_964355375.1 uncultured Verrucomicrobiota bacterium
GCCCGGGTCATCCGAGTTTTCAATCTGAGAAATGCCATCATCCAATCGGACGATTTCATTCTGAATGTCGCCACAAATTGGCGGCTCGGCGGGCGTCGTCTGCCCCAACAAGCGATCGCTCAGGGCGGCCACTTCGCGACGAAATTCTGAAACTTGTCCCTCCAGCGACTTTTTCATTTCGGCCAGGCAACTCGCGATAACCTCGGCAGTGCCATCGCTTGAAGCTGAACGTCTGGAGAGCTCGCTGTAGGATCTTGCGATTTCTTGAAAAGTTTGATCCGCCTCGACCGCGCGCCGGCGTGATTCACACCAAGCGTCAAAGTCAGATTCTTGGAGGCTCCGACAAAAGTTTTCGCGTGCTCGATCCGCCGATTGCTTCAAATTTTCGACGTGCGCGACAATCGAGTTCAATCTTCCCGTGTCGCTCTCGACCGCGGCGCGCAATGCGAGGAATTTTTCAAAGGGAGCCGTTTTTGCTGGTGATTTTGTTGCCATATTTTCAGAGTTTTCCGCCGCCCTGTTGGATGAACTGCCGGTGTAATTCTGGGAATTCGGCGATCGCCGCCACGATTGCGGACGGTTTGCTCGCGCCCGTTCGAAGTTTTTCGCGGACGGCGTCCTCGAACGTGCAGACCTTCACAGCAGCAGCAGCGGCAGCCGCGGCTTTGCTCGTGGCAATGCTGGCCTCAATGGCAGCCGCTGCACGGACCGCCGTTTCGCCAGCGCGATAACTCAACGCAACCAACGGCAAAAAAATGGATCGAAACCCGACGTCGCCCTTGGCTCGGGCGTTGAGTTGATCGAGCGAAATCGACGGGAACGCGGCCTTGTAAGCGGCGGCGAGCGCGTCCGAGAAATCGCCCAAGCTTTCGAATTGTGACAAATCAAGAACGGACGGTTGTCCGACGCCAGCGGGTGGGGTGAATAAGAGTTGGGTGTCTTTCATAAAACGGGTGTCGGTGGTAAGTGAAGAAGGCGTTTCAGCTCGACGAGTCTGGACGGCATGAAGAGCTTTGTGTTTTCGGTCGTCGCGTCGGGAATCCACCGGCCACTTTTGACCGCGCGTCTGCCGGTGGCTTGCGAGACGCCGACTTTTTTGGCCACCGCGGTCAGGGTCAATAAATCAGGTTTTCGAGGAGCCATATCAATGCCCGGTGAGTCAATGACGCGTCAGCGTCAATGAAACGCGCAACTACTCGCCCGCCTTGCGCTTGCGCGTCATTCTTCTGCACTTTTCTTGGCCGAAACCTCTTCGAATCATGAGTAAAACGCTCAAGAAAGTCGTGTATCCTTTCCGAAAAATGGTTTGACCGAAAACAACCGGTTGAGCCCCAAGGGCCTGTCCTGGGCGCAATTCCAAAGAGATTCCTTTGGGGGTGGGGTCTTCCTAGAACGGCCCGCCCTTACGTCCACGTTGGCCGCCAGCGCGTTGCAATCGACTGAGCGTAGCCTTCATGCGTCCGCCCTTATGGCCTTGCGTCTGGGCTTCAAGGTCAGCTCATAGCCCTTGTCATCAGGTCTCACGTTGACTTGCAGGATCTCGCGCCTCTCGCGATTCAGCGTTCGAATCACGTCCACGATGTCATCAGGTTTGATGATCAGCTTCTCTGTAGATTTTTCGCTCATGTGTTCATGTTCTCATTGACCGCCACGTTGCCCGTCGTTACGCCCAGGATCGGCCAGGACACACGGTGATCGATCGAGGCGGCTTCACACCTCAGCCTCATCCTGCCCGCCCAGATCCGCGCCGGGACGCGTCGTGTGGCCCGCGCACCATGCGCAGCGATCGCATTGCGGACATAGCGGCAGATCGCAGGCACACGGATGAACCGTGTCCGGCAGCAGGTCCACTTGCCGCCCGCAGCCGCTGCATCGAAACTGGCTCGCGGTCGGAGTCGAAGGTTCAGGTTGATCGGTCGAGCTCATGGTGGGTTCGGTGGGAATGGTGGCGGACTTCTCAATTCGCCCTCGGCGGTCGGTTGTGTTGAATTTTCAACCGGTCGCGCCGAGATGCAGCGCAACCCGTGGTGCCTGAGCAAAGCCTTGAGCGCGGCGCGAAGCCTCTGCTCCGGCGGGATTCGCCAGTTGGGTAGCGCCCGCAGAGTGAGGGCGAACCGGACGTCAGGCTCTTTGGTCGGGAACAAGTTCATTCTCCCAAGGCTTTGATCCTTGCCAGCGCCGCCTCGCAGACCGGGTGCCGGATCGATTTCAAACCGAACGCCAGAGATTGGCGGGTGGACCGGTCCGCGCCTTCGAACTCGCCGAGCAAGATCCGCTTGGCCACCGGCAACCACGGCAATTGATCGGGGAGCAAACCAGACGGTTCGCCCGCGGTGAAGTGCGGCAGGACTTCAGCAACGTCCGGTTCCCGACAGAGTTC
>CAYHFE010000851.1:0-2378 GCA_964355375.1 uncultured Verrucomicrobiota bacterium
AGCCAAAATCCCTCGCCGCAGGACCCTTTTCAATTTTAAAACAGGCTCTTAGGGCAATCTTGCAGTTGGCTTCGAGGATAGGGGTAGTGGAGGGCAACTTGCCCGTTCTTGTGGGCTACCAGCCCACAGGCTCGGCTGCCAGTAGTCTCGCCAAACCGTGAGTCCAATGGCCTTGCTGAACTCGGTGGCAAGTTGCCGCCGAGCACGACCAAGTTGGCCGTGCCACCCATTCCAACCGAATAATCGCGGCTTAGCCGCATTTCCGTCCCGGTAGGGCGGCGTTGCCGCGCCGCCTTGTTGTGCCGAAGTTCCCCGCAGGATGAGCGCAGTGTCGTCCCGAGCCCTATTGAATGGCACAACGATGCCGGCTGCAGACACTGACGGGGAAAACCATTCCTGTTCGACGCCTGAAGTCGCGTGCTGGCAATTGAAATCCAGCAAAAAAAGAGCCCGCCAATCGGCGGGCTCTTCGAGTCGTGGGAGTAGAAGGGGCGGGGGCGGTTAGGTGAGCGATGTGACGCCCACGGCATCGGTCGCCGTGGCCGCAAAAGTAGCGGCGGCGCCGGCGGCGCTGGTGGCCTCAAGCACTTGGTTGGCCGGGACGGTGAGGGCGGGTGCCGTCGTGTCGCGGACATTGATCAGAATGCTCCCTGAAGCGGTGTTGCCAGCGGCGTCGGTGGCGGACAAGGACACGGACGAGAACCCGATCTGAATCGTGGTGCCTGAAGGCGGATTAGCGATCACGGGCACGTTGCCGCTGACCAAGTCGCTTGCCGTGGCGACAAATGTCACCGGGGTGCCAGCCGCGCTGGTGGCCTCAGCGGTCGCGGTCGTGGGCGCTAAAATGACCGGCGGGGTGGTGTCCCGCACGGTGACGGTGAACGACGCGGTCGCGGTGTTGTGCGCGGCATCGCTAGCCGAGAGGCCGACGGGGGTGACGCCGAGCGGGAACGTGCTGCCGGAAGGCGGGCTGGCCGTGACATTGACCGGGCCATCAACGTTGTCCTGGGCAGTCGCCGTGAAGTTCACGACGGCGCCGCTTGAGCCAGTGGCCTCGGCGGTAATGTTGCCCGGTGAGGTGATAACGGGTGGCGTGGTGTCGACTGGTCCGGGCGGCCCGTTGCGCAGCAGCTTTGTTCCGGCGCCCGTCGTGCCGACCACGATGTCGAGCGTCCCGGGGCCGCTGTGAGTCAGGTCGCCAAGGGCAAGTCCAAAGGCTCCTCCGAGCCCACCGACAAAAACGCCGGCCCCGAGTCCGCCGTTACCGGTGTTCAACAGATATGCAATGCTGTCACCGGAGTTGGCACCAGTCACCACCACATCGGGACGCCCATCACCATTCAGGTCCCCGACCGCTACCATGCCGTCCCGGAAGAACGGAGTGGAGTAGGTGGTCCCGGCGTCGAAGGTGCGCGCGCCCGTGTTGCGGAACACGGTCACGCCGCCGGTCCGTGTGCCCCCAATGTCTGATGCTGACACGACCAAGTCGGGCAACGTGTCGCCGTTCATATCGGCAATCACCACGCCCTGCGCCAGATTCGCTCGTCCGTTAGGGGTGAGGGGAAATGGCAGGCCCAAGGTCGGGGTGAATGCTCCCGTCCCGTTGCCGGAGAGAATGGTGACCACGTTGCCACTCCCGAACTGCCCAAACCCGGACGTGACGACGATATCACAGTTGCCATCGCCATCCAGGTCGCCCGCCGCAACCAACTGCGCCGGGACATCGCCGTGACCCATAGTCCTCGTCCAAACGTATGTTGCTGGCGCAATAAAATTGCCGGAACCGTCGTTGAGCAAGACCCACACGTCGCCTACAGAGGAGAAGAAATTATTGGCAGCAGCCACGATGAGGTCGGGCTTGCCGTCGTGGTTGACGTCAGCGAGCGCCGCGCTCCAGACGACATAGTGCGGATCAATGACGTTGGGATGGTTAAAATTGTAGACGGTCGGGCTCCCCAAATTTCTGGCACCATCACCGAAAAGCACGGACAACGCTCCCGTGTTGGCAGCGTCGAATGCCACCGCGTCGAGTTTGCCGTCGCCATTGACATCCCCAAGGACGATGCCCCGTGGCCTCGCGGCGATGGACGAAGGGAAGCCAGGAGAAATCACAGGGGCCCCGAACCCGCCCTGGCCGTCGCCGGGCACGACCTGGATGTTTTGAGACTGGTAGAGTCCGATGACGACATCCTGATTGCCGTCGCCATTCATGTCGCCGATGGCAACGGACAGGGAATTCCCCGTGGCCGAAACCGTCGTGTAGGGCGGCCCGGACGGGAGTTGAACCTGCGCGCGGACCTGACTGGTAACCGCGAGTGCGGTCAATGCGGCCCATCTGGGTTTCGTGACCCGTTTGTCCGCCGCGACCCTGCACCGCT
>CAYHFE010000852.1:0-2335 GCA_964355375.1 uncultured Verrucomicrobiota bacterium
ATCAGGCGATCCAGCAGTTGCGCCGCCGTCAGCGGGACGAAACGCTCCGGGTGCGCCCCGTATTCCTTCGCCATCGCAAATCCGTCGGGCACGGGGATGTTCGCGAGGTTTCCGCCTTGGAGGTTGCGCATCCGGAAATTGGGCTCGGCCAGCCAGCGTTCGTCCCCGGTGGCGGCCAAACCGTCGGGGCCGAGGTAGGTGAGCGCGAGCCCCCCACCGCTGCCGAGCAGGTCGCGCACCTGCAAACTGACATCTCCTCCCCACTTCAGCAGCACGGGAATCTCCCCGCGGCGCCAGTTGTAACGAAAGTCCGCCTTGCCCGTCCACTTTTGGTCCTTGCCCCTTTGCCCATCCACCAGGGTTGTCGGCGCCGCCCCTGCGGGATAACTCGCCAGATTCAGCCAGTCCGGGCCGCTCAACTGGGACAGGTTGACGTCAGAATCCATGGGCGAACTCCGGTTCCAGCGGAGTCCCAGATTCGGTAGCGTAGGCGTGCCGCCAGCGGAGAAGAAGCCATACTGCAGGGCCTTATAGTAACTATTGGCGCGCGAGAATGTTCCCTGCACGTCAACCAGGAAGGCGCCGCGTTTAAAGGTGCCACCGACTGACATCGTGTTGGTTTGGCCACTTTTGTGGAAAAAATTGGCGTTTTGAATGGAAGCAGTGCCTGTCGTCGTGGTCTGGCTGTTGAGCGAATATTCGACCCCGGGCACCTGGGGATCAATGGCCCTCGGACCGTTGACGGCGTTGCCAAAAACGAGCGTGACGAGGCGGTTATTATTTAATGCCTTGTAAGTGCTGAAATCGAGGCGAGCCCAGGCGGTCAGGTTGGGCGTGAACTTGTAGTCGAGGCGCACGTTGAAATTCGAGCGCGTGGTAATCTTCGGTGCGTCGGTCAGCAGAAGCTGAGTGAGCCGTGGAACCTCGGTTGCGTTATTCGCCGGGTCCGTGTCAAAGGCGTAGCTTGGGCGAAAGATGTTTTGCTCGACGAGGGTGCGCGCGTAACTGTAACCCGCAATCACACCCAGCTTGCCGTCGAAGATCACATCGGAAAACTCCAGCGACAGGTTTGGCTGAAGTTTTCGGTTCAGATTGTCGTTGGGCCCCGGAGTTTTCGCGAGCGTCATATGATGTGAATTGAGCCCGCCGCTGACGGACCAGCGGACTTGGCGGCCTTTGCGATCGAAGGCGCCTTTGCTGCGCAGATTTACCACGCCCGCCAGTGCGCTGCCGGCGACATCGGGAGTGGGGGTCTTGCTCATTTCCACGGCCGAGATGCTCGAAATGGAAAGCTGCTCGAATTCAAAGGTGCGCCCGGTCGCGATATTCGACGAACCGGCGTTCGCGATCGGTGCGCCATCCATCAAGATCAGGGAGTATTTCGGGTTGAGGCCGCCGATACTCATGGTGCGCACGTCGGCATCAACATAGTCCATCTGCACGCCGGGCATCAGCTTCAGGAATTCGCCGACGTTGCCCTCGGACACATCGCCAAAGGCATCCGATGACATGACAGTCTTGATCTCCAGCGCCGACTTTTTCTCCTGGAGCGCCTTGTAGTCTGCATCGCGCTCCGTCACCACGCGAAACGCACCCAGCTTCACAATCTCGTCGGTGCTGTTCGTCATGCTGAAATCACGAACCACCGATTGTCCGCCCTGCACCCTTACCATGGCCTCGGCGGTGTCCAGACCGAGAAAAGAAACGGCGAGGCGCACTTCGCCGGCCGGCACGCCGCTGAGGGAATAGACGCCGCCGGATTCCGCGGCGACGGAGAGATCCGTGCCGACCACGGTGACCACGGCGCCGCGGAGGTATTGCCCAGTCGCCTCATGGAGCACGCGGCCGGTGATGCTTCCTCGTGGAGCGGGCGCGGCATCGGCCGCGTTTTGGGCACTCGCCGGCGAACCGATGAGCAAGGCAATAACGGCGGTCAATTGGGCGAAGGGGCGGTGTCTTTTCATGGGTTCTTGGGGTTGTTGGTGGGTTGGATTCGTTGGCAGGTCGGGAACTCGAACTTCAGGGAAATCAGCGGCAACGGGTGCAATTTGCTGCCTTCCCTCTGCGCTCGAACAAAAGGGAATGTGCCTGACGCCCTGAAATAGGGTCCTCCTTGGTTACAAACTGAAACCATTGCGGTTAGGGTGGCGACCTGACTGATTGAGGGTCATTCACCCGGGAGCAACAGGAACCATGGTGCTTTTTCAGGCACTTGACTGCAAATGCTCTTCGCCATCCGGTGCGGTTGCGGAGGCTTTCCGGACGGCCGAACTTGGCGATGGGCGCATCCCACTTTCTGGACAACGTTGTTTGTAGTTCCGTCTTTAGACGGCCA
>CAYHFE010000853.1:0-2331 GCA_964355375.1 uncultured Verrucomicrobiota bacterium
GAGACGGAGGTTCGAAAACGGAAACAGGAACTCGAAGCCTCCTTCGAATTCCTTCACAGGGACGTGGCGAACGCGAACGCCCTTCCCACAGCGACATGGACTTCCACGAAGTCTTCGGAGGAAGTCCGAGCGGCCATCGAGACGATGTCCAAGACCATAAGGGAGGGGAGAGCTTCGGGGCTGAACAGAATCAATGACCACCTTTTTACTCTGAGATTTGGTGGAGGAATTCCGTTGTTTGGGGCGGCTTACCAAACCAGGTTAGCCGTTTGCGATCTGGAGCCAGGGCACACAGAAATTCGAGCAAAGACGTCCTCGGCAAGCCTCGCCGATCTTGTCGCCCCGGAAGTGGAGTTGATACGCAGCAAGAATCAGTTGGAGAAATTTAGAAAATCATTATCAACCCAGTTGGGGGGAGACCTCAAATGAGTGAGAACATGGTTAAACCGGACAATTACGTTCCACCACCTCGGGGAGTCAAAGAGTTCTTTGGCGACCCCTACGCGTTGGAGCAACCCGAAGGGTGGTTGGCATGGCTTTGGTTTCTCTGGAAAGGTCCAGACCCGAAGATCGAGATCACCGTGCGCAACGTGTATCCACAAGTCCGCTTGTCCACTCAGGCAATCTACAAAAGCATCGTCGATGAGGTCGAGAAACTGAGCATCCCCGACGTCAAGTATGGCCCGGAGATCCTCCATGAAAGCGGCTTCTTCTCGGCCTATCGCGCCTACCTTCAGGTTCGACGCGAGTTCAGCGAGTTATTGGTCTGCGCGGCGCCGGTGGGAAATTCCTATTTGATTTCTGTGAGGAAGATCGACCGATTCCCACATACGAAATGGTTTCACTATGTCATACTCCCATTCCTTGCTTTGCCAGCCGTGATCGCTGGGGCCTTCGCCAACGGCATCCTCGGCGGTATTCTCGTTCTAGCGATATCCGTGGCTCTCGCCTGGTCGGTCTGTCGTTACGCAGCACACTCGACTGAGACGTTTCTCGCGGATCACCTGCCGGAAGTCCCGTTGATTGGACCGCTCTACCTCCGATGGTTTCGTCCGGACACGTTTTACCGCCAGGATGTTCACGCCGTATTTGTCACCTTGGTGAACGGGATTATCGACCAAGTGATCGCCAGTCTCGAGGAGGTCCAGACGGTCCGACCTCTACCGGCAGAGCTCCCGGGACCTGTCCGACGGGACCTGCATTCCTCATCCTGATGCTGATTGGCCAACAGATCGGAGAGGCTCTAACGGAGCAGTTTTATCGATGGGAACTCCGAGGACGTGGATGGGAGGTCTGCCCGGAACCTGTCCAGCTTGAGCCACCGTTCAGACCGTTCGACGGCCACTACCTTCCGCTCGAACTGATTGAGGATGATGGCAGAATCGAGAGCCCGGGGAGTCGGTTTGCGGGAAGTCTCACGAGGTTGCTTGGACTTCAGAAGCCCACGCCCCCACCGTCTCTCCCAGAAGAGGTCGAAGAACCGGAGACCGAGCCCGCTGGTCCTGCGATGGGTCTGGTCGAGTTGCAGATTGCGCTGCCACCGGACTACCAGCCGCAGGGCAATGTCTTCGAGCAATTCATCTTCAGCATTGGCTACGCCCGCGGGCCGATCGCGTTCGAGGTCATTGGGTCGGCGAAAGAGCTGGTGGTTCAGGTCACGACCTGGGTGGAGGATTCCGAGCCCGTCCGCCAGCAGTTGAAGGCTTTTTTTCCCGAAGCAGTGGTCCTGGCGACCCGGAATTACCTGACGACAGTCCTGGGTCGAGACGACGGGAGATGGCAGGTGGTGGACTTTGGGCTGGAACGGGAATTCATGATTCCCATCAACAATCTCAAAGCGCTGGCGACTGACCCGCTGGTCTCGATGTGCGGCGCCATGGATCGGATGGCCGTTTCAGAGGGGGGACTTTTTCAAGTGCTGCTGGAACCCGCGCGACAACCTTGGGCGGCGTCGATGGTGCGTGCGGTCTGTTTGCCCGACGGCAAACCATTTTTCAACAATGACAGCGAGTTGGTGGCGCAGGCCCGGCTGAAAGTGGCGAGACCCATTTACGCGGTCGCGGTGAGGGTGGCGGTTCGCGGGGCGAACCGGCCCCGGTCGATAGAGCTCTTGAAAGCACTTTCCGGTGCTCTGCGCCCGATGGGAAACCCGCAAGGGAACCGATTGGTTCCGCTGAATGACGACGGCTACACCGCGAGGGATCATGTTGCCGATCTCGTGTTTCGACAAAGTCGCCGACCGGGCATGCTCCTCAACAGCGATGAACTCATCGCGTTGGCCCACCTTCCGACGGCGGCGGTCCGCGCCAAGTCACTTCGAAGGGTGCTCCG
>CAYHFE010000854.1:0-2317 GCA_964355375.1 uncultured Verrucomicrobiota bacterium
TCAAATCAGCCTTTATCCGCGAAATCCGTGAAATCCGCGGTCAAATTCCGTTCGACCTGTCCCGCGGTCTTTGACCGACAGCTCGGAGAACTTCCCAACGGAACCACGAAACGGACGAAAAACACGAAAAGCGACTGAGTTGCGATCTGCCTGGTTCCGAGTTCAGCGTTCGCATCTTTCTGACCGCCCGCACGACCATCCCCGGCTACACCTTCATCGCCGAACCCGTCAGCGACTCGGTCAAAGAAACGCTCGGCACCATGATCAACAAACCGGAATCCTTCGTGGTGTCTGACCATTGACTGCTGATCTCTGGCGTTTGATTTCTGACCTCTGACCTCTGACCTCCGAGTCGGTTCATACGATGGTTCATTTCTGATCGAAACTCTTCGAGTGGAAGCCGCGACCTTACGAACTTACTTGGAGAAGCTGGATGAGGTGCTGCCTGCCCCGGCCGACTGCTGCATCTTCGGAAGCGCGGCCTGCATGCTGATGGGGGAAGAGGGACGTATTAGCCTCGATGTTGACGTCGCGGGGCCCTACAGCACTGTGAACGAAGCCATGCTGCGAGTCGCGGCGGCTCAGATTGGTCTGCCGGTGAATCCGATAGACGACTTTGCGGGCGATCATATCGAATGGATCGGCCCATTGCGGTTGTGCTTGGCCCAACCAGACATCGGTGGGCGAGTGGTGTTGTGGCAAGGAACCCGATTGACGATTTTCACGGTAAGCCCGGCGGATCTGACCGCGAGCAAATTGATTCGTTACGACCCTTCAGACCAGGCTGATATTCAATTCTTGATGGTAAACGGACGCCTCCGATATGAGGACGTGGCCCGGGCCGTGGGGCGACTGCCAGCTCCGTTTCGGGACGATATCGTTCTGCGAGAGAATCTGCGGAATCTACAGCAGGATTGTCGGCGTTGGCTCCCAACATGAATGCTCGGGAAAAGCTTCAACTGGCCTATGAATTGGCTTTCCAACCGGCTCGTCTCAACGAGATTTGGAACCGAGTCGATCGTGGGACTGAGCCAGACATGGTCTCCCTGCGCGAGGTGGCAGACTGGGCTGTGGCGCTTCATCAACGCTTACCCGAAGCACCGGACGTGTCGTCCCGCGCGCTCAAGCGTTTGGCTGTATATCAAGCCAACTCGCGTCTGTTTCGCATGGCCACCGCTGTCAACCGGTTACGAGAGGCGTTGGGCTCTCACTCCGAAGTGCCCAGGGAGGTACCTGCCTGGATGGTGCGTGACATCGCTCTGCCTTTGCTGCGGCGCGAGCATGCACTGCGAAAGCGTTGAGTTGAGGATTGTCCTCTCCGAGAATACCGAGAAGGCCATCGCGGCTCGGGATGACGACCGTGCTAAGAGCCTGTTTTAAAATTCAAAAGGGGCCCTTTTCAATTTTGAAACAGACTCGAAGATGGTCTCTGCGCTGGAACTGCGGAGCCTGCCTGCGTGAATTGACTCCGACGAAACCATGCCGGAATTAGCGAGATTCTATGGCATTATCATCCGCATGTTTGTTGAGTCGGGTGAGCGTCATCATCGTCCACACTTCCACGCTGTGTCCCCGGATGGTGAGGCCGTTTTCGCGATCGACGATTTGGCGATCCTTGCAGGGACGATGTCTAGCCGTGAGCGTCGGTTGGTGGAGGCTTGGTCGGAACTCCACCGTGCCGAATTGTTTGAAAACTGGGCACGTCTTCAGGCCGGAGGTCGCGCTTTGCCCATCGAACCGTTGCGTTAAGGTTCAGCTATGACACATCCGCTCCATCACATTGTTGAGTTTAACGATGCAGGAGACTACAAGCTTCGCGTCCGTTTCGATGATGGGATGGAGAGAGTCATTAACTTTGAGCCGATCCTCTGGGGGGAGCTTTATGGTCCGCTTCGCAACCCAGGGATGTTTCAGACCGTACGTCTCGATCCCGAATTCAGAACATTGGTGTGGGAGAACGGGGCGGACTTCGATCCTTCCATTTTGCACGACTGGCCGGAGCATGAGTCGGAGTGGCTGGCACTCGCTGTCCGTTGGCGACGACAGTCAGCTCAACAGACCCACGCATGAATTCCTGAATTGGCACTTCCGACCTCGACCCTCTCTAAAACGGTCCTCCGTCCTCCGGACCTGCCATCCCTCAACTGCCTCGGACCCCTGATTACTGACCTCTGTCCTCCGACTCTCTCTTCGCGCCACTGCGCCTCTGCGCCCTTGCGTTAATTCAAGCCTTATCGGTGCAATCCGTGTCATCCGCGGTCAAATTCGGTTCGGGCCATTTGACGTGCATGCGATTATTCAGCTCTCCATTTTGGGA
>CAYHFE010000855.1:0-2311 GCA_964355375.1 uncultured Verrucomicrobiota bacterium
CGCAAAATCCTTTGCCCTTAACGCTCCTCGCCAGCGGGTTAACCGAATGTTTACATCCGCTGGTCGAGCACCAGCGGACTGGCGGTGGCTGGACGCAATTGACTGGCGCGCCACAATTGTTTGGGGGGCTGTCCATCGGTGCTGAATTGAAGCGCTGTCATCCCATGTGAAGGAACGAACAGCGTGTCTCCGCGCCACGCGCTCGACGGGATGGTGTCGGCGCCGTCGGTATAGCTCCAAAGGATCCGACCGGAGGCCGGATCGATGGCACTGACGCCGCCGGCCGACTGCAAAGCCACGATGGGCTTCCCGGTGCTGGTGCGCAGCAGAAGCGGTGACGTCCAGTTGACTCGTTTCGGACGTTCGATCTTCCAACGGTTCATCCCGGTCCGCGCCTCGAGGCCCGCGGCGAACGCTTCGCCGTCGGTCTCCACCTGCACCACCAGCGTCCCGTCGGCCACGACCGGCGACGACGAGAGACCGAGACTGTTGCTCGCGTTCGGATAATCGCGCATCAGCCCGCGCAACCAGAGAAGATTGCCCTCCAGATCCAGACAGATCAGGTCGCTGGAAGAGAAAATGGCAAAGATGCGCTCACCGTCACTCGCGGGTGTCGGCGCGGCCACGCTGATCTTCTCGTGGCACGTGGTCCGGCCGGTCGCCCAAAACTGGCGTTCCCAGCGCTTCGTGCCGTCCGCGGCATTGAAACAGATGACATGCAAACGGTCCTGTTGGGCGCCGCTCGAACAGGTCACAAAAATGCGCTCGCCCACGACGATGGGACTCGACAGGCCGCGCCCGGGCAGCGGGATTTTCCACGCGATATGATTCTTGGGGTCCAGAGCGGTGGGCAAATTCGATTCCTCGGAAACCCCGGTGCCGTGCGGGCCGCGGAATTGTCGCCAATCACCGGCCTGAGTCGTCAGGGCGGCGAGCCCGCAGAGGAATGCAAGAAGGCGGTTCATCGTTTGACCTGGGATTTCGCGGGGCGGGCGGACGGGTTGTTCCGGCTCGAGGGAATGGGAGTTCCCAGCGCATCGCACACACGGAGCTGGAAGTCCCAATCGCCCGCCCAATCCTCGGTCTGCTCGTTTTGACAAACTTTCACGAGAATGACGTTGCGACCGGGCTGAAGCTGGGCGCGCATCCGGTATTGATCCATCGCCTTGTTGCGATGGTATTCATCCTGGCCGAAGAGGAATGTGCCATTGAGCCAGACCTTCCAGGCGTTTTGGGAACCCAGGCGCAGTTCCACCGCCTGCGGTCTGTCCGCATAGAACTCGGCGCAGGCATACGCCGCCACCCCTTTGAGCGCCGTGAACGGCTTGTTCATGCTCACGACCCCACGCTCATCCTCGGTGACGAAATCCCGCCAGCGCACCCGGCCCAATTTGCCGTCGTATTCCCTTTCCAAATCGATCGTTTGCTCCGGTGGATAAATGGCGGCAAATCCCTTGCGCGCGGTGCCATCAAAGGGACCGATGACTTTCCATTGCGTGACAAACCCAAACACTTTCGGCAAATCCACCGTCTGCCCCAGAGCACGGAGTTGAGCGGTGAGGCCATCGATCTGATCCACATCGCGGGCGAAAGTCAGCGATTGGTTAAAAAGGAAAGCCGCGCGCGGCTTATCCCCCGCCGCCAGCGTCTGCTCGGCCTGGCGGATGATCTTCTGCACGGCATCGCGCCGCAACTCCGGGCCGGGATCGTTCACCATTCCGGTCAATAACTTGTCCGCACCGGCCGGATCGACCCGGGCCAGAAGATCGAAGGCCAGCCGTCGGGCGCGCGGATCATGCCGGGTCTCGAGGAGAAACTGCCGCAACTTCCGCACCGGCACTTTGCCACCCGCGTTCAGTTGGCGGCCCGCGACCGTCTCCACCGCGGCGCGCAGCCAATTCGCCGCCAACTCATTCGCCCCATCCATCGCGGCCAAGACCGCCGGCAAATTGACCGCATCCGTCGCCGCCAGTTCACGCCAAGCCCGGGCGGCCTCGACATTGCCGCTCCCTTCCAACCCGACCGCGCGAATGACCCGGATCGACTCCGCGAGCTTGCCGGAAGCGTGGACCCACAGAGCGCTGGCCAGAAGGCAGGCCAGCCACACCATCAATTTGAAATTCGTCTGCATTGGCTGTTGGAACGAGGCGTGAAGGTAAGGGTTCTGCCGAATTCATTTCAAGGCAAATGCCGGAAAACCCAGCAGTTCTCATTTTGACAAGTACGTAGTCCCGGCTTCAGCCGGTCGCCACGTGCAAACCGGCTGAAGCCGGGACTCCATGCGTGGAACGGACAGTGTCCTGAGTCAAAA
>CAYHFE010000856.1:0-2303 GCA_964355375.1 uncultured Verrucomicrobiota bacterium
AGGTGCGATGGGGAGCGCGGGCGTCTCGCCTGCCGTGTTCGGCGTCCCGCCGAACCCTCGTGGAGGTGGCCCAGCTTGATTCCGGTCGGCGAGACGCTGACCGGTGCGGCCGGGACGGCCGCCCTCCCCACTCAAGCGACCACGGTTCATGGAAAGTGCGCGCTTAATCAGCGGGCGTCGAAGTTGAGAAACTCGATTCCGTCGGGCTTCACCCGGAAGCGACGCGCCCGCACCGCGCTCCCCGCCCCTTCTTCGTAGTACACAATCAGCACTGTGCCGTCCTTCAATTCCACGGTCGAGGCATACGCGCCAATGGTCGTGTCGATCTGATACGGTCCCAGCCAGGATGCGCCGTCGTCGCGACTGAGGTGGAGCGCGGTCTGGGGGAGTCGATGCGTGAGAAGTATCTCTCCGCTACGCAAGCGCGTGAAATGGGGACAATGCCCTGGGAACCCGATGTCGCTGACCTTCGACCAGGTGAGGCCGCGATCTGCGCTGATCGCGAAATGCATGTTCACGCGGTCGCCGCGCAGGGCAGCATAGAGACTTCCGTCCCGGCGCAGCACGACGTCGGTTTCCGCGTCGAGACGGACACCGCTGCCCTGGCCAATCGGGATGGGGGCGCACCACGTCTTGCCTTCGTCGGTTGACCGAATCACGCCGCCAAACGCGGTCGCCCCTTCTTCCCGGTACACGCCGAGCAGGCGCGTGCCGTCGGGCAACTCCCGCACCGGCGCTGAGCTCGGCCAACCGGGCGCGACGATGCGAGCCTCCGTCTCCCACGAGTCGCCGCCATCGCGGGACAGGACGAGGCAGGTGTCGCAGAGGGTTGGCCCGCCTGTCTGAGGACGATAGGTGAAGAAGCTGCACACGATGGTGCCGTCATTCATCTGTGCGATGTGCGGATCTCGATCATCGAAGGGCCCGTCAAACAGAATCTGGGGCGCGCTCCACGTCCGCCCTTCATCGCCGGATCGCACGCTGCAGATACGCCCGCCTTTCGGGAACGAGTCGCGCGGGAGCGAGACGTGACCGTAGCCTGCGTAAAACACGCAGATAAGATCTCCGTTTCGCAAACGGCAGACATCGGTGAACGCCTGATAGGATCCCGCAGCCTCGCCTCGGGAAATGATCTGGTAAGGTTGGCCTCCGACCGAGGAGTCAAGAGGCGGAGTTCTCGCCTCGATCCACTCCCGGTTCAGCCGGGTGAAAGTGAGAAATTGGTATCCGTTTTCGACGCCGCGCTCCCAGAAGATTCCGACCGTTCCATCATTCAACACGGTCAAGTCCGAGTAAGCGGCGTACTGGTCCGAGATGAGGCGTTCGTGGCCCAACGTCTTCCCGTCATCGAAACTGGTCTGGAGGATTAAGCGGCGTCGATCCGGTCCTTTCGGTCCGGTCCAGAGGAGTCCTGGTCGATCGCCGGCAGCGCCGAGACGTGGGAATCGCTCGATGGCACAGGCCACCGGCTTCGCGGTGAGGCCCGGGCGGGGTTCCTTCCAAGAGGCTCCTCCATCGTCGCTTTCGGCCAGCCAACGATGGGCACCCTGCTCTTGTCGGATGTCCATGAGAAGACGGCCATCCGAAAGTTCCACCACTTGGTTCTCATCGCCGCCTTGGGTCCCGGGCACGAACTGCCCGCGAGTCCAGGTGCGACCGTGATCATCGGAAAACATCGTAAACGTCGCGAACGGCGCCTTCCACATCGGAACGACGAGTCGCTTTTGTCGAGTTTGAATCGCGCCGCCCGGACCGGGCACGCTGGCCCGCCAGGTCGGGTCACTCAGGTCCCGCGCCACCGCCGTCAGGTCGAGTGGCTCCGACCAGGTCCGGCCCTGATCATCGCTCCAGCGGGCGATCGTCTGCATGTCGTCGGTGCCGGGCCGGGAGGTGTCAGTGCTCCGTCCGGGCCGGGACCGCAAATAGAAGACCCACAACCGACCCGTGGTTCGGTCCAGGAGGGTGGCCGGATTGGCGGCGGACCAGAGTTCGCCCGGGTCTTCCACCACCGTCATGGGCGACCACGTGGCACCTTGATCGGTGCTGCGCTTGCAGACGAGATCGATGTCCTGCTTGCCGAAGCCCGGATCACTCGTGCCGTATTTTCGGGCCTCGGCGAAAGCGATCAATGATCCGTCCAGCGCCACGTCGATCGCCGGAATGCGATAGGTGTGGTAGCCCATCTGACCGGAAACAAAGACGTCGGTGCTCGTGAACAGCGGCCCGGCACTGGCGCCGGTGGCGAGCGAGCAGATCAGGGTCAACGTCAGACTGCGAGCGTGTAGGGAAAGTCCATTCCAGCC
>CAYHFE010000857.1:0-2296 GCA_964355375.1 uncultured Verrucomicrobiota bacterium
AGTCATGCTGCACTACAGGGAGACAAGTTGAGGTTACAACTCAAATGTTTTCGTCACGCAACTCATTAAGTAAGTCGTTGTAGTTCCGTTTGTTGTGCCAGAGTAGCTCAGGGGTAGAGCAGAGGACTCATAAGCCTTTGGTCGGGGGTTCAAATCCCTCCTCTGGCACCATTTATAGCCAACGACTTGCATATATTATCAGCTTCCATAAAATCTTCTCTGTTCCACTTCTGTTCCACTGTTCGAGTTCTGAAAACCGTTTTGTGCCGGATGTGGGCTGCTTCGGTCATGCCTCAAGACGAGGATCTGCGGGCAACTGCGCGTTTGGCGGCCATCGTGGCGCTTGATGGCGTCCGACTGGGCGACAGGACAGAGAATGGTTCTCCGGCTGAATCATCAAAGCCTCCCAAATCGAATCCTGAGCGCAATGGCGGCCATCCTGCCGGGCGATGGCCTCCGGCCAGTCTCAAGCCGCCTGGATTCGCGAGACGTTGGTCCGAGACGCCAGGTGGGTGAGCGAGACGGGAGAGCGGGGCGGGTGAGCACGGCAGACCGGCGACCGCGACGGCAAGCCGGGGAAGAATTCTATTCGACCGGCAAGGAATCCCTTATTTCCCGGCCAGCCAGCGAACGAGCCCCCATGTCCCTTTTGACCGGGGCGTCGATTTCTATACTCACCTACGCACCGTTGACCCTTTTCCAGGTTTCGTCCCCGGGGCGAGCCTCGGCGGATCAGAACCGGCGAGTGCCCAGACCTTGGGCTGGTCGTTTGATGGAAGGCGTTTTCGCTGACTGTCCCGTCCCCACCGCAGCGGGGCATGCCCGGAATAGCGAATCGGGTGTCTCAGGGGTGAGGCTCTCCTCTCAAGAAAATCTCTCAATTTAGAGAGCAAGGTCGATTGACGGAGTGATTGCCGTCCCGTTTGTCGCTCTGAACCTGCCACGTTGCGTCCTCCCAAAATCACCTTGACCGTCTGCCGTCGCCTCGCCAAGGTCGGTCTCATCCATCGCCGAACAATTGCTCTGGGTAACGGCTCTCGGTGAGGGCGACGGGCTCGCGAAAAATGGGACCGACAGGCACTCGCTCGCCGATCCAATATACGAACCAGCCTTCGTATATCAAAGCAACGGACCGCTGTTAATGAACGATTTCCGAATAAAAGGACGGCAGACTTTACGGCTTCGATATACGAACCAGCCGTCGTATATTAAAAGTTGGGCCAATAAGAGAATCACAACAGGGAGCGAACAATGAATACCGATCCTCACAAATGTCCGTGTTGCGGTGAGGCCATGGTGCCTGCCGAAGCGGCTTTGAATCGCGGGTTCGTTAATTTCCTGGCCTTCGGCTTAGGCAGCTCCGTTCTACAGATTCGACCTAGGGAAGGAGGCAAATGGACTGACTACATGAGTCCTTCGGCATCTGCCGCGGCATCGTTGTGCACGTCCTGCGGAGCGTTGCTGATCGCCCCCTCTCTCAAAACGCACAGAAAGGAACTTGGACTAGAATCCTAGATTCCTGCAAGCAATGAGAGGATGGCCCAACAAAACGGATCCACCGAACCCGGCGGTAGCGCCTCCGTTCCAGGTCAAACGTCAGTGGCGCCGGGTCGGTGATCCGTGGCGTTCGCCTCAAACGCGTGGTTGTCGGCGCGCGGATGCTCTGATAAGTTGCCTGGGTGAGTCCGACGGTATTCAGGCATCGGCAGTACCGGTTTCACTTTTTCTCGCGAGAGGAACCACGGATTCATGTCCATGTGGTTTCTCCCGATGGAGAGGCCAAGTTCTGGCTCGATCCGCGCGTCGAGTTAGCGATGAACAAAGGACTGGGGAGTGTTGAGTTGAACGAGATACGGCGAGTGATTGAGGAGCGTCATGACGAAATCAGAGAGCATTGGCGGCGACACTTTGGGAGCTGAGGTCCTGAACATTTCACCGCGCGGTTTTTGGCTGATGGTGGGCGAGCGCGAGTATTTTCTGGATTTTGATTTGTTTCCCTGGTTCCGCCAGGCCAGCGTCGAGGATTTGTGCGGCGTGGAGTTGCTGCACCGAGATCACCTGTATTGGCCGAAGCTGGACGTCGATCTGGATCTGGACCGGATCGAGTACCCAGAGAAGTACCCGCTCGTCGCAAGAACACCGAAATGAGGCGAACCATCGAGTCGAGCGAACGGCCACCAGCGTCTCCGTGAGGACGCATCTTGATTCATGAACGCTGTCGCACACAGCCTGAGCGCGCGGTCCTATGATCGCGAAATCCGGTTGGATTTGAGTTTTTCCAGGAGCATTTTGATGG
>CAYHFE010000858.1:0-2287 GCA_964355375.1 uncultured Verrucomicrobiota bacterium
CGATATGTCTGAACTCTGGAAAAGAAAACTCCTCGCCTTCCTCCACGATCCGCCGGAGAAGGCCTACGACTTCGGCCCGCGACACCAAGACCGGGCCAAGCACTACGCGAGCATCATCCTGGGCGAAGGAGTCTGGCAGGACCATGACCCCGACCATTCCGCCGCTGCTGCCGACCGGTTCATCTTTCCAGACGGCCGGAAACCGGGCGTGGGCGGGTTGGGTGAGGGCGTGACGTTCCGGCATCCGCTCACCGGGCAAGTTGCTTTTGCCGCTGGGCAGCCGGGAGGTTTCCCTCGGAAAGAAGACGCAGCTAACGCCGAAGCGGCCGTGGACACGGGCATTCCTCATTTCGAGTTGCCTGACCTGAAGGACCGGTTCTGGCTGCTGTGGCGTCTTTGGCTCCATCAAACGGTCGTTCATCCCGAAGGCCAGAAACAAGGGGCTCCCGCGCTGGCCTACCTGCCGGCGGACACGCGCATCCCGGATGGCACAATTTGGCATCACAACTCCGTCGTCAGCGCGCTCGAAGCCACGCGTGGCTCGGATGGTTCGCTGCACCCCGCCCTGCTGCTGTTTCAAATCGGCCCAGTGCAGGAGTTCATCGCCCAGGCGCGCAGCACCCGCGACCTGTGGAGTGGGAGCTATCTGCTCTCGTGGATGATGGCCCATTCCATGAAGACACTGACCGATGAACTGGGGCCGGACGCCGTGATTTTCCCCTCTCTTCGCGGGCAACCGCTCTTTGACTGGCTCCACCAAGACCTGTTGAGGAAGGCGAAACATCGCCAGGGCGAGAAGGACTCGAAGTCATTTTGGGAAGCCAATGATCTCGGCGACCCTCGCCATCAGCACCTGCCGCTCACGCCCAACCTCCCCAACCGTTTCCTGGCCATCGTCCCTGCCGATTACGACGCGAAGAAACTGGAGGCCGCCTTCGACGCCAGCAACCCGCAGTCGGAATGGTCGCACATTTCCGAAGCGTGCCTGGAATTCCTCAAGACGAACGGCGGGGCCGTCGAGGGCAAGGCGTTGGAACGATGGCGGTTTCAAGCTGAGCATTTCTGGCAGACCACCTGGCAACTCTGGCCGTGGCCGGACGTGACAAAGGCGTTGGAGGAATTCTCCCTTATTCCCGCCGGCGAAACTTCCAAACTCGCGCTCGGCGCTGACGTGGCGAAACACATTCCCGCCGAACATCTCGACGTGCGCTGCTATGGCCACAAGTCTTGGAAGGACGAACGCGGCCAACGGCAAAGTCAACTTTTGCCGGACGCCCACGGCCAGCCTGAGATCCGTAAGGCGGGCTGGGCTTGGAGTGCACACTACCAACTGCTCTCCCATCGGCACGATGCCCGCCGCCAGACACGGGACTTCACGGCCTGGCAGGTGAACCAGCAAATCCACAAAGACCACTTCTCCGGCAAGGAGGAAGTCATCGCGGACAGCGCGTGGCTGAAGAAGGCCCAAGAGTCACCCGGCTTGCGGTTCCTTTTTCGGGGCAGCGATGAACTCGGCGCGGTCAACCTGGTCAAGCGTGTTTGGCACAAGGCGTATCTGGAGAAAAAACAGAAGCTCACACGCGTCCGCGAGAGTTTCGATTCCGTGCCGGCGGTGGCGGCGGCCCCCTACGTGGAGCGGGTGCGGAAGCTGACCGCGACATCCGGCCCGCTGCGCGAATGGTTTGTATCCCCAGACGGATTTCCACCTCTGGCCAGCGCCGCCCGCGCCTGGTTCTTGGGCGGAACGATTGCCGAGTGGGACAGCAAGTCTGAGGAAGATTGGTTCCGCGCGACTGACGCCTCCGCGTTCTGCTTGGAAGAGTGGGACTCCGCCATCGCTGCCTGCCAGAGCGAACAAGGTAAACCGGCGCTCGGCAAGGCGCGCGCCGCACTTGCCGCCTTGCAGAAGCAAGCAGGATCGAAACCAGCGAGATACTATGCCGTCCTCGCCCTGGACGGCGACGAGATGGGCAAGTGGATTGCCGGCGAGAAGTCACCCGCCATCAAAAACGTGATGGCTCCAGAAGCCGCCAAGTACTTCCAGGAGCAGGTCAAGGCGGTGAACGTCGAAGAGTGGCTTGACTCGCCACGTCCCGTCTCGCCCAGCTTCCACCTGCAATTCAGCGAGGCGCTGGCGAACTTCGCTCTCTACGCCGCCCGCCGCATTGTTGAGCATCACCACGGCCAACTCATCTACGCGGGCGGCGACGACGTGCTGGCCATGCTGCCCGCCGATGAAGCCCTTGCCTGCGCACAAGGCTTGCGCCTCCCCTTCCCAGGCCGCAGC
>CAYHFE010000859.1:0-2270 GCA_964355375.1 uncultured Verrucomicrobiota bacterium
CAGAACGTATGCCAGGGACGCCATTTGGTCCGCGCTCTCCTTCGATATTTCCGATCCGACGACAAACCCGTTTCGCGCAAAAATCTCGCGTATCCCCGCGTCATTTTCCGGATCGGTCTGCGATACTTCGATCATGACACTGCGCAAGGACGGATTAGCCAAGGTCTCCGCCGCTCCTTCCAACACGTGACGCTCCCCGCCGTCCACATCGATTTTGATGTGGCTAGGTGGCGGAAGTCCGCACTGTTTGATCACATCATCGAGCCGAAAGACGGCAATCTTCATCCGGGAGGCGGGCTCTGACTCGCCGCCCTTTCCAAATGGCATTTTTCCAACGCTGTGCAATGCCGCCCCCGATTGGATATCCCGATAATTGAAAACGTCCAGCTTGGTGTCAGACCAGAGCGCAAACGGCAGACATGTCACCGCTTCTTCGTAACCGTTCAGGATCACGTTTCTGTTAAGGGCGGAAAAAGTCGCAAACGAGGGTTCAAACGCGAAAATTCTCGCCTTACCCTTGGTGACCGCTGCGGCGATCAAGGCATACGCGCCCACATTTGCGCCGATATCGTAAAACACGTCTCCCTCTTTCACGAACCCCTCTATCCAGTCCGCGGTCCACGGTTCCTTTCGCGTAGGCGACAGGCGCATAATTTCCGCCATGTCGTCGACCACGATCCGAATCCTGGCCTTCTCGTAATCGAGTACATTCTCCTTCGTCAGATGTTTTTTCATCGCCACGACATGCCTATTCAGCACGTTCTTCGCAATAGTAGCGTGGTATTGGCGAACCAGACCAAGGAGTTTGCTCCAGTCCTTATCCGTAATGGCGCCCTGACTTGCCAATCTCTCGGCTTGCTTGAATACAAACATGAAAACGATTTCGTCGGGCAGCGTCTCCGCGTGGATGCGGGCCAGCCTGAAGATGCTCCGCCAGAAAGTATCAATGCTGCCGTCCTCAAGCAGGCGCGGCTTTGCCTCAGAATTGAAAGTCTCGTCGATCCGCTTTAGATAGCCGAGCAAGTCAAGATTCTTGATAATATGAATCACCGACAGCCGAGCCTCTCGCAAAAGTCCTCGGCCAATTCTACTGAAGTGTCGTTAATTGCCACATAGAGATGATTTTTGAATGGCTCCGCCTTTTTTTGGTGTCGTTTTTTCATGGAAACCACGTTTTGATTACGTCACCATTTATCGCGAAACCAGACGGGACAATCGAGACGGCCTTCGCCAGCGCCTCGGAGTCTTTCGGAATAGATTGGCTAATCCAGTCCCGAAATACCTCGCCCACATCCTGATTACTCAAGCCCACGCACTCCATATGGACCGCAGTGATTTCAGATTTCAAATAGGAGTGGCCCCTCCCTTGGAGAAATTCTCGATCCGGCATCTTCCGGAAGCGACGTTGGCCCCTCCAGCGTGGTCAGCATCGGTACTAAAAAAAGATAGCCGCAGTCCATATAAGCTCGCGTTGCCTTGGAGATATTAACAGAATTGTCCACGGCACACAAGTTCTCATGGCGTAATGTCAAAGCCACCTGATGCTCGGCCTCCACGCCGACTCTGGAGGGAGCTTAGCGCCCATCATTTCGGCCAGCACCAGCGCATAGATGGCGGTTTGAGTCAGGGGGTGAATGATCATCCATAGCCCGCCAAGACGGCTGCGGATGAAGCGCGCGCGAAACTCGGTCCGGATCGAGGAGAGAATAAAGTGGCGATAACGCCAGGCTCTGAGAAACATGGCCCTCATTCTTGAGTCTCGATCAATGCATCCAAATGGATTGAGTCATTGAGCCTATCCGACAAATCCCCGTTTACCATTCGACAAGCTCATGGTGAACGGTATAGGCAGTAAAAACATTGAGATTCTCCGTTCGTGCTGAGCCTGTCGAAGCATAATACGAGGTTTGCAGGACAGACTCCATTATCAGGGGTTCAGGAGCTAACAATGATTGTTTCTCTCCAGTAATTCAGAAGATCCTGCAGCGTCTGTTCGATTGGAATTTCGGGTCGCCACCCGATCGCCTGTTCGACTTTGGACGCATCGCAGCGCATCACCGGAATATCATTCGGACGGATCCGGAGTGTCTGTTGTTCAAGTTCGATTCCCTTCACCCGGCTTGCGTCAATAAGCATCCCGACGATCTCCCCGATTTTCCACGCCGTGTTACTGCCGATATTATACACCTCTCCGCCCTGGGCCCTTTCGAGAACTGTCCTGTACGCCCTCACCACGTCGCGCACATCGGTAAAGTCTCGACGGGCTTCAA
>CAYHFE010000860.1:0-2248 GCA_964355375.1 uncultured Verrucomicrobiota bacterium
ATGATGGCCCGCATGATCAGCGCGCCGAGGATGCCCCAGAACAGCACCTTGTGCTGAAACAGCGGTGGCACGGCGAAATACGAGAACAGCAGCGCGAAGACGAACACGTTGTCCACGCTGAGCGATTTCTCGATGAGATAACCGGTGAAGAACTCCAGCGCCTTCGTCGAGCCGGCATAGTGCCAAAAGCCCGCGTTGAAGACCAATGCCAGCCCGATCCAGACGAACGTCCAGACGAGCGATTCCTTGAGCGACACGACATGCGCCTTGCGATGAAACACGCCCAGGTCCAGCGCGAGCATCGCGAGGATGAACACGTTGAAACCGACCCAGAGCCAGATTGATTCAGTCATAAATTTTCAATAACGGGGGAAAGTATAGCCGCGCCGCGCCGGATGACTAATCGGTAGTTCAGAAGCGAACCATAGGATATGCCGAACTGTGATGAACCACGGATGGACGCGAATCCAATTCACCGCCGAGACGCGGGAACGCAGAGTTGAACCGCGAAACACACGAACGACACGAAAATCATTCCCTCTCCGCCCCGACCGGGGAGACGCCCTTCTCCGCTCTGGGGAGAAGGTGGCCACAGGCTGGATGAGGTGCGGCGCACAAACCCTGACAAACGCGCCGGGGTGAGGAGTCGAAAACCCGCTCGCCTCCTTCAAAGCCTGCTGTGTTTACCGAAGTAAAACAGCCCGGCAAAGCGGAGGACGCCGTGCGCCAAGCGCTCGAATACGCATTCCATGCAGGCGTTCCATTCGTAGTGCTGACCGACGGGAGAACATGGAGTTTCTACCTCCCTGCTGAACAAGGCAGCTACGAGGACCGGCGCGTTTACAAGCTCGACCTCTACGAGCGCCCGCCCGCCGAAGCCGCCGCAGCGCTTCACCGCTACCTTGATTGTTCCAGAGTCCAATCGGGCGAAGCACTCGAGACCGCCCGCAAGGAATACCGTAGCCGCAACCGACAATCGCAGGCCAAAGCCGCCATTCCCGAGGCGTGGCGTGAGCTTGTGGAAAAAGGGGACGAACTCCTCGTGGAGATGTTGACCAACGCAGTTGAATCACGAGCGGGCGTCCGCCCAGACGCGGACGATGTGGCAGACTTTCTCGCTGGCCTCGGCAAGACAATCATCGTCGAAACTGCTCGCAGTAATCCAACGCAGCCAAGTAGCGGTGTTTCTCCCCAATCGACACCCGCGCGCACAACAAACGAAACAACCCGTAGCGGCAAACTTGTGCTGCTCGGAAAGGCGCACGCATACCACAACGCCAAGGAGGCCATGGTCATCGTCCTCCGAGAACTCGCCAAATCCGATCCCTCGTTCCTCGAACGATGCTCTCAACATCCCGACGCCCAAGGCCGCAAGCGTCGCTACATCGCTCGAACACCGGAAGAACTTTACCCCGACCGTGAAGACCTTCGCGATATGCGCGACACTTTGCCGGGCGGTTGGTTGGTTGCCACCAACCTCAATAATGTGTTGAAGAAAACCATTAAATCATTTCGGGATTTGATTCTACAAATATTTCGCACCTATGGTGCTGGCCGGTTTATCCACGCGCTCACGCAGCCCGCTCCCGCCGCCTGAAATCCGTTCGCGTATTCTGCGTGGTTCGCGGTTGAGTTTTCCCCGGTTTGCGGTTATCCCATTGCCATGAGCGTCGCCGAATTGCCCATCCAGATTGACCGCGAAAAGATCGCAGAGTTCTGCCGTGCGCGCGGCATCCGCAAGTTGAGCCTGTTCGGTTCGGTGTTACGGGATGACTTCGACCCGGCGCGCAGCGATGTGGACGTGCTGGCGGAGTTTGAGCCGGACGCGTTAAAGGGAGTTGGTTTCCGTTACTTCGGCTATGGCGAGGCGCTGGCCGCCATCCTTGGCCGCAAAGTGGATTTTTGTTCGCGGCTCAACAAATACATTGAGGCAGCGGTGCGCCGCGAAGCGATTCCGATTTATGAGCGCGCATGATCCGCAGGCGACCTTGCGGCAGATTCAAGACGCGGCCGGCCGTCTCCAGATGATTTGCGCGGGCAAAACCAAGGAGCAATTGCTGGCTGACTGGCTGGCGACCGCCGCATTGGAACGTTTTCTGGAGATTGTGGGCGAAGGGGTAAAGCGGCTGCCGATGGATTTGCGGGCGAAGCATCCATCCGTGCCATGGAAGGAAATTGCGGGGACACGCGACCATCTAAGAGCCTGTTTTAAAATTGAAAAGGGTCCTGCGGCGAGGGATTTTGGCTG
>CAYHFE010000861.1:0-2241 GCA_964355375.1 uncultured Verrucomicrobiota bacterium
GCGTTGGACCTTATACCTCACCCTATGAAGTCAAGTATCGTAGCGGACGGCGAGTCGAGGCTGCGGCAGAGTAAGGAGCATCAGGCGCGCTTGCGGGAATTGCGCGAGTTCATCCGTGCGCGGCACGCCGCAGAGATAGCAGGGGCTGGTTTTTTCCGTCGTCTAGTATTGCGCTGGCACATCGCCGCCGAGTTTCGGAGAAAGCGACGGAAGATTGATCCATCACCGCAGTCACTTTACGGTAGCCGCATTGCAGCGAGTGATTCGCTGAGACATTGAGCTATGGCCAAGACCTGGTTCAACAAGCGGATGCACACGAACCGCCGCCAAGCGTTTCAGTTTCGATGCTCCGGGTTTTTCGGACGCTGGATTCGCGGCGAGTGCCCGTTGCCGGCGGCGGTCGGTGATCCTTGTCGTTGGGCCGTAGTAAACCGCCTGCCAAGGCAAGAGCCGAGCTCATGTTTCCTTGTATGCCCAAAATCCTCAAGCGACTCCTGATCGCGTTGATGGCGGGATCGCTCACGGTCATCCTCTGGACCTACATCCCCGCCTCGACGCACTATCACATCCGCGAAGCTTATTCCTTCCGGGCAGGCGGCCAAGACGCCGAGATCAGACTGGCCGTGATGATTCCGACGACCGGGCCATATCAGGAGGTGCGGAACGTGGTGATCACTTGGGACGGCACGGAAGCCCGGGAACCGCAGGGATCGGTGGAGGTCGTAAAGCTGATGGGCCGAGTCATGGGGGGCCAGGAGAAGGTAGGAACCATTGCTTATGACGTCATCTTGCACCAGGGAAGAGCGCGATGGGAAGGACCGACGGAGGATTTTCAATTACAGCCGCAGCCAGGCATTGAATCGGATGCGCCTGCCCTTGTGCAGGCGGCATCGCAGATTGTCACGGGGCGAAGCCGCAAGGATGCCTATCGAATCCACAAGTTCACCGCTGGCCAACTTTCGTGGGGCGGCGAAAGCGGCACGAACAAGAACCTGCGCCTCCAGTCAGCTCTCAAGGCTTACGAAAACCGGATTGGGGTTTGCGGACATTTTGCCGGCTTGATGACAGCTTTATGCCGGGCGGCAAAAATACCCGCGCAATGTGTCTCGGGCCTGCGCCTGCCCGATTATCCGCCGCTATGGTCCGCAACTCGGGTTTGGGGGAGCCCAGCCGGTACCCACGGCTGGGTCGAATTTCACACGTCGAAGGGTTGGGAGCTGGCCGATCCGAGCGCGGCGCACAGGATGCCGGTGAAAGCCCTCTCTTTTGGGAGGAACGATGGCGGCCGACTTTCCTATGGTGAACGCCTTTCGCACGCTCGCATTTGCGAAGCGATGAGGGCTTGGGCAGGGGCTAAGGGTGAGATGGTTGGCGCGATGTCAGGCCCGCTCAGGTTCGCTGCCGCCGCTGACGGCAAGGTTTCCTGCTCGCCTCAGGCAACGGTGAAGGTAGTCTGGAGTGGCCGATGGTTCTCCTTGGTGGTGCTCGTTGGCTTGTTCGTGAGCGGAGATCTGCTCCAGCGGCGGCGGCAAAAGCGACGCGGGGTGGCCCAACAAGACGCTGCACCCAACAGCCGCCCGCCCTCTCCGTTGCCAACGTCACCGGAAATTCAGCCGTCCGATTCGCAGCGGACGTCTTCCTCCGGCGGCTGTGGGTGAGCTGATCGTTAGGCGTTTCTGCCCACACCGTGAAACCATGAAAGCAAGCAACAAGAAAACTGACGGGCCTACCAAAGAACTTTTCACCGATGGCGGTCTATCTGGCGAAGGACATTTGAAGGCCGGCAAGCGGCAAGGCAAGTGGCAATGGTTCTATCGCAACGGCGGACGCAAGGCAGTTGGCAAGTATCTGGCTGGCGAGTTGGAGGGCCACTGGGAATGGTGGCGCGAGAACGGCCAGCCTCTCCAAGCAGGCGCTTTCAAGAACGGAAAGCAAATCAGCCTTTGGAGGCGCTACTACGAGAACGGCCAACTTTGGGATGAAGGTTCATATGAGGACGGAAAGAAGGTTGGAGAGTGGAAGACTTACGACAAGTTGGGCGCGCTCAAGCAGGCCAAGACCTTCAAATTGAAGAAATGAAGCCCGTCAGACATTCGGATGAAACGCCTAACCATGCGCTGCAGCGAACCCGGCCATCGCGTTACTGTTGCAATCGTGGCGTCTCGTGGGCCGGGTCACTGAGCTTGGGTCGTTCGTTGTGACATGAGGTCACGTTTGTCACTGCTCAGCGTGGTGATTCAC
>CAYHFE010000862.1:0-2239 GCA_964355375.1 uncultured Verrucomicrobiota bacterium
CGTGCGCGTTACAACTCGCATTTAGAAGCCCAACCGGATTTCGCGATCATAGGCGCGGTCGGTGACCGTCGCTCACTCAAGTCGTTGGGCGTCAGCAAGCCTGCCTGTATGAAGAAGCGGTGGCATGCGATGGTCGTCCTCGCAGCAATCCTTCTCTTGGGAGGCTTGTTCTGGTTGATGCGGGCACCCCGTACGGTTGGATCGTCGGTCGCTCTCGCCCTTGTTACGAACTCCCCAAGGCAATCTTCCGGTGGTGCGGTCTTCTGCATCACAAATGGCGACGAGCGCGCCATATTGCTGACCGACTTGATTGTTGAGACGAATTCGCCCGCGGGCTGGCAGCCGTTCAGTCACACGACACCGACGCACCCCCAACGTCTCGCGACCGGAGAAACGAAGGATTTGGTGATCGCGCCTCCAGACGGTGAGAAATCATGGAGGCTGCGCGTTACATACGGCAAGGATGTCAAAGGCCCGATGCTATGGCTGGGCAAGGCTGAGTATGCGATTTCCCAACTCACTTGGCCCGGGCAGGGCTTTGGCATCATGGCTGGAAGCAATTCATGTAACAGCGGAGAGATGACGAGGTGACGCCCAACAAAGTCACTGGACCGAACGCGGGCGGGTCGCATCAGTTTCCAGTTCGGACGCCACTGGCCGCCCGCGTCGCTCAGTTCTGTCGTTCGTTGTGATAGGACATGACGCCATGAAGACTCATTGCATCTCAATGGCCGCAGCGTGCGGCATGCTCTTCTGGGGCACTTGCACTGGCCTTGCCCAAGAGTCGCAGAAGAGCGATCCCATCGTCGTGAAGATCGCGGACATTCACCGCGAAGATTTTGCGTTTCGACCCTATCCGCGAGGTGATCGGGACGTTTGGTTGTTCTTCTTTTTCGAGCGCAAAGGAGAGGCAGAGGTCGATGAATTGAGGAAAGAGGGATTGCGCATGCCTCTTGGTCTCACGATGATGGCGGCCTCGGTGAGATCAACGGCGACCTCGGCAGGGAGTCAATCGAGGATCGTATCGAAGAGGCCGCGCGCGACATCCTCGACGCTTGACCCGACCGGTGCCGGGTCGAAATCTGATCCCGGTTCTTCATTCAGATCGGGCTCGCCGGCAAGCGGGCCTTTTTTCTTTTCAGGATTCATCGTGATCCTCCGTGATCGAATTACGCTTTCAGGAATCGCTCGATCTCCGATTTGGAAATGAGCTTGTGACGAAGGGCCGCAGCAGATTTCAACAAACCTCGTTTGACGAGCCTGGAAATGGAAATGTAAGACAAGCCGGGCATGCCGGCCGTCTCGCGCATTGTGAAGGCCAGCCGGGGAAGTGGGTTGGCGCTATCGGAATATTCTTGCGGAAGGGCGGGCTCGCCCGCTTGGGGGGATACTTTAGTTGCTCTCATGCAACCAAAATTATCCGACTATATCCGAACAAATAGGGTTACTTGCTGGCGGAATTCTCCGACTAATTTTTCTTCTTTGGAGCGCCGAGTTTGTCCAGTGCCAAAACAATACCTATTTCCTCACACACGGGGCGTAAATGCCGGTCATCAACGCACACTCATTCCAAAGACCTTCAGCGCGCGCGCTTAATTTGTCCGAGAGTGGCAACGGGCGGGATCGAATTCCCCCGGGTCGTTCTGGTGGTCGAACACATCAAAGGGACGCGGCGGATCGCGCTGTGCGCCTGTGTCTCTCTGGCCTTTGCGCTGTGAACAGTGCTGAAGCCGATCCCAACGGAAACATCCGACCACGTCGCCTTCCGCGCCTCCGACAGGCGACAACCGGAAAACGCCAGAAAGCGAATGAAGTCAGCGCAATCTCTCGACTGGAGCGCACCGGCCGTTTCAACGATCTCCAAAATTCGGTTAAACTGCGCTGCCTCAGGCAACTGTAGAACCGTCGGCTTGATCCCCATCCGCTTCACGTTATCGGCCGGATTCTCGGGCATTCGGCCGAGATCGACGATTGACCTTAGTGTGCCCAGCATGTTGTTGAAATACTGGCAATCGAATTTGTCCGCGGCCCTTCTGCCCCACTCCTGACAATCGGTTGAGGTGATCCGCTCCAGCTTCAACGAGTCCAAGCCTGGCCACGTGGCCAGCAGAGCCTTGATGCAGTAGTGTCGATAGCGTTTGGAATTATCTCCAATCCCGTGATCAGGGTTCACGTCCGCCTCGTAGACGCGCAGAGCGAGCGCAGCGACCCCGAGCATCGTCGCCGGAGCGAATGGGCG
>CAYHFE010000863.1:0-2208 GCA_964355375.1 uncultured Verrucomicrobiota bacterium
ATACGCCGCCAAAACATTGCAGAAATCACGGGGGGATGAAAGTGGGAATGTTTCAATTCTATTGTGGGACCGAGCTTGAATTGCCCCGGAAGATCGGTTCTCATGGGGGGAGAGTTTCCAAGCCATGAACACACCGCACCTCCTCGTCATCGAGGATGACGATTTGCAGTACGAGATTTACGAGGACGCGCTGGCGAAGTATCGGCTGACGCGCGCTTCGACCGGTTCGGAGGCGTTGGCCATCATTGCCCGGCAACCTCCCAACTTGATCATCCTCGATCACATCTTGTCGAAGGGACAGTTGGGTCTGGATTACCTGCCGGAATTGAAGGAATTGGTGCCGCACGTGCCCATCCTGATTGTTAGCGGCGCGCTGGAAGTGCAGCAGAAGATTCACGCCCTGCAAGGTCCGCGCCGGGCTCACTATTGCATCGGCAAACCGGTGGACGTTTATGAGTTGGCGAAAACCATCGAGGTCGCGCTCGAAGAATGCGGGGAAACCGAAGTGGTTCGCCAGTTCGAGGCTTTGGAGCGATCCAAACGGGTCGATGCCGAGGCGCTCTTCAGCCGATCCACCGACCGCCTGAGCCGGCAAACCGAAATCCGACGCCTGGTGAGCGACGCCACCGAGCGCCCCAATGTTTCGGCCTTGGCCCGGGAGTTTCACGTCGCCCGGCGGACCATCATTCGCGATCTCCAAGAACTGATTCGCCGCGGGGAACTCAAGCCGGAAGTATTTCCCAAATGGGAGAGCGGCGACGAGGCTCCCGACGAATGAGCGAAGGATCGCGCTTCAACCCTCGCTCAAAGAAACCTTTTCCATCGATGATCATGTCTCACTCAACGAATTCCGGAGAATCACCGCTTTCGAAATCAGCCCGAATCCCGAGGCCGGTCGGGGCGGCGTGCGGCGCCGCCGCCGCGTCCATGCAGGTGAAAGGGGAGCGCACGCGCCATCGCGTGCAGTGGTTGGCGCCCTCGCCAACCACGATAGAATATTCAAACAAGCCAGTGATTGGTGAAAACCGACCGGCGAGGGCGCCGATCGGAACACGCGAAGGCGCGTGTGCTCCCCACCTTCAAGAAGGTCGCCACGGTAAAACTCCGCTCCGGTTATTTCGCTGCTCGGACTGGGGGTTCCGCCGCGCACTCCTCGCGATCATCGCGACTCTTGCATTGGGAGCGCCGGCGCAATCGGGTCCGAGTCTCCGGCCTTACCAAGAGATGGACTATGGGCCGTTCCTGACGGCATCGCTCGAGGTTGCGACCAACAACATTGCCTACAAGGGAGTGGCGATCCGGTTGGATAGAGGGCCGGGCGGCGTAGCGCAAGGCAACGCCTTCATTGTCTTTGACACGGATTTGATGCGGGTGGCGGCGGGTTGGATTGGGCGAGGCTTCATAGATTGGAAGGGCATCGCCTTCGATGGCCAGCACGGAATTCATCCATCGATCGTCGGCCAACGGATCTTTACTACGCCGGTGGCGCCGGGCTGGGCGAATCCGGAGAGTGGAAGTTTTGACGAGCCACGGTCGCTCGGACTCGATCAGAAGCCTTATGGCCCCTTGCCTCGGCGTTGGACGCATTATCAGGGGCTGTACGTGAACGGAGACCAAGTCATTCTTTCCTACACGGTCGGAGAGGCCCGTGTCCTGGAAATGCCCGGGATCGAGACGTTCCCCGAGTTTCCATCGCCGGCTTTGGTCCGCACCCTGCAGATCGGCAAATCCTCGCGCGATCTGGTCGTCGAGGTCGGGGCGGACGCTGGAGTCGCCGTAGATCTGTTGTCCTTGGAAACGCTTCTTCCCGCCAAATTACGTTCCGACGCCACTGGTTCGCTGGCGGTGCTAGGGGCGAAGAGCCCGGCAGCGGACGCCGTCACGATCGCAAGGTTTGCCAGCTCGAATTCAACCTTGGCTTGGGACATTCGCGAAGCCGGCCATCTCCGATTGCGCATTCCCGCGGCGGCGACGCCAGTCGGATTGAAGCTCATGGTCGCTCGCGTCCCGAAGGAACGGGTGCGCGAGTTCGCGACGGCCAGTCGCTCCTTCGCCGGACCGCCGGACCTCGCGGCGCTGACGAAAGGCGGACCGGCGCGCTGGACCACGACCGTGAAAACGCGAGCCCGGCTTGGTTCAAATGAAGGAGCCTACGCCATCGATACGCTGACGTTGCCGACGGAGAATCCGTGGCGCTCCTGGATGCGC
>CAYHFE010000864.1:0-2206 GCA_964355375.1 uncultured Verrucomicrobiota bacterium
AAGTGTCCTGGTTTGCTAACTACAGAATCTGTCCTGGTTTGCTCACACCGCGACAAAGAAAAAACTGCGGCGAGAAAGTCGCGCCCGTTGCCCATCGCTGAAGATGCAATTTGGCGTCTGGCGGGCCGGCCGATTCCGCCACACCGACCGCCGAACCACCCAATCCTCCGCCGAGGTCTGAATCAGTCCTGACCCTGGACAGCCATTCTCCTATCACCTGGAACCGGTTTAAGGGCCTCGTCCAACCCGGGCGATTTCGATCGGGTCAGAAATCCACCCGCACCCGATACAATTTGAGAAGACTCGAGCGGTCGGGATCACGAACCTTCATCCAGTCGCCGGTCCCGTTGGTGCTGACGAGCCTGCGCCAAACCGGTGGCAGGTTCGTCGTGAATTCGACCTGATTGAGGTGGTTGCTCACGCTGACCCACGAGATCTCCTTCTCGCCGTTGGCCGCCGCCGCGAGATGCGCGGTCAGAAGCGAAACGTTCACATAGACCAGGTCCTGGTACGTGGGGTTTAGCGAAAGGACCGGCAATTCGTTCAACGCTCCCCCCAGCGACACCCGGAAGACGCCGTTCGAGACAGAAACGTTGTTGAATCGAGTCAAAATGTGGGTTCCCCCAATGACGCGCCCAAACACGGTGAAGCCGCCATCCACGGTATCGAGGCTGGCGTTGTGCGCGAGATTGAAGAACCACTGGGACGTGGCCGAGTTGGTCTGGCCACCGACCCGGGCCATGGCGAGCGTCCCGTAGGTATTGCTTAATGGCGGGCCACTGCCGAATTCGTTGGTGATGGCCCCAAAAACCGCCACCGGCTCGATGACATTGGTGCCCGTGCGGCCTTCCACATAGAAGCCGCCCCCTTGAATGACAAAACCCGGCACCCACCGATGAATGAGCAGGTTCGTGTAGGAACCTGCCGTCACGTAGCGGACAAAATTCCGCACGGTGACGGGTTTGGCGTCGTCGAATAGCTCGACCTGTAGATTGCCGAGCGGGGTCCGGAACTCGGCCAAGGTGCCGGCCCAAGCAACCAGGGCACTCGCCAAGACGGTCACGCCAACCAGCCCGCGCCACAGCCAATTCAGCCGCATGCAGGCGGTCGGATTGGGGGAGCACCCGCGCCCTCGCGTGTCTCGACCGGCGCCCCGACGGTCGAAACGACGGTCCCGTTCATTCATCGAACAGGGACTCGTTCGAAGAGGCCAGTGTGGTCGGCGAGGGCGCCGACCACCGCACGCGAGGGCGCGCGCGCTCCCCATCTCTACTGAGGAGCCACGGCTTAGACGGTCAGGTCCGGATCTTGACATAGCGTTCGCAGTTGGGGGCTTTGCCGAAACATTTGGCGGCGGAGGATGGGGTTGCTCGCGACCACCCGATAGGCATCGCTCGCACCGATCCGCCGGCGCCAGAACTCACCGCCCGCACACTCCAGGATCAACCCTCCGGCCGCGATGTCCCACAGTCGCAGCCCAGTTTCGATGTAGGCGTCAAACCGTCCGCTGGCGACATAGACCAAACCGAGCGCGGCCGAGCCCATCATGCGAATCTTCCGGGCATGGCCGGCGAGCTGGTTGAAGACCGGCAGCATTCGATCGAGGTTTTCCGCGTGCTTGGCAAATCCGATCGAGAGAATCGTCCGATCCAGAGTCCGCCGCCGGACTGAGCGAATCACTTTCCCGTTGAGCCGAGCGGGACTCCCGCGGATGGCGGTCCAGGTCTCTTGGCAAAACGGGTCATAGACAACCCCAAGGATCGACTCAAAGGGCCAAGGGGACAGGCTCAGCTTCGCCGAAGCTTGAGGTTGGCGACGAGTCTGCCAGGCGATCGAGACGCAGGCGTGCGGAATGCCGTAGCTGAAGTTCACCGTGCCATCGATGGGATCCACCACCCAGCGGGAGGACGTCCGCTCGTCCCCGGATTCGCCTTCTTCGCCGAGAATTGCGACCTCCGGGAACGCAGCTCGCAAACGAACCTCGATCGCTTTTTGGCAGCGCACATCCAAATCCAGCTTGACGTCGTGTTTCTCTTCGGAGGCGATTCGCTTTACTAAATGCATGTTCCTGCGCATCAAGCTTCCCGCTTCGTGAGCCGCTCTCACCGCGCACGCCATCATTCGATTCGGATCTATCTTTCGCATGGGTCGTCTTCAGAGAATAACGATTTCGCAATAGAATGACCACCGATTATTCAGGCAGCAC
>CAYHFE010000865.1:0-2199 GCA_964355375.1 uncultured Verrucomicrobiota bacterium
GGCGTTAGCGGTGCTCGATTCTTACCCGAAAGAGGTTTTGCAGCAGGCTTAGACTGCGGCCGGCGCTGGCGATCCCAAACCGGGTAAATGCGGCGGAGTGGGCTTGGGAATCTCAGGAAGCGGCGTGGCCGCCATCGCGCCGGACGGCGGTTCGCTCTTGGGCGACGGAGGCGGAGGCGTGAATTTGCCCGTCCGAACAATTTCATCCACCTGGCTTCCATCCAGGGTCTCGAAATCGAGCAGAGATTGGGCGATGATTTCGAGCTTGTCGCGGTGGGTATCAATGACGTCCTTGGCCACCCGGTACTGTTCGTCGATGATCCGCTTGACCTCGGCATCGATCTCCTGAGCGATCCGCTCGCTGTAATCCTTGGTTCGCATCATCTCGCGTCCGAGGAAAACATACTCGTTGTTATCTCCGTACTGGACCATGCCCAATTTGTCGCTCATTCCAAAATGACACACCATGGCCCGAGCCAACTGCGTGGCCTGTTGGATGTCACCCGAGGCTCCGGTGGAAATATCGCCGGAAACAATCTCCTCGGCGATCCGGCCGGCCATGGTCATGGCGATCATGTCGAGCATCTCCTTGCGGCGGCGATTTAAGATATCCTGCTTCGGAAGCGACATGGTGGACCCGAGGGCCTGGCCGCGGGGAATGATGGTGACTTTGTGGAGCGGGTGGGTGTGCTTGAGCATGACATTGACGAGGGCGTGACCGGCTTCATGCCACGCCGTATATTTCTTCTCCTCGTCCGTCATGGCCAGACTGCGCCGCTCCCGTCCCCAACGCACCTTATCGCGCGCCTCCTCCAGTTCCGGCATGCCGATGGCTCGCCGATTCGTCCGAGCCGCGAGCAAGGCCGCCTCATTGAGCAAATTGGCCAGTTCAGCTCCCGAGTAGCCGGGCGTGCCCCGCGCAATCACCGCCAAGTCCGCGCTCGGATCCAATTTCACGTTCTTGGCGTGCACCTTCAGAATCGCCTCCCGGCCGCGCACATCAGGCAAGTTCACCGTGATCTGGCGGTCGAACCGGCCCGGGCGCAACAACGCCGGATCCAAGACGTCGGGCCGATTCGTCGCCGCGATGATGATGATCCCCTCTTGCGTATCAAACCCGTCCATCTCCACGAGGAGCGCGTTCAACGTCTGTTCCCGCTCGTCATTCCCACCACCCAAACCGTGCCCGCGACTGCGGCCCACCGCGTCGATCTCATCGATGAAGACCAGACACGGCGTGTTTTTCCGGGCCTGCTCGAACATGTCGCGGACCCGGCTGGCTCCGACACCCACGAACATTTCGACAAAATCCGAGCCGCTGATACTAAAGAACGCGGCATCCGCCTCGCCGGCGATGGCCTTGGCTAAGAGCGTCTTTCCCGTCCCAGGCGCTCCAATCATCAGGATCCCTTTGGGAATCCGGCCGCCCAGCTTTTGAAACTTTTTCGGATCCTTGAGGAACTCGACCAATTCGGAAACCTCATCCTTGGCCTCCTCGACCCCCGCCACGTCCTTGAACGTCGTTCGATTCCGCTCTTTACTGAGCATGCGCGCCTTGCTTTTCCCGAAACTCAGAGCGCCTTTGCCAGCCATCTTGATCTGTCGGATGAAGAAGAAATAAATCAGGAACGCGACAAAAAGAATGGGCAAAATCGTAATAACAAGGCTGACGAGAAACGTGTTCGGTTCATCGGTGTCAAAATGGCCGGAATCCAGAAGTTTCTGCTCCAACGGATCATTCAAGACCCGGGTTTTAGTGCGGAAATGCACCGGCGGCTGACCCTCAAGTTTCTTCCCATCCGCGTCGGGAAAAAACTCGCCGGTCACGTCCTGGAGAAAGGAGGACTGCTGCGGATTGTACTGGATGGTGCCACTCTTGATCAGTCCTTTGTCCACCTTCTCGATCAGTTGCTGCCGGGTGATGTGCGTATAACCCGCGTCCTTCCGGTCATGCAACCACATCAAGACCGGGATGGATCCTAAAATGAGGATCCAGAGAATCCAGTTCCGAGGCGGCACCCTGAGTTCGCCACTCTTCTCTTTGCGACCGTTGCCGTTATTTTTCGTTTCGTCAGACATTTATTATGAGCAAATTCGGCTCAAGTTACCATGCGACCAGGAGGGGCGCAACCGTCGAATTCTCCTGGCAGCAGTTCTCATTTTGACTCAGGACACGGTCCGTTCCACGCATGTAGTCCC
>CAYHFE010000866.1:0-2198 GCA_964355375.1 uncultured Verrucomicrobiota bacterium
CAGCGGCCTTTTCCGCGAAAACAGGACCCTTTTGAATTTTAAAACAGGCTCTCAGTCATCCAGAGCGGGTTGGCAGCGCTGCTTACGCTGGCGACGACCCATGCGGGGTTGTACTTCGACGAGCGGGGAAACCGCCCGGAGACGGGCCTCTGGTCTGAGCTCACGTGGATCTCTCGTTCTCAACGATTACTTGGCCGGAGCCGGGAGGAGTGCCAGTTGGGAGGGCTTGATGTCCTTCCGCAGACCGGCCGCGCCCACGGGGCCGGGATTGTAGTCTCCCACCATGTCCACCTTGGACGAACCGCCGATCGTCCCCTCCATCTTGAGGCACCAGTAGCAGGCATTTACGAGGAGCCGGCGGAAGTCTTCAACTTTGAAAACGTCCCCATGCCCCATAGTTGTGGTGAAGACTCGGGCCGTCTTGCCGGTCGCCCCGGTGTGCGTCTTGGTCCAGGCAATTGGAATCGGTCTCTTGTCGAGATTCGGTTTGTCGGTGGCCGTCCATCCGACCAAAGGTTGGCCGAGCAGGAGCGGTGCGCAATCGCCCTGCAAGGCGGCGCTGATGCCATAGACGTCGTCGGGCAGCCAGAAGCTGGGATGGACGCCGCGCAGGATCGGGTGCTCCGCCGTGTCCGCGGCGGCGTCACATCGCGTGCTTTCCACCAGGTTCTTTCCATAATGCGACACCCAGGTTTCACCGAGCACGAGGCGGCCCCATCCGCCCGGCGGATTCCGGCTGGCGGAGTCGTATCGCGCATAGGGGCTGTCCGGGCGTTTGGCGTAACGGAACGGATGGGTGGCATTGCGAATTCCGATGATGGGCTTGCCCGAGTCTGTGTAGTCCACGATCCGTTTCATCTGATCGTCGGGTAATTCCCGCCAGCGAAAGAAGGCGACCATGAGGTCGGCCGACTCCAGGGCTTCGAGCCCGGGAATATTGTCCTTCACAAAAGGGTTAATCGTCCCGTCTTTTGGATCGATGGCAAAGAGGACGGTGCACTTGAATCCGTGGTGTTGGGAAAGAATCCGAGCCAGAAGCGGCATCGATTCCTCGGAGCGATAGGACTCTTCGCCGGCGACCAGGACGATATGTTTGCCCTGGCCCGGTCCTGCACCGCCCGGGTAAACGACCCAGGGATTCTGGGCCCGCGCCGCCAGCGCGATCCCGATCGCGACACTCGACAGAATCCCCCTCACGAGCTGGCGGAAGGGGACGAATCGCGCACGCCAGTTCATTGCTTCTGGGCTTCCCAATCCCGAACTCGAGGTTCTGCGTCGGTGGTGAATTCCACCTTGCCCTTGATCGTGCTGCCCTTGATTTTGCCTTTGGACTTGGCGATGAACTTGGCGCCATCCCGCTCGATCGTCGTCTGGAAACTGATCTCGTCACCTTGGAGTTGGCCCTTCTCGAGATCGACCGACCAGTCACCGCTGGAGACCGTCCCGGTGAGCTTCTGCCCTTCGAGCTTGAGCTTCAGAGTCGCTTCCATTTTCTCGCCATCCTGGCGGGCCATGCTCCATTTCCAGGTGCCGGTCGGATCGATCTTGGAGGCTTCACGCTTCGCGTTCCACTCGAAGGTCCGGTCGCCCTCGCTGACCGTGGCCGCGCCCTTGATTCGGTCGCCGTCGATCTTTCCCTCGTACTTGATCGTGAATGTCTGGTCATCGCGTTTGCGGGTGACTTTGAAGGCGACGGTGTTTCCGCTGACTTTACCATCTTCAATCGGCGCTTCACCGAGGCGTCCGGTGTAGGTGCCCGTCAGTTTTTCGCCATCCTGTTTCAACGCCACCGCGGCGTCAAAGCTCTGACCGTCCTGCATGGAGACGCTCCATTTCCAAGTGCCGGCGGCCTGGGCGGGGGTGGGCTTGGCGGTTTCCGCCGCGCGCCCGGTCAAGGCGAGACCGAGAAGCGCAAGGAGGCCGAAGGAACGTCGAAGAAGGAGGCTGGTTTTCATAAGGTGAGTGATGCCGAGGTTTCGCTTAGATTTGCTGGATCCTGTTTCATGGGTCACCGGAAGAGTATCGTGTCGAGTCCTAGGGTCAAGCGTGTCGGCGCCCGTCAAGCCGTGCCTGTGCGCATCCAGCAATTCTTCCAAGTAACTTAAGAAGTTATTCGGCCGTGCCAGGCCCCGTCAGCGGCGCTTGGTTTGCTCATTATGGCCGCAAGGGGCACCAAGAACCGGCTAAAGCCGGGACTC
>CAYHFE010000867.1:0-2188 GCA_964355375.1 uncultured Verrucomicrobiota bacterium
CGGCACGATTTTCCCGGAATCGCGGATTTCGTCCTCCTTTGTCCCCTCCACCACCAAAGGAATCCTCTGCCGTCACCGTGCGGTCGCGCTTTGGGGACAGGCTCTGGTTAATGGAAAGTGAACCCTCCAAAGATTGGATTTGAATCGGGGCCATGAAACCATCCAAGGGTGGGGCGAGACTCTGTCGAGCCGTGATATTCTTGCCAGCAGAAAAGTCAGGGCTCGACAGAGTCTCGCCCCACCGCAGTTCATGGAAAGCCTCCACGGCTTCATGCCGCGCATTGGGACCATGAACCCACCCCCGGGCCCCTCCCAAGAGGGGAGCTTCGAGGCGCGTGCTGGTGGCCAGTTCCCCTCCTGGGAGGGGTGCAGGGGTGGGTTGGTTCATGGCAAGGTGAAACGTGGGATCTGAGTCCGATCCACACAGTCTCCCCGTAGATCAGCGTCGTGACCTCGGCGCCTACGAGAAGAACGGATCTTCAGTCACGCTCTTCTGGCCCTTACTTTTCGATGATCCGGTAGAATCTTTGGGCCGCGCCGGATGCTGAATTCGTCACGGTTTTTGCGGTTCCGTCTCCGCTGATGGGAGTCAGGCTCTGCCAATTCGACGTCGTGAGCGAATCAACGTATTGCGCGGCGTAAGTCTTCCCCAGCTCGGTTTGAAAGGAGAAGATGAAATTGCCTCCGCTCTTGGCCGGCGCAAAAATGACGGGCCTGATTGGCGCAGGCCCAATCCAAAAGCCGCCCTGGATGGAAAAACGGCTGCCGCTTGAACCGGCGGCCAGAGGCTGGGCGATGGTGTAACCCCATTGAAAACGGCCGCTGCCGCTGAGCGTCGCGCCGCCGCCGGCCACGACACTGCGCGCGACCGCGAATCGGCCGCCGGTCTGGGCAGAAGCCGATTCTGCGAAGGAAACCAGGAGAAACAGGAAGATAGTTTTCATCAGCGATCTCCAGTTTCATGATGGGCCGAGGATTTGACCCACCTCTCCAAATCAGCCAGGCGTTTCTCCAGTGACTCGATTCGAGCGTCCTTTTCTTTCAACTTTTCATTGAGTCCCTGAATCGCCGCCAGCGCCACGCCGCCTTCGTCCACGGTGGCGATGTGTTTGTCATCCGAGCCGAAGTCGAAGGCAGCATAAAAGTCTTGGGCCATCGGACCGATGTGACGCGCTTCCTTGTCCTGTTTGAAATTCCAGATGGAGATCGGCAGGCTCACGACGCGCTCCAAGATGTCCCGGGGGTCTATCGGTGCGAATCTCTCTTTCAGTTCCCGATCGCTATTGTTACACAAATTGCCGCAAAGTCTGCCCGCGGTGCTGATATCTCCATTGACGGCGACGTGGACTTGGGTCGGCCCCTTATTGAAGTAGAGTCCGCCCGCATAGTCGCTATACACAGTGCCGCCTGGATTGAGCCGAAGATTGTCGGCATAAATGGGACCGCCCACGGTGAATTGACTTCGGGCGATCAGCCCACCACCCATCGGCGAGATTCCCATCCAGTCGATCCCGTTGGCTGAAAACTTTAGGACATTGTTATTGGTCGAACCTCCATTCGGAGTCCCATCTGGAATCCCGAAGTTGCCGCTCTGGACGGTCCATGGCCCCGTTGTGACGCTTCCCGAAGTCGAGGCGAAGAGTGAATACGGCGCCGGCAGGACTTGCCCGCGCGGCGCAAGAGTCTGGGTCGTTCCATCATGGGTGACCGTAATGTCCAGCCAACGCGCGTTGCCATCAAAAGCGCCAGCACCGAAATCGAGATTCACGGAGAAAAGCCCATTGGCCAGAGTTGGACTATTGGTGATCGCACTGCCGATTTGGCTGCCGCTCGTGAGGGCACTATAGAGTTTGAAAATCATGCTGTAGCTGCCATTGGCGTTTGCGCCGTCGTCTTGGAGTTGTCCTTGATAGGTAAAGGCGGTGGTTTGCTGGGCAACCACCGGCCACAAACTGAACATGACGCCGAGGCCAAGCGACAACAGTACCGATAATTTGGTTTTCATGGTTTTAGAGAAGAGACTCACTGATCGACAATCCCCTAATCGCTCATGAATCGCAATGAGCAATTCCATTCGCTCCTGCCGGTGCTTTCCGGATCGCCGATCTAGGTGACCGCAAAGTCGTGACCCCTCTAAGAGCCTGTTTTAAAATTCAAAAGGGTCCTGTTTTCGCGGAAAAGGCCGCTG
>CAYHFE010000868.1:0-2187 GCA_964355375.1 uncultured Verrucomicrobiota bacterium
ATTATCAACGGTTTGTGGATCACACGGTTCATGGGAAGCGGACACCTCCAAAAATTGGACGTGAATCGAGGCCATGAACCTGAAATGCGTAAACGATTGGAAATCAACGAATGCATTTTGCGGTTCATGGAAAGGGACAACCTCCAAAGATTGGACGCGAATCGGTGCCATGAACCCATCCAACGGTGGGGCGAGACTCCGTCGAGCCCTGGAATATGGACCGACAGAACAATCAGGGTTCGACGGAGTCTCACCCCACCCAAGTTCATGGGTAGGCGCCACGCCACGCTTGGCGCGTCTCGAAACCAAGAAACAGGGACGAGCCGCGTTCAGCGGCACCAACAGGGACTCGCGAGCCGCGCGTCCCTGCCATCAACGGTTCGTGGAAAGGCAAAAAAGGGCTCGGGCCAATGCCACGCAGTCCAGCTCCGCCCCGCAACGGATCCGGAGATCTGAGACTCTTCCTGACCGTGGGTCGTGGAACGTGCGAAAGCGTAGTATTGAAAAAAAAGAATCGACGTGCCCCAGTGCCTTCTGCTTCAATCGGCCGCGTTCGGCGTGAACATCTGCATCAAACGGAATTTATGAAACGAATCACTCTGGCTTTGGCTGTGGCCTGCGCCTCCTACCTCTCTGGCGGCGTCTCACTAACCCAAGCAATGCCTCAACCAGCCGCGAGCAGGATCGCCCAAGGCCTGGCCAATATTCCGATCCTGGAACTGATCCCGCAGGCGACCCACCTCGTTCGCCAGACTCCGCCAGAAGATCGTCGCGAGACAGTCGTCACGGTCGTCCGGGTGGTCCTTGCAAGACGCCCCGCCCTGGCAGTGTCCCTGGTCGAGTCGGTGGCGCGGGCGTTTCCTGAGCTCGCCGCGACTTTGACCCAGGCAGCGGTCGAGTTGTGCCCGAAACAATCCGTCGAGATCGCCCGAGCCGCCGCCTTGGCCGCGCCGAACCACGCCGCCGAGATCGCCGTCGCCGCTGCCCTTCGATCTCAGGACCAGACCCGTCAGATCGCGCGATTCGTGGTCGCCGCCTCTCCGATCGATGCGCCGGAAATTCTTGAAGCGATCCTCGTCGCCGTTCCCTCGCAACGATCCTCGATCGAGAGCGACCTGGCCCTGAACGTCGTCAGCGCGTTGGCGCGGAACACCCGCGCTGCCGGAGCTCGAGCGCTCACCGGATTGATTGGCCAGAAACCATTGCCCAACGCCCCAGGGACACCGACCCCCGTAACCCAAGTGACCGCCGAGGTCAGAAGTGCGAAGTTGGAAGAAGCCGTCACTCAATTGAAGAACTTGGAGACGAGCTCCTCGATCACCTCCAAAACCCTGCAGAGTGATATCACGATCGCGACCATCAACGCGCTGAACGCGATTGGGCGGGAAAGCGACATGAACAAGCAGGAGAAAGACGCCGTCATCAACTCGATGATCTCGACCGTGATCACGGTCATCGCCGACGCGACGATCACTGAAGCGAACCGCGTGAACGTCATCAAGACGACGGCACAAGTCATCGCCGCGATTGTTTCCGACCCGGGATTAAACGATGCCGTGAAGAAAGATTATGTTAATTTTGCCACAAGCACAGTGAAGGCGTTCCTGGCCGACTCGAATCTTAACAACTCAACCATTATCGAGAATAAGATCAAGGAGGTTGCGGGAGAAGTCTCCAAAGCCATCGAAAGCGCCCGCAGCAAAACGGCCGACGAAGCCCAGGCCGGATTGGCCAAAGCTCAAGAAAACGTCAATGCGATAAAGAAGAACTACGGCGCCCCTAACTAATCACTCCTCTCTCACCGAGAGTCAGAACTTCAACCTTGTCTCCGCCCAATGGAGACAAGGTTTTTTTGCGCCCCCGTCCCTGGCCGTGCAAAGACGGCCGCTCCTCGCCAACTGCACTCCATCACCGCTCGGGATCAAATTTTGGCTGTCACGATGCAATCGGTGTTGGGTCTGTGCGTTACCCACAACTCAGGAACGGGAATTTGCGAATCCCAGCGGGATTCCGTCCCGAAGCCCAGGGTTGGCGCATCGCGCCTACCCTGGGAGGACATCGCCATACGGACCAACCCCACGGGGGTTACGTCAAGACCCAGTGGGCGTCCGTCGCAACCCCGTTGGGGTTGACTGGACTTTGGCGGAACTTACGGAGGTTTGGTTCGCATTTTCTGGGGCTTTTAGT
>CAYHFE010000869.1:0-2187 GCA_964355375.1 uncultured Verrucomicrobiota bacterium
GATCGCGCCGGTCGTCCTGCGAAAAATCGGGCTCGCCTGGGTCGTGCGTCAGCGTTGGATTCGCCCGGCCATCCTTTACAAGGCATGAACCCGGCCGACGATTTCGCGGCGGGCTGCCTTTCGACTGTCTTTGAACTTGGCCGAAAGCTTTGGTCGGCGCAATATCCCATCACCTATGCGCACCCTGACACTTCTCGGTTGCCTCTGGATCTGCGCCGCCGTTCCGTCCCGTGCCGCCGACGCCCCGGCGGGCTCGTTCGAATCCCTCGGCATCCCCGTGCGCACGGGCGGGCTGATGGGCTGCCTGGTTGGACCCGACGGCCGTGGTGGAGAAGCCCTCTACTTCAATTTCAACCAAGCACGGGCGCCGCTCTTTCTGGTGCAGGTCGATCCCAACACCGGCCAAACGCGGCAGTTCAACGCCCCGCAAGGACCCGGCGCCTGGGCCTTCATCGTCGGACCGGACGAGAAGATTTACCTCGGCACCTGGGAGAGCGGATGGCTCTTGCGCTTTGATCCCCGTCAACCCGAGCGCGGAATTGAAGTCTTGGGCAAACCCGCCGCGAGCGAGAGTTACCTCTGGCAATTTGCCCTGGGTCGAGACGGAAAGCTCTACGCCTGCACCTATCCCAACGCCAAGCTCGTGAGCTTCGATCCGGCGAACGGGCAGATGGAAGATCTCGGACGTCTGCATCCGACCGAGATGTACGCGCGCAGCCTGGCTGTCGGCCCTCAGGGCAAGGTCTATGTCGGGATTGGGACCGCCATAGGCGATCTCGTCGTCTTCGATCCGGCGACCCGCCGACATCGCAGCATCTTGCCCGAAGGCCTCAAGGGCACGCCCGGCTGGAGCACCGTGGGCGTCTCGCGGCGCAGCGACGGTCAGGTCTATGCCGAATTCGGACCCAACCTCATGCGGATCGAGGACGAGACGGTGACGATGGTTCCGACGGGCCCGAACCCGCCGACCTTGAAGTTGCGCGACGGCCGCGAGGTCACCTCTTACGGCCGCGGCCAATTCGCGCTGAAGAACCCCAGCACGGGCGAAGTCGTCGAACGCACTTTCGAATACCAGGGCGCGGGAGACATGCTGTTCGTGCTGGGGCCGGGACCGGGTGGCTGTATCTACGGGAGCACGGCCATGCCTTTGGAGGTTTTCCGATTCAATCCCGCGACGTCCCGCAGCGAGCATTTAGGCGGAATGCCCGGAGGCGAGGTTTACTCGATGCTCGAGCACGAACAGAAGCTTTATCTGTGCTACTACGGCGGAGCCATCATGAACCTCTACGATCCAGCCAAGCGCTTCTGGAAGTTCGGCACCAGCCCGGACTCTAATCCGATTTCCTTTGGCGGAATCGGCGATGGGCATCTTCGACCGCGCGCCATGATTCGGGGACCGGAAGGGTTGATCTACATCGGCAGCGAACCGCCCTACGGAGAGTTGGGCGGAGCGCTCGCCGTCTGGGATCCGCGACAGAACAGGACCATCGAGAACTATCGCCATGTTGTGACCAATCAAAGCATCGTCTCTCTGGCTTACGAGCCGCAGACCGGCCTGTTCTTTGGCGGCAGCGGCAATTACGGAGGCGGCGGCACTCGGGCCACCGAAAAAGAGGCGAAGTTTTTCGCCTTTGATCCCAAGAAAAAGCAAAAAGTCTTCGAAGCCGCGTTCGTCCCGGGTGCGACTAAGTACCCCGCCACGATCGCCGCCCAAGGCCGGATCTTGACCACCGTCGGCGACAAACTGTTCGTCTTCGACCCGTCCACGATGAGAGTCATCCAGACGAACAGTCTCCCTGGCGCCCAACTCGACATCTCGCTTGGCCGGCACCAGAACGGATTTTTGGTGGGTCTCACCACCAAGGCGGTTTACGTGTTGGATCCGGCCACCGGAAAAATGATGCACTCGGCGATCGCGCCCGGACGCATCAGTTGCGGTTTCGTCCTCAAGGATGACCAGGTCTATTTCGGCTCGGGAGCCGAGCTCTGGCGGTATCGACTGCCAGCTCTGCCTGCGCGGTCCGATGTGCCCTGAGTCTCAGGCCGGTTTGGTGCCCCTGAAAGCGGGGATTCCGTCGAGCAAGAGGAAACGGAGACGACAGAGAGCGGTCCAATTTGGGTGTAAGCACACGACTCTACCCATGAACCGCAAAATGCGTTCGTTGATTTCCAATGGTTTATGCATTT
>CAYHFE010000870.1:0-2186 GCA_964355375.1 uncultured Verrucomicrobiota bacterium
TGCAGAGCGCGGCTCGAGCGGTTCTCCACGAAACGGAATCCCCCACGCTGACCGATCTGCCTCCGCTCGAGTATCACCAAACCAGACGGGTCGATCACCGTCTGCTCCTTCGCCGGCATTGAGCAAGCGTTTTCCACCCGCCCGGTGGAGGACGGTTCGATGGGGCCCGCCAATCCTTCGCTTCTGGACCGTTCCCTCCCTTCGGTTCGTGGGTCAGGCCGTTGTCTTCATTGCGACTCCATCATCTACAGCCGTCGCAGCAAGTGGTGCGGGGTTTGCGCCGAGCTGCTCCCCGCCGAGGTGCTCTTCGGTTCGGACGAGGCTCGGCGGATCGAGCAGCTTCTGGCCCGAGAGCGGGAGCGCCACCAGAAATGGATGCGCCGATCGTTCTAGCAGGGCGCGGTTCTGCCCTGCGTCTGAGGAGGTCGAATGGCGGCGCATTCCCCGGCAAGTGGCCCAATCCATGGCCTTCGAGGGCGAGCCCGTTGACCTGCAATGGCTGACGAAACAACACGCCCGTCTCGATCAGGTCGAAGAGCAGTTGACCCATCCCGATGCCCTGTTCCTCGCTCTCGCGAACAGACGCGTCTCGTCGTCAATCCTGGTTTGCTCGCCCGCTACGACCGGATGAATCTTTTCGCGCAACTCGCTTCGGACGTGGGACGCACCAACGGCATCCACGGTTTGTGGTTGCTCGTCCCGGCCAATGACCAATCGCCGCTGCCAACTCTGAATCATAAACCCATTCCGATTACCAACTCCGCTCAACACGCCCGACTGACCGAGGCGTGGTTGTCGAACCGGCATCGGGCTGGAGGAATTGAAGAGATCGCAAAGTGATGATGCCCTTGCGCCTTGCCTCGCCAGGGTGTGACAGTATAATGAGCGTATGAAGACAATGACGGCCACACGAGCCCGCCAGAACCTGGGCACAATTCTTTCTCGCGTCCTCCAGGGTGAGGACATCGGCATCGTCCATTCAGGGACGGGCAGGATTATCGCCCTGCGTCCAGTGGAAGTTTACAGCGAAGACTCCGCGCTGATCGAATACGGAATCACCGAGAAAGAACTCAAAGGCGCGGTTACTAACATCAATAAGGCGGCCAGGCATGAAAAGACCACCCGGTGGGACGGAACCGCCAAAAGCCTTCGTCGTTGAACTGGGCGCAAGTTGGAAACGGTGGGCCAGGCGTCGCACCGACCCTGACCTGGAGGAGATCAATCAACGGCTCCTGGCTCTGGTGGATACTTTTGGCAAGCCGCACGCCCACGCCGGCCTGGGTCTGCGGCGCTTGCGTGACAACGCGTTTGAGTTTCGCGTTTCCCGCGGCATCCGGGTCGTTTTTCTATTCTTCAAGCCGAACCGATTGCAGCTCATGATGACGGGCAACCATGACGAAGTTCGAGCTTGGTTGAGAGAAAACCGTTGAACATTCGCCCTTTCCGAACCAGGTGTCTCCTGAATGATCTCCGCCAAAACTCTCCTCACCGCCCTGCAAAAGCGCGTCCTTCTGCTCGAAGACGACCTGCGCGCCCGCTGCAATGCCCATCCCGAGGTGGACGCTCCGCTGCGGAAGGACTACGAAGCCGCTCGCGAGAAAGGCCGCACCGGTTTCACCTACAATGCCTGGCGCGATGAGGAACTGACCCAGATTGCCGTCGCGTGGATTCTGGCCGGCGTGTTCGTGCGCTTTCTCGAAGACAACGAACTCATTGACGTGCCGTTTCTGGCCGGTGGCAACGCGGCGCGGCATCAGCGGGCGCAGGATGAACACAGCCTCTTTTTCCGCCAGCATCCCACCGCCAGCGAACGCGACTACTTCGAGCACGTTTTCGACACGGTCGGGAAACTGCCGGGCATGAAGGATTTCTTCGACCGCCGGCACAATCCCCTCTGGCGCGTGGGGCCGACCGCCGATGCTGCCAAGGCCCTGCTCGAATTCTGGCGCAAGACCGATCCCGACACCGGGCGCATCGTCCATGACTTCACCGACGCCCGTCTCTTCTCCCTCTCCGTCCCCAGCGGGGAGGGAGAGGGCCGGGGTGAGGTAGGGGAGAATTCTCTCAACTCTCAACCTTCAAGTCTCAACCCTTCCTCTTCCGACCCCACCCGCTTCCTCGGCGACCTCTACCAGGACCTCTCCGAGTTCGCGCGCAAACGCTACGCCCTGCTCCAGACCCCGGTG
>CAYHFE010000871.1:0-2157 GCA_964355375.1 uncultured Verrucomicrobiota bacterium
GCGGGCCAGAATGTTGAGCGCATGGCCCAAGCGCATCAAATAATGATAACCTCGCAGGGCCTCCCAATCAGAGGAGAAGCCATGCTCGGATTGATAGCCGTGGTGTTTTTCGACGGGAAACCCCATTTCGATGCCCCAGCGGTGGCGAGCCCCAAGGTTCAGAGCACCAGACCTCTCCGGAAATCAGAGGGATACTTTTCGGCCTACTTTTCGATAAATCAGGCGCAATTCGGTGCCCGGATAATTCGTTTCGGTCGCGGTCAATTCGGCGCAGAGATGCTCGAGGGCGAGGTCGTCGCGCGGCGTGCTCAGGCCGTGAATTTCCACCGTCAGCGTCTTGGCTTGAGAATCCGGGATGAGGTTGGCTTCCGTCTTGAAGATCTGACGCGCCAAGCTCCGAGCGTCGTCCCGGTGGTGAGTTTGGATTTTCTCGCGCAAAATGCGGACCAAGGCTGTCTCTGCCCGGTCGGCAATGATTTTGATTGTGTCGATAAAGTGTTTGCTCCGGTTGGATAACTGATCAAACCGGTCTGCCTCCGGAAGTTTCGCGAACGGGATTTTGCGGTCCTGTTCCCGTCGCTTTCCTTTGAGTTCCTCCACGCGAGCTTCCTGCTGCTGGATTTCTTCTTGAAGAGCCTGCTTGCGGCTCAAAAACTCTTCCCCGTTGTCGGTTTCAATCTCACCTTTGAGGACCAAGGCGGCGAAATAGCGGGTCCCAACCACCGCAGTCCGATGTCCACGCTCAGTCAGTTTGCGCACTTCCCGAAGCCAGATCTGCTCGCTCTCCTTTACGCCTAAGAGAACACCGCGCTCGGCCAGCCTCCAAATGACCGTCGTCCCGTTCTTGAGCCGCACAGGCGTGTCGGCAAACTCCTCGGTTGGCCACGGCTCGTAGGGTTGCTTGCGATAGGTCTGGCAAGCAATGCGCTTTTCCCACCTCTCCCGAAAGAAAGCCGGACTGGAGACTTCGCGATCGAACACCAGCGTCAAGCGACACAGTCTCGGATCGGCTTTCAGTTGCTCTGGGGTAGGCTGGTTGGGAACATCTGCTTCCAGACGGGGGACGATTTGCTCGCGGATAACTTCAATCATGCCTGGGGCGACCGCCTGGTTGATCTTAAAGACGGGACTGCCCTCAGGCTGGTTGACCCAATAATCGGTCGTGGCGCGACAGAAAAGCCGTGGCCGCGCCACGTAATGGCGCGGCAGCTTGGTCTGCGAGCCGTGGTAGACTCGAACATGTCCATCGACCAGATACAGCAGTCCCCCCCACGCCTTCTTCCAAACTTTCCGCTTGAATCCAATCCTGGGTCAGAGCCCCCGCCCATTGCTCGACCGCGGAGCCACTGTTGGTGATCAGCTTGATCTTTTCTCGCAGGGTTTCGGCCACCGGGCACCGATCCAGTCCCAGGATCTTACTCCAATCCCCGGGGCGCGCTCCGCCGCAGCTCTTCCACCGATTTGACCCGGTTCAGGATCATCAATCCGAGCAACAGAAAAATGTTCCCTAAGATGTAGCACCCCTCCGGAAGGTGGAAATATTTGGCGCTATGGCGCAGGAGTCCGCAGGCCAAAAGCGCTGGCAACGCCAACAGAACCCCGGCCTGGCTCACGTCCTCACAGCGCTCGTGTAGAGCGTCACTTTGTTTCCTGAAGTCGGAGACGATTTCCATCGCGATCTGAACGGTGTCGCGGGCGGCGACAACGGGGCGCAAAATGGGCGCTTAGGAAAGGGATCAGGGTTTTGGTGTGAAAGGCGGTGTGAGAATGGAAACTGAATTGGAGAGGGAAGGGAGTGAACCGGGAAGGTTCACTCCCTTCTGGGGCCTCCACCTCCTTGGCGGCGGTCGGCGTGGGACCGAAAGTGCCCTGAGAAAGCGCCGGGCTGCTGAATTGTTTTGGAACGACCTCGGGACGGTCAAAAGGAAAGCCGATGGTCGGAGTGCCGTCGAGAAAAAATAACCGGTGATCGAGTCAACGATCACCGGTGGTGGGGAGCGGCTCGAGGTCCGTCTTAGGGTTCCTCGATCTGGTCTTTCATGCGGTAGCTTTTGCCTTCGATCGTGATCGTTTCCGCGTGATGGAGGAGGCGGTCCAGAAGAGCGGAGGTCAGGGCGGCATCATTATTGAACATCTTGACCCAGTTTTTGTAGGCCT
>CAYHFE010000872.1:0-2152 GCA_964355375.1 uncultured Verrucomicrobiota bacterium
CTTCCAGCCCTTCCCGCGCCGCCTCCACCTGCAACGAACTGCCCAGCCGTTTGGCCAGCTCACGGGCTCGGGAAAGCATTTTGGAAATGTGCGCGTCATCGTGGCTCGGGTCGTGATGGAAAAGGAAGAGCTTCTTCACATTGGCGCAAACCGCCATCCCCACCGCGTCATCCGCACAGCTATGACCCCAGCCGATGTGACTCAGGTACTCCGCCTCGTCATATTGAGCATCGACGATCAGAATATCCGCGTTCTTGGAGAACTCATTCAGTTTCTGATCGTGCGCCGCCACGAACTCGGCCAAAGTGGGAAAGTCCTTGCGCGGTTCGGTCGAGCCCCGCGGTTTAAGCCGCTGGAACAACTCGTTGTCCGGAATATAGACCACCGACCCAGCGCTCGAAATCAGGCGGTATCCCGCGCAGACCCCCTGATGATTCACGAAGGTGGCCTCCACCTTGACCGAGCCGATCTGGAAAGCGAAATCCTTGATTTCGGCGATCACGACGTTGCCCGGCATTTCCTTCATGCTGATCGGGAAATAAGGGTGCTCCATCTGGGTCGAGAGGGTGGCTTCCAATCCTTTCCGGGCGCCCTCGTAAGAAAGAACGCAGAGTTTGTTGACCGGATTGTAGGCCGGCGCGAAAAACGGAAAACCCTGGATGTGGTCCCAATGGGTGTGCGTCAGGAGGAGATGAATGTTCAAGGGCACTCCCTTGAACTCCGCGGCCAATTGCAGACCCAGAGGACGAATGCCCGTTCCCGCGTCGAGAATAATTACTTCGCCTTCCATGCGCACTTCGACACAGGAGGTGTTTCCCCCATAGAACACGGTCCCCGGACCCGGCGTCGGCAACGATCCGCGAACCCCCCAGAACTTGACTTTCCCCGACGCCTTTTTCGCCGTCTCGCCGACGGTGGGTGGGTGGCATTCCGGCGCGATAGTTGAATCGCTCATTGTATTCGCATGTTGGAAGCGGAGAGTCTTCGAATCTCTGTTAAAAAACAAGCCAAACCATTAGAACGACGTCAGGAAATCCCGGAGCCGGACAATGCCATCGGTGCATTTTTCGAACTAACGGCGCCTCGTCGTCATCGCGAAAACGTATCCCCACGCGACCCCCAATCCCAGTCCGACGGAATGGACTGTATTGGCGATCGGCAGCAGGCCCGAGAAACAAAACGCAAACCAAACCAACATCATGATGACCGTGGTCCGATCGATGAAATAGCCCGACGCCGGGTCGAACTTCCCTCGCATCCAGATGTAGCCAAAAAGACCATAGACAACCCCGGACATGCCGCAGAATTGAGGGCCGCGGACGAAGTACTCCGCGACATTGGACGCGCCGCTGATCACCAAGACCAGGATCCCGAGTTGCAGCGAGCTTTGCCGAGCCTCCACCATGCTCCCCAGATCCTTGAGCCAAAGCATATTGAAGAGAACGTGCAGAAACATTGTTGGAGAATGAATGAGAATCGGCGTAAACAACCGCCAGACCTCTCCGCGGCGCACCTCGGGAAGGGTCCGCAGGAATTCATATTGACTGATCATCAAAGCGTTCAAAAGCTTGGTCCCCCACTCGTTTCGGGAACCGACGACCTCGATCAACCAGACTGCGACGCATAGGCCAATCAGGGCCATGGTCAGAGGACCGAGGCGCGACGGATCTCGGCTGCGCAGGATCTTCCGGCCATCGACAATCTTACGCCCGGCCGCTTCGTCCTGCCGCCTTTCCTCTTCCTTCATTTCCCGGGCTTGTTTGCCCGCCTCCAGGTAGGGCGTCTGGTTCGGACTCGCCAAAAAGTCCTGGAGCAGCTCCCTCGATCTCTGGATCTCATCTTCACAATGAATCCAAACCGCCCAAGTCCCTTCATTTTCCGCCTCGATCTGATTCTTGATTCCCTGCACATAGAGGTAATCGCCAAAAGCGCGAGCGCCCGGTTCGTTCTTCAAGTGTCCAATCATCCGCATAAAATCACGGTTAGCCGTACAGGGTACCTCTCGGGGACGCAACAGCAATTCTCATTTTGGCCCAGGACACCGTCCGTTCGACGTTTGTCGTCCCGGCTTGAGCCGGTTTTCGCGCGGCGACCAGTTTTACAGAGGAGTCAATGGGATGGAAGACACCATGACCCTCACCCGCCCTGCGGG
>CAYHFE010000873.1:0-2151 GCA_964355375.1 uncultured Verrucomicrobiota bacterium
ACGGCTCCGGCGGACTCGATCGGCTTCGGCTGGGACCACCGAACATCCTTTTCGAGCCGGGAGCGAACCGCCCGACCCTGACGCTCCCCATTGACCCGGCTCGGCGTAAGAACTTTGGAGGGTTTTGGCGTCATGGTGGACAACCTCGGCCACCGGTTTGTGGCGCCAACGACGATTGTGGCTGCGGCCCGCCAGCTCTGCCCGAGCGCGCTTTCTGGCGACCGACCGATCTCCACCTCCACCGCGCCCGCCTCTTCTTCGGCGGGAAATCTTCCCCGTGGAAATCGCCGCCGAGCATTTGAGTTTTGCGGCGGCGCGCTGCATGGATGTCGGTAACCGTTCACGGGTAATTGCGTAATGGTGAGACCTTCATTGAGCAGGATCTCTCAAATCTTGCCTTCGACGTGCAGTCCCAACGTGTCATCAAGTATCAAGCCGCCAAGCCGGACGAAGCACAGGAGCATCTGCGAAGTGCGCTGAAGACAGTTCTCTCGGGCGATAGACTCACCAGGGCCAAGCAACTGTTTGGTTCGGGCCATTACCGCGCTGCCATTCTCGAAGCCTTTATCGCACTCGATGTCGGGCTGCGACGGGTGCCTGGAAAGACCAGAGACGAAACCCTGGTGATTGATAAAATGATTCCGATCAGGGAGGTGGCAATGCGGTGGGAAAAGCAGGGGGTTCTCACCGCCAAGGAGCGGAAGTTGCTCGACGAAGTCATTCGTATCCGAAACAACGCAGTTCATCTCCCGGCTGAACCCACTCAAGCCGAGGCAAGGAAAGTCCTCTCTGCCGCAGAGACGTTTCTGGCGCGATTCGACCGAGGCGGTTGAGGCGCATAGACGACGACCGCGCTTTGCTGTTTCAGGCGAATGGCAGGCTTCAACTGCTGTTGAAAGCGGGCGATTCGGTGAAAATCGTGCTTGCGGCACTTTCAGCGAAAGTGTAGTTTTCAGCACCAGTTGAAAATGGCTTTTACAATGAAAAAGATCGCGTTAATGGATCAAGCCAGGGAAGCACTTATGAAGTGCCTCCAGGGAGTGCCGTTCGTGCGGGTCGAGAAAGAATCCAAGGCCGCGAACGACAGGACGGATTTGCGTCTCCAGATCAAGACCCCCGGAGGCAAGAGCACGCTGGTCGTCGAAGTGCGGAAGGTGGGCCAACCCCGCGTCATCCGCGAGGCCACGAACCAGTTGCTGCGGTTCAAGACCGAACTGCCCGGCGCTTACGGTGTTGTCATGGCCCCCTACATCTCGCCGCAGGCTGCCGAAATCTGCCTCAAGGAAGGCTTCGGCTTCGCCGACTTGGCCGGGAACTGCCTGCTCAGTTTTGACCAGGTGTTCGTCTCGAAAGAGGGCAAAGAGAATCCTTTCGCCAGGAAGCGCGATCTGCGGTCGCTTTATTCGCCCAAAGCCGAGCGGGTGCTCCGGGTGCTATTGTCCGCGCCGGGGCGGCGGTGGAAGGTGCAGTCGCTGGCTAACGAGGCGGGCGTCAGCCTCGGCCAGGGATTCAACGTCAAGAAGTTGCTGGTGGATCGGGAGTGGATGGAGACGGGCGATGGTGGTTTCCGGCTCACGGCCCCCGCCAAGCTGCTGGAGGAGTGGGAGGAGAACTACGACTTCCGCCGCAACACCGTCCGGGAGTTTTACACGCTCCGGCCCGTTGCGGACTTTGAGCGCCTGCTGGCCGAGGCGTGTGCGAAGGACAAGTCGGCCTACGCGCTGGCCGGGTTCTCCAGCGCGGCCCGGTATGCGCCAATGGTGCGTTACCAGCGGGCGATGGCCTACGTGGTGGGCAACCTCGACAGCCTGGCCGAGCGCCTTGAACTGAAGCCCGTCACGAGCGGGGCCAACGTCAACCTGATTGCGCCCTACGACGACGGAGTGCTTTACGGCGCGGAAATCAAGGGTGATGCCAGGGTAACGTCGCCGGTGCAGACCTACCTCGATCTGCGCCAGATCAAGGGCCGGGGCGAGGAAGCGGCGGATTTCCTGAAACAACAAGTCATTCAACCGTCATGGCCGGAGAACGCATAGACTACACCGCCGCAGCCGTCGAAGCGGCCAGATCAGTGCTCATCGAGTTGACGCATATCCTCGGTGAGTATCGGGACGACATGGTGCTGGTGGGCGGATGGATTCCCGAGTTGCT
>CAYHFE010000874.1:0-2132 GCA_964355375.1 uncultured Verrucomicrobiota bacterium
TCAAAGGCCGCGGGCGGGGCGAACCCCGCCTGCGGCGTGATTCTTACCTTACTTCAATCTCACGGCTTGCTCTGCGTTCTCACGCTCTTGTTGCCGGGTCGATCGGTCGCAGTAACCTCGATCAAGACCGATTGTCCCGCTGGCAACGCCGTCTTGCTTTGATAGGTCCATTGATGTCCGTTCGAACCGGTCGCAGTCGCAGTTCCTTCCTCAAGGGCCGCACCGGCCGTGTCCGTGATCCGCACTCCCACACTGGCCACGGCAAAGTCGTCCGTGGCCACGATCCGAATGGGCTCGCTCGCCTGCCCCGTGTAATCCGAGAGATCGATCTCGGAGATCACCGGCGCGTTGTAGAAGTCCGCGATGGTGACGGAAAAGACGGGGTGACCGTCCTTCCTCGCTTTGGATTCGTAGAGCGTCTTGCTCTCGGGATCCGCCAAGGCGGTCCGTCCATAAACGGCCGCGAGTTTAAACCGTTCCCGGGCAGTGGCTTGTCCGGGTGTGAGCTCTTTCCCGTCCGTGTCTGGCTTTCTTCCGACGATGACCTCTTCGCCGTAGCGCCTGAAGACGAGGTCGCCGATCTTGCCTCTAAACTGTTCCAACACAGGGTTTAGCTTCACTTTTGCCATACTTTCTCTTTTCTGGGCCGAATTGTCTCCCTGTTGTCCTGTTTGCTGTCCCCACTTACAGGCTTCATCCAAGCTTGATCTAAGCTGGATCCAAGCTGGATCTCCTTAGATGTTAGTTGGACCTAACAGTGTGTCCAGATGTCTCGAATGGGTGCCTGTAACTCCTGATTCGGGCTCGATTCAAGAATCGAGCCAAGCCGGGTCGGTTTTGTTGGTTTTGGTTTTACCGACCCAGGCCGTCAATCCCCCCTTACTCCGGTCAAGATGCCTCCGTTTGGTTGAGTTCAACGGTTCTTGGTCAGAGCCGCAAACTGGTTGGGAAGATTCCGTGTCCTTTCGGTGACCACGGCTAAACGACTGGGCGGCGTTCGTCGATGGGAAAATGAGCCAATTGCGACGAGAGGCTAGAAACCAGGAACGAGCGGCGGGACAACCGGAGATCGGAGTACGGATTAACCACGGATGGCACGGATCACACGGATGAATTCTATCCGGCATGCGCCTCTTGGGTCGAGTGTCGAGAGCCCGACAAAATGACTGTTTCGGAAGTCTGACCGAGCGCTCGCCGCTCGCCGCTGGTCGCTCGACGGGCTGCCAGTCCGTTCCACCCTTTCTGAGGACTGGCTTCGATTCTATTTCGCGTGTTTCGTCCGTTTCGTGGCTGTCTTCAGTGGAAACACTTCGTGCTGGTCAATTCGCAGCGCGGTCTCGCATCGGCGAATTTCCAAAGGGAACCTTCAGAACGTTCAATTTGAACTGAACTAAATAGACGCTCGGCATCCAAATGCAAGACCAAGTGTGTTCGAAATGCAGTTGCGGACCGGGGTCGAGCATCGAGAGGTGGAAGTCGCAAGGCAGAGGAGAGAACTAATTGCAGATTTCCCAGAGCGGCCAAGCCGCAACCAAAACCGGAGGGGTGTTCGGCGAGTTTTCACGGGCGTCGCGGCCGGATATCACCGCAGTCCGGCCCGGGCCTTGTTTGCAGTCCCTCCGGCTTTGGTTGCGGCTTGGTCGGTCTGGGTTCATCCGTGGTTGATCTGATTCGACTGCGGCGGGCCAGCTTGGTCCACCCTGCGCTTTGGGGCGCTCATTCCATTTCGCTTTCAAGATGAGACTAACTATGGCAGAGTGGTTTCATGGCAAGACCACGAAGAATCGATCCACAACTAGTCCAGCGGGCGCGGGAAATCGCGCGTCAAACACAGGATATTCGAGAACTTCGCCAAGCCCTGTCGGTGCTGCTGCCCGCAGAACTGAAGGCGTCTTTGGAGCAAACGGCCCGCGTGCTTGGAGTGGGACGAGCCACCGTGCCGCGACTCCAAGCCGGTTTCCGGGAACGGCCCCAATCCCGCCAGGCCGCGCGCAAAGCTTGGGGAGGTCGGCGTCGAGCTTTGATGAGTGCGCAAGAAGAGTTGGAGTTTTTGAAGCCTTGGGCCGAACAAGCGGAGGCGGGCGGTGGCGCCGTCGGTGGCCTATCGCTTTCTGGCGCGACATGGCTGGCGG
>CAYHFE010000875.1:0-2123 GCA_964355375.1 uncultured Verrucomicrobiota bacterium
GTCAAAATGAGAACTCCGTTCTCACGGTCAGTCAGGAATTCTCATCTCGGAAACGCTCGGGCTAACGCCGGAACGGCAGCCGAAGGGTCTGGGACAAGCGGCCCAGGAAGGATTCGTCCGAGCGGCCGGCCCCGATTTCCGCGCCGGCCGTGGAGAGATCGGACTCAAGGGGCTGGCATTTCCCGTCGCAATTAAGACAGAAGTGCATCGATTTTCCGCCGCGAACGCCGACCGTTCGGATGCATTCTTCGCAGAAGGTGTTGTGGCAACTCAGGCACTCAAAGATGGCGGCGGTCGCGGGATGGAGAAGGCAGGCCCGTGAGCCGTCGGACAAGATCGGACGCAGCGGAGGTGGAACCGTGCTCAATTCGGGAATCGACACCACAGGCTCGTCTGGATCGAATTCCATCACGAAGAGAAACTCGATCTCGCCCAAGCGCAGGGTCTGTCCGGGCTTGAGGGCTCTTTCCTGGACAAGGTCGTGCTCAATGAATGTTCCATTGGTCGATCCCAAATCCCGGACCAGCACCGCGCTCCCCGAGACGGTGATTTCGCAATGAAAACTGGAAACGGAGGGATCCATGATTCGCAACTCGTTGGTTGGATTTCGTCCCAAGCGGTTGGATCCGGGGCGAAGTTGCAGAACCTGACCGGCTGCGTCGGGTCTTTTCAACAGGTGTCTGGCCATAAGCACATTCCTTCGGCGCTCAATGATTTCCGCGTTGACGCCTTACCATCGTCTGCCCGAACCCATTTGACAAGCGACGAAAAGCGGCTTGGACCACAGGCGGAACGACTTCCGCCCGAGCTCAGCGTCGTCCACTTCGCGATATTTCTGTGGCATCCGAATCCGGGATCGGGAAAACTCCCTCGCATGAATTTCCGAGCTCTGCATCCTCGGTTGCGTTCGCCGGCCCGCCGTCTTCTTGGCCTGACGCTGCTTGGCCTTTGCGCCTGCGGCGCCCCTTCCCTGCTCCCGTCATCGCGGGCCGCGGAGCCTCCGCCGGTCGATCTGCTGGCGCAAGCCCGGGCGGCTCTCGATCGCGGCCAAACGGCCGAGGCGATCGCGCTGGCGGACCGAGCCATCGAGCTCAACCCCAAGAATGCCCAAGCCTACTACGTGCGCGGCCGCGTCCGGGAATCGCTCCGAGCCCATCCCCAAGCCGTGGCCGACTTTGGAAAAGTGATCGAGCTCAATCCGGCGGCCGCGTCGGCCTATCACTGGCGCGGCTGCGAACAGTTCAAACTGGGGAAGATCAAAGAAGCGCTGGCGGATTTCGACAAGGTGATTGCGCTGGAACCAGCCCAGGCGCCCTATCATTGGCAGCGCGGCATTGCCCTCTATTATGCCGGCCGCTCCGACGACGGACGAAAGCAATTTGAACTGCATCAGAAGGTGAACCAAAGCGACGTCGAGAACGCGGTCTGGCATTTCCTTTGCCTTGCCCGCTTGGTCGGGGCGGACCAGGCCCGCGCCTCGCTCATTCCGATCCAGGGCGACCGGCGCGTGCCCATGGCGCAGGTTCATCTCCTCTTCACGGGGAAAGGAACACCCGGGGACGTCTTGGCGGCCGCACGAGCGGGCACCCCGCCGGCCCTCGAGCTCAAGGAACGGCTCTTTTACGCGCACCTTTACCTGGGCCTTTACTACGAAGCGACCGGGAATCCCAAACTCTCGGCCGAACACATCACCAAGGCCGCGGGAGAATTTGCCCAGGACCACTATATGGGCGACGTGGCCCGAGTACATCAGAAACTCCGACGGCTGGAAGCGGCGGCACCCGCGCCCTAACCTCTCCATGAGCCGGCGTATGTGGGTGGGGCGGGATGTTGCCGGCCCCAATGTCAGGGGACGACGACACGCCGTCCCTTCCAACGTGTCCGGTTCATGGTCCCAAGGCGTGCTCGGAGCGAATGGAGGCTCTTCATGAACCTCCGGTGGGGTGAGACTCCGTCGAACCCTGAATTCGTTGTCGGCCACGATTCTCGCCCCACCGCAGGATGGGTCTTGGGTTCAAGGCGCCAGCTTGTCTGGAAAACTTCACCCGGTCAGCAATTCCCATTTTGACTCAGAGCCTGTTTTAAAATTGAAAAGGGTCCTGCGGCGAGGGATTTTGGCTGCG
>CAYHFE010000876.1:0-2121 GCA_964355375.1 uncultured Verrucomicrobiota bacterium
CAGTCCAAAGATAATCGGGCGGCGATTGCTCCCAACAGATCAAAATGCCGTCAACTATCGCGGCGCACACCCCGGTCCTCAAAATGAGAACTGCGGGGCTTTTGCGGCGGCATTGACTTGTATGTGGCGGCCCGATAAATTTTTCAGGCGTTAACCGAAAAACCCGATGCTCGACGTGATTGAAAAACTTCTCATCCTTCAGGATCGCGACCGCAAGATCGTTCGTGTGCAAACTGAGTTGGCGAATGTGGGGCCGGAGCGCGCGGCGCTGGAGGGGCGGGCCGCGGGATCGCAAGCCACCTTGGACGCGGCCAAGCTGAAGCAGAAGCAGATCGAAGCCGAGCGGAAGGAATTGGAGCTGGAGGTCGAGACCCGGAAGCAGCAGATCGAGAAGTACTCGGTGCAGCAGTTCCAGACCAAGAAGAACGAGGAGTACCGGGCGCTGGCGCATGAGATCGAAACCTGCAAGAAACAGATCGGGCAACTGGAAGACCAGCAGTTGGAGCTGATGGAAAAAGGTGACGGTGCGCACAAGGAGATGGTCGAGGCGGCCCGGGTCGCCACGGAGATGAGAAAGCAGGCCGAGGAGTTGGTCGCGGAGTTGTCCTCCCGTGAGCAGAGCTTGCAGAAGAAGTTGGCGGAGTTGGAGGCGAACTATGAGCAGTTGGTCGGCGCGGTTGATGAATCGGTCTTGAACCGCTACCAGCGTCTCCGGAAACACAAGGGTGAAAACACGGTGGTCGGCATCGAGCACAGCGTCTGTGGCGGGTGCCACATGAAACTGCCCACCCAGATCGTCGTCACCTGCCAGGGCCAGCAGGAACTCGTTTCGTGTCCGAATTGCGGGCGAATCCTCTATTACGCCCGGCACATGGATCTGGCTTTTGCGGACTGACGGGCCGCCCGCTTCCGAATTCCAAACGCGGGCTTGTCGCCGCGCGAACCCGAGGGTATCGTGCCGCCTGATTTCGGAAGGGCGGAGGATCGCTTCCGGCGCGAGCTGGAAGAGGAAAGTCCGAACTCCACAGGGCGCGATGCCGCGTAACCCGGGTCGTCGGATTCGGGATACATGCGGGCAGCGATGCCGCGAGGCATCCTGACGGACAGTGCCACAGAAACTCAAACCGCTCGGTCCATGAGGGCATGGGTCGAGTAAGGGTGAAAAGGTGGGGTAAGAGCCCACCGCCCCAAGAGCAATCGCGGGGGCACGGCAAACCCCATCGGGAGCAAGGCCAAATAGGAAACCGCGGAACGGCCCGTTCCATGGCGCAAGCCCGGTTTCGGGTATGGCCGCTGAGACAAATGGTTCTCTCCCCCGCCGCTGCGGTGGCGGGGCAGACAGAATTCGGCTTACAGCCCTTCCGAAATCATTCAACTCGCTTCTGACCGGTCCTATTCCGGGCCCTTTCCCTCGGGGTGAGATTTTTCTAATTGAAGCTCGTGCCTTGGGCCACGAACCAGGCAAGTTGAGAGGGACGGCTGGTCGCCGTCCGTGGATGTTTGAGTCGGCTATCTGAAGGAAACGTCTTACCCCTGTCACTCAACGCTGCTGCCAGTAGAATGGCCGACGATTTAGATGCATCACAGCTTTGATCTGGAGAATTTCGTTGTGCCAGATGTAAACGATGGCGAATGGAAAACGATGGAAGTTAAGTTTGCGATTATCGCCCCGAATGATGCGCCACCGTTCCGGTTCGACCATTATGCGGCGCAGCGTGCGTTCAAACTCATCAACGAAGTCATCGCCCAAGCCCGGTTGCCGTTCTTCATACCACAACGCACCAGCTTCCAACTCCTGATCGGCTTCAGGATGGCTGACGACGTGCATGGAGCTTGGCGCGAATGTCTCGAACGGTTTCTTCCACAGGGCGGCAGATGACTTGGCCTTCCTCGATTTCACGGGAGCGCCGGTCAATAGCTTCCTGCCACTGCGTTTCAGCGTCGACATCCATAGTATCATCAAGGCTGGCGATGAGTTGGCGGGCCAGATAGGCCCGGTCCTGTTCCGGCAAAGCCAGCACTTCCGCGACTTTTTCAGCAGCAATGCTCATCGCGGTATCCTATCGCCCTCCTCCCCGAACTGACAAGCGCCGCTTTGTGACTTCTCGGGCAACGGGCGCA
>CAYHFE010000877.1:0-2116 GCA_964355375.1 uncultured Verrucomicrobiota bacterium
GCAAGTTCCAGGTCATCGCCGCCCGCGGGCCGGTTCATCGGAACGGTCGCCGGCGGCTTCGTCGCCGAGAACTCACAGCCAGGCCACCTCGAGCAGACAGATGGAGTCATCCGGCCAGCAGCATAGGAGCCGATGCCGGAGTGGGGCATTGACCGATGTCAATGGAGCGGTGGTGGGATTTGATCCGCATCAAAGGCCGCGAGGCCGGGCGTCGCTAGGGTGCCGGGGTTTGAACGATACCTTGACTCCACCTTGGCGAAACCTCCTCGTTCTTGCGTTCACGCTCGCGGGTCTGGCGACCCACGTTCCATTGACTTGGGGGCAAAGTTCGTTCGTGGACGGGTCAACGAGAGCGCTGGAGAAGTATCGGCAGTTCGCCATGCTGCACGACGGTGATGTGGCGCGAGGCCGAAAACTTTTTGCGGATGAACAGAGGTTGGCCTGCTCGAGGTGTCACTCGGTCGATGGGCGGAGCGTCAAGGCCGGGCCGGATTTGTCCGCGGTTGGAGATCAGTTCGCGCGTCGGGAATTGATCGATGCGGTGCTCATGCCCTCGGCCGCGATTGCGGTGGGCTACAGCACGACGCTGGTGGAAACCCGATCCGGCGAGGAATACCAGGGCGTGCTCAAACAAGTGACGGACTCGGCGATGGAATTGATGGGCGCGGACGGACAACGGGTCCGCATCGCCACCAGCGAGATCAAGGAACAGCGCGGGAGCAGCGTTTCCTTCATGCCGGAAGGATTGCAGGCGGGCCTCTCGATGGAGGAATTTACGGATTTGATCCAGTATCTCGTGACTCTGAAGCAGGCCGTGAATGCGCTCACAAGCCATCGGGGGATGCCGGAGACGATTCCGCAACTGACGCCTCCCATCACGTTGCGTCCGTTCCTCCATGAAGAGCTTCGGGTGGCACCTCAGGTCGGCGGCGCGGCGGGCAACGTTCAGTCCGGGTTGGTGTGGTTTGGCCAGGTTCCGGGTTTCAGGCAGCGCTTTGTGGTGGTGCATCAGGCCGGGATGATTTGGTTGGTCGAGAAACACGAAAGCGGCGACCTGAAATCCGTGTTCGCTGACTTCACCCCGGGAGTGTTCAGCGCCCGCGGCCCGAATGGTCTGCTGGGCCTGGCCTTCCATCCGCGGTTTCGCGAGAACCGAAAGTATTATCTGAAGCACCAGGTGTTCGAGGACGGCAAGATTGCCACGGTCCTCGAGGAGAGAGAGGTCGCATCGGACTACAAGAGGGATTCCGGCCAGCCGTCCCGGCGGTTGCTGAAGATGGTGAGCGTGGCGGAGCATCACAACGGGGGCTGCATTGAATTTGGGCCGGATGGTTTTCTGTATCTGGGCATGGGCGACTCCGCTCCGAACTTCGATCCGCAGGGACACGGGCAAGACTTGCGGCTGCTCTTGGGCAAGATGCTCCGAATCGACGTGGACCGCCGCGACCCGGGCCTGCCCTACGGCATTCCGACCGACAACCCGTTTCGGGGGCGGCCAGAGGTGCGGCCGGAGATCTGGGCGTATGGATTTCGCGAGCCGTGGCGATTCAAATTCGATTCTGTCACCGGTGATCTTTGGGTCGCCGATCTCGGGCAGGAGCGAGGCGATGAAGTGGCCATCGTCCGCCGCGGAGAGAATCACGGTTGGAATGTTTATGAGGGCTTTGAGCTGTTTTCCAAGGAGCACCGCCAGGAAGGCGCGGTTTACGTGCCGCCGATCTTTTCCACCTGGCGCAAGGATGGCTCGGCGGTGATGGGGGGCTGTGTCTATCGCGGCGATCCCCACTCTTCTTTCTATGGGGTTTATGTTTTTGGGGATTACCAATCGAAGCGCATCTGGGGGCTGACCCAGGATCATCGATTACTCCGGACCATTCGCCAACTCGCCACGTCGCCACAAGCCATCACATCCATTGCCGCCGATGAAGCAGGCCGCATTTACATCGTGGGCTACCCGGGGATGATCTACCAACTCGATTTCACCGGCGCGACGTTTGATGAACTGGTGGGAGTTGCCTCCGTTCCTTCCGCGATTGCGCCCGCTTCCAACCCATCCAGCGCCAAAGAAGAGGAAGCAGACTGCGTGGAATAGTCGCCAGGCTAAACACCGGTTTCG
>CAYHFE010000878.1:0-2113 GCA_964355375.1 uncultured Verrucomicrobiota bacterium
CGCCATTCTATTTACTTTTTTCGGGGTTTTAGAAAATTAGGCGAGGATCAGGGTGAACGCATCGCCCTTGCGCCGCGCCTGGAGGTCTGCGACGGTCAGACTCTTGCGCTGCAATTCCACTCCAATCAGCCGGTCCGCCCTGGCTTCGTCCGACTCCGCCAGTTCCGCGCCGTAATGCCAGTCGCCCCGCTTTTCGGCCACTTGCGCCAACAGTTTCAGGGCGAAATTCTTCGCCACCCAGAGATCAGCCCGGGCGCACCGCCTTGAACTCCCCGTCGCGCTCACCGGCACGGCGCGTTTCCATCTGCGCCTCAAATTCTCGACGACCCGCCACGCTGTCCTGCGCCATGCCCCACTCCCCCAGCAAGCGGTCCACCCGCCACCCAGTCCGGCCGACGCGAGAAGGCTTGCAGGTGGAGCATATATTGCAGGCGCAGATTGCGAGCCATGCCGCGTCCTCCTCGACCCACCCAGTATATTTCAATACCATTGACTGACACCTTTTCTATCCTTATGCCATGCCGAGTCAACTCTTTGAAAACCAGGGCGGGCGCTTTCGGGAAGCGGATGGCGGATCGGGATTTCGGACACCCGCCATCAGCCGTGGGAGCGTCGAGGCCGATCTGGACAATGACGGGGATCCCGATCTCTTGATCAATGGCCTGAACGGCCCGTTGCGGCTGTTTCTCAATCAAACCAATGCCCGCCAATCCTGGATTGGGTTTCGAATTCTCAACCAGGCGACAAGCTCGGACTGGATCGGCGCGCGGGTTGCGTTGGTCAAGAAGGATGTGCCCGTGGCCTGGCGCAGAGTCCGGACGGACGGCAGTTATTGTTCGGCGCGTGATCCGAGAGTCGTGTTTGGATTGAAGAATCTGCAATTTGATTCCGTGTGGATCGTCCTACCGGATGGAACCCGCCGATCCATCGGCCCTGAAGCAAGGCGCGGGGAGTATAACACAGTGCGCTTTTAGACAAACGAGAAGGGGAAGCCAAAGCCGAGGTCAACCGGCTGTTCGCTGGCCTGTGGGTGGCACCGCGGGCGAGGGCGCGGCTGGGGTCACCCGTGATCCGAAGCTCTTCGAGCGCGCCTTCCGGTTTCACGAATTTCCCTCGACACTTGGGGCGAGGCTTGGGATAACCACGCCCCATGAACCTCGCAAAATGTCTCATCGCCAGCCTGCTCGTCGGCTTTTCCTGCGCGGCCCCGGCCGCTGAACCCAAACCGCTCCGCGCGCTCCTGATCTTAGGCGGCTGCTGCCACGATTACGGGAAGCAGAAGGACATTCTCAAACAGGGGCTCGAACAGCGCGCCCGCGTTCAGGTGGAGATTCTTTATTCCGACGATACCAGCACTCGGGCGCGGTTCAGCATCTACGAGAAGGCCAATTGGGCGGAAGGCTATGACGTGGTCATCCATGACGAATGTTCCGCCGACGTGAAGGAGATGCCTTACGTGCAGAACATCGTGGGGGCGCACAAGACGGTTCCGGCGGTGAACCTGCATTGCGCGATGCATTGTTACCGGACCGGCACCGACGATTGGTTCAAGTTCGTCGGCATTCAGTCGAGCGGCCACGGTCCGCAAGAGCCGATCGCCCTCCATTTTCTGGACGCGCAGGATCCGATCACGAAAGGGATGGCCGATTGGACCACCATTCGGGAAGAGCTGTATAACAACGTCAAGATCTTCGAAACCGCCAAGCCGCTCATCCAGGGCAAACAGACGGTGAAGCAGCGGGACGGCGCCAGCAAGGACGTCGAGTCCGTCGTGGCCTGGGGCAATCAATACGGCGCGACCCGCGTCTTCAGCACCACCCTCGGTCACAACAACGTCACCGTGGCGGATGGGCGATACATGGACTTGGTCACGCGCGGCCTGCTCTGGGCGTGCAATAAACTTGACGCCACCTATCTGAAGTCGCCAACCGCGCCCTGACCCGCGTTTTTCCAGAAGCAGGGGCAGCGCTCGTGGCCCCGCCTGCGGTGGTTGGCGCCCTCGCCGACCATGTCCGGCGCGTCAGAACGCTTTCAAGAAACTCCGGTAACCCGTGGACCCCGAAATCGCGACTTCAGCCCTCTGGTCTATTTCCGACCTCCGCGCATCATCCCC
>CAYHFE010000879.1:0-2096 GCA_964355375.1 uncultured Verrucomicrobiota bacterium
CCACTCCGACCCCGACTCCGACTCCGACTCCGACACCGCAACCGACGCCAGCACCGCAACCGACGCCTCCGCCCCCGCCTCCGCCGACACCTGCGCCACCACGTGTGACCTCCGGTGCGGGTGGTTGATTGCGATCCTGTTCGCGATTGAGCACCGCACGCAGACGCGTTTTGGGAAATTTTCTTTCGTTGGCGATTTCCGTTAGGTAGCCTGCGATCAATGGCTCCGACCAACAAGGCGAAGTCGCTCGCGTATCTGCGCTGGCTTTTGCTGCTCCCGATTCCGGCGCTCTGGTGTCTCTTCAGCCACTACGGCTGGCTGACGTTTTTGGAGGACAAGTCGATTGACTGGCGTTTCCAAAATAGAGGCGAAATCGAGTCGCCCGTGAAGGTCGTCTACGTCGACATTGATTCGCTTTCGCTCGATCCGAAGGAGATCGGCGGTTTTCCGTGGAGTCGCATGTATTACGCCCGGGTTGCGTCGGCTCTCGTCAATGAAGCCAAGGTCCGGGCCATCGGGATCGATATCGTGCTCTCCGAGGCGGGACTTTCCGAGTCCATCGATTGGAAAAAGCACGTTTTGGGCAACGTGGAGTTCGGCAAGTTCCTGGCCAAGGACCCACCCGTTGTACTCGCGGCGGCCTACGCCGGGAGATGGTACAAGGATATTCTCGGCAAACTGACTGAGCGCATGCTGCCGCTCGTCGCGACGGACACACGCCCGGTTGAAAAGATTGAGCCACCGGAGCTGCCCACGTTCGAAACCAGTTTCGTCGTCGATCGCCCGCGGCTCTATAATCCTCCGTTGGTAGGTTTGATTGACACGATCGATGGTGGCACCCGCTGGGTGCCCGCGTGGGTGCCGACTAATTTCAAGCGTGATTACTTCCACATGGCCGCCGAGCTGGCGCGGCTTTACTGGGGGTTGCCGGTCGGTTCGATCAAGATTCTGCCCGATCGCATGGAGTTCGTCCGCCCGGACGGTTCGGTGCAGAGCACTGTGCCCTTGCGCAACCGGCAACTGATTGAAATCAATTGGTTCTCCCCGTGGGAGTCGCCGCAGAACCTACGCGCCGAGTTTTCCGAGGTGTACAAATACGCGGATGCGCTGGCCTCTGACGATGCCGAGCTGAAGAAGGCGGGAAAAGAGTACTTCGCGCAAGAGGCGTTCAAGGACGCGGTGGTACTCATCGGCCCCGTGGACAAGTTGCTGCAGGATCTCGCGCCGACTCCGTTTGACGACGTGCCGGTGCCGAAGGTCGGTCTCCATGGCAATCTGCTGAAGACAATCATCTCGGGTCAGTTTCTCCAGCGGTTGCCCGAGTCATACACATTCGGGATCGTTTTTGCGCTGACGCTGGTGGTGACGATCCTGTCACTTGCCGGCGGCGCTCGTGCCTTGTTCGCCAAGATCATGGCGGTGCTCGCGGTGGCAACCTACGTGGCCCTTACGTTTCAGTTGTTCAAGGGCAGTCACATCGTCCTGCCGTTTACCGCGCCGCTCGGAGCGGCATTTACCACGAGCTTCGCCGGCCTCATCTGGCAGGTGATCGAAGAACAAAAAGCCAAGGGCCGCATCAAAGGGATGTTTGGCGCCTACGTTTCGCCGGATCTGGTCGACCGGATGGTCGAGTCGGGCGAGGAGCCGCACCTCGGCGGTCATGACGCGGAAATCACAGCGTATTTCTCCGATATCCAGTCGTTCTCCACCTTCTCGGAAAAACTCGGTTCGGGTCCGCTCGTCGAGTTGATGAACGAATACCTCACGGCGTGCACTGATATTGTCCAGGTCCAGGGCGGCACGCTCGACAAATACATTGGTGACGCCGTGGTCGCGATGATCGGTGCCCCCATCCCTCTGGCTGACCATGCCTTTCGCGCCTGTGTGGCGACGCAGCTGGTGCACGGCAAGCTCGCCGAGTTGCGAACCAAGTGGCAGAACGAAGGCGAGAAATGGCCGCAGATTGTGTGGAAGATGCAGACCCGCGTCGGCCTCAACACGGGCGTGTGTATGATCGGCAACATGGGCAGCCGGACACGTTTTAACTACACGATGATGGGCGACAACGTGAACCTTGCGGCCCGCATGGAGTCCGG
>CAYHFE010000880.1:0-2094 GCA_964355375.1 uncultured Verrucomicrobiota bacterium
TCTTTTACGCGAAGCATCTTGAAGGCGTCTCGTCCGTCCACGAACTCAACCGCCTGCTCCGCGATCAGGCCGATCCGGATTTCCTCTGCATCACCGAAGCCGAATTGGCGGGAGGCCAGGAGCTGAACTACGACGCGCAAGCCTTTCCCGACGCCGTGCCGGTTGGCGGGCAACCCGTGGCTCTGGCCTACGCCTACGCCCCCGGAGAAGAGCACGACGGCGTGACCGTCACAATGCCGTTCACTCTCGCGCAAAGCATCTCTCCGGCTCTGCTGGAATGGGCGGTGCCGGGGCTGCGTGAAGAGAAAGTCGCCACGCTCCTCCGGGCCTTGCCCAAAGCACTCCGGCGGGAGCTCATGCCCTTCCCGCCCAAAGTCGCCGAGATGGTGCGCGAATTTCACCCCACCGGACCTTCCTTTCTCCAGGATCTGGCCCAATTCATCCACCAACGCTACGGCGTGGACATTCCGGTTTCAGCCTGGCCCCCCGACGCCTTGCCGCTCCACCTTCGTCCCCGCATCGAAGTCGTCGGCCATGACCGCAAAATGCTGGCGACGGGCCGAGACTTGGAGCAATTGCGGCGTTCGCTCAAACCATCGAAAAGCGAACCTGACCTCGAGCCACCGGCCTGGCGACGAGCGGCGCAAACCTGGGAACGCTTCGACGTCACCGGCTGGACTTTTGGCGATCTTCCCGAACGCATCACCATCAGCGAAGGTTCCACGGTTCCCGTCGAATCCACGGAGGCGGGGACGCCGGGCGCGGGCTTGCCCATCTACGCCTGGCCTGGATTGCAGCTCGAGGATGGAATCGTTCATGTGCGCCTTTTTCACGCCCGTGACGCCGCCCGCGCTGCCAGCCTCGCCGGAGTTCGTCGCCTCGTTGAAATCGCCCTGCAAAAGGATCTTGGCTGGATTGAGAAGGATCTCCGGGCTTTGAGTCGTTTCGAGGTTCTCTACGCTCCCATCGGCACCGGAGAGGAACTGCGCGAGACGGCCCTGGAACATCTCAAACGCCATCTTCTGCCCGCCGAGCCTTTGGCGGCCTTGACCGAGGCGGATTTCGGCCGCGCCTTGGACGAGGCGCACCGCCGCCTGCCCGGGCTGGCTCGGCAATTGATCGACCGTCTGGGAACCCTCTTGCCCCTCTGCCAACAGATCCGGCAACGTCTCCAGTCCACGGTTTCTGCTCCGCCGGCTCGACTCAAAACCTTGGCCAGTCTGGGGCAACCCAACTCCATGGCCGCGCCGCGGATCGCCCATCCGCTCGAAGCCGAACTGACCGGGCTGCTGGGCCCCCGCTTCCTCGAGCGCATTTCATTCGAACGGTTGCCGCAAGTCCCGCGTTACTTGAAGGCACTGCTCATTCGCACCGAACGCGCATCCCTCAATCCACTCAAAGATCAGGAGCGGGCGCGACAACTCGCGCCCTACCTCCAGGCGTTGCGGGATCTGCAGGCCCCACGTCGGGCGACCCCGGAAGTGCGGCACGAAATCGGCGAGTTTCGTTGGATGATCGAAGAGTTCAAAGTCTCGCTCTTCGCCCAGGAACTGGGCACGGCCGTTCCGATTTCAGCCAAGCGCCTTGACCAACACCTCGAGAATCTCCGGCGTGCGGGAGGCTAACCGATCACCCGGTCGGGATCCGCACTGGTCTGAATTGCGAATCGTTCCGGGAGCGGATTCCTCATCAATGGAGTTGCCCTCTCTTTCGCGATTCGAAGGAGCCTCGCCCGATCGAGCTCCGCCGGGTCCACGCCACGGAATGGGGAGCGCACGCGCCCTCGCGTGCCGTGGTGGGCGCCCTCGCCGACCACATTGAAGCGATCGGACGGACCATCTTTGAGCGATTGCTTGATACTCTCAGCCTTGCGGGCTCGCTTTGGGACCATGAACCTGAAGGTGCGATGGGGAGCGCGGGCGTCTCGCCTGCTGGGTTCGGCGTCCCGCCGAACCCTCGTGGAGGTGGATCAGTTTGATTCTGGTCGGCGAGACGCCGACCAGTGCAGCCGGGACGGCCGCGCTCCCCACTCAAACAATCACGGTTCATGGGTAGCGGACACCTCCAAAAATTGGACGTGAATCGGGGCCATGA
>CAYHFE010000881.1:0-2094 GCA_964355375.1 uncultured Verrucomicrobiota bacterium
GGTCGGCGAGGGCGCCGACCACCGCACGCGAGGGCGCGTGCGCTCCCCGTGCAACGGCTTGGACCCGGCCGAACCGCAACAATTCGGTTGAAATGGGTGGCACGGCCAATTTGGCCGTGCTCGGCGTCAAGTTGACCGTTTCCGTTCCACCCTGAACCCAACTGCATTCTTACGGCTGAGACGTTCTCTCGGAGTCCTGGACAGAATGCAAAAACCTCCATCCCGACAATGAGTCCCTCTTTCGTGTATTTCGTGCATTTCGTGGTCTGCCCTGTCCGAGCCCTTCCCCTGCCTCCGCAGCCATTCGGCGACACAAGATTTCATTTATCGATCTCAAGGCAGTGCCCTCAGCCGCCAAAAGACCGTTTTGTTTCCCTTGACGGAGATCAGCTTGTTGGTCACCGCACCTGTTCCTGCAAAGGCGCTGCCAACCGGAACCCAGATCTTGAGGTCAGTCGAGTTCTCCAACTGATATTGGCGACTGGTCAACGTCACCATCTCCAATTCCACCGCCGGAAAGACCGTCAATGCCTCAGGCTTCGAATCCGATGATTTCGGGTTGGTCCCCAATTGCACCTCGACGCCATCACTGTAACCGTCGCCGTCGGTGTCGGCCAGCGATGGATCCGTGCCTAAACGGCGTTCCTCGTCGTCCATCAAACCATCTCCGTCGCTGTCCACTCCCGCTGCTCCTTGGACAGTGACTGTCCCTGGCACGGCCGCGACGGCAACGGCCGAGATCTGTCGGTTCAAGACTTCAATCGGTGTCGGGTTTCCATCAATGGAAATCGGAGCGGACGATCCCGCGAGTGCCAGGGTTTTGAAACGCATGGCAAAGATCACCGTCCGATCCGGCAGCGAGGAACTCCCGCCGGATGGGTCTTCCCAGGACATGGTCAACACACCCGGCGCAGGTTGGCCGAAGTTGCCAATGGCCAAGGCCGTGAGTCCGAACTGTTCCAAGCCTTCAAATGCCAGTTGGTTCGTGTTCCAGTGCAGGCTGAACTGCACCGTGCTGATATCGACAAAGCGACTCACCATCACCGGCACCACCGTGGATGCCCCCGGCGCTGCGGTCAACGAGCCGACCGTGAACGTCAGCTTCCCACTCGTCGCGGTCGTGACCGTCAAGTCGGCCGGATTGCTTTCGACCGACGGTCCAAAACCATTGCCGACAACAACCGTGTAGCGCCCCGCATCGGCGGTGAGCGCATGGGCAAGGCTGAAACTGAGGCCCGTCGCCCCGGGAATATTCTGGGCGTTCTTTCGCCACTGATAGCTGCGCGGTTCCGTGCCCGTAGCCGCGACACTGAAGGTGACCGGCTGGCCCTCGATCACTGTTTGGCTCACCGGTTGGCTTGTGATTTGGACGGGCGTCCCCCCGCCGCTGACTGTGACCGTGCCCGGTTGAAGCCTAGGCGCGACGCTCGATAACTGCGCGTTGAGCACTTCAATCGGCGTCGGTTCCCCATTGATGGCAACGCTGCTGGAGCTTCCCCCGGGTCCCAGCATCTGGAAATGAAGGGTGAACAACGAAGTTCCAGTCGCGAGGGAAGAGCTGGCGCCCGTCGGGTCTTCCCAGGAAACAGTCAAAGTTCCCGGAGCTGGCTGGCCAAAGTTCCCCAAGGCCAGGCCAGCCAGACCAAACTGATCCGCACCCGTAAAGGCAACATGATTGGGATCCCAGTGGATCGAGAATTGAAACGTGCTGATGCCATTGAAGCCGTTCACGGCCAAGGGCAAGGCGGCGGTCCCGCCTGAACTGGCACCGCCTGATCCCACCGTGATCGTCAAGCCGCCCGTGCTCATCTTGGAAATCCGTTGCGTTGAATTTCCATTGGCCAATCCCGCCCCTACCGGCCGGGCTCCCCAGGAGAGGTTCGCGTCTCCGAGTTTGACAGCGATGAAATTCAATCCCGAAATGTCCGTCATCTGATTCGAGCGCACAATGAACCCGGGCGCGGCGAAAGGTTTCGCTGGGTCCAGCGTGTAATCCGCCGGCACGAATCGCCACAATCCGCGCGGCATCTGATTGGTCACTCCGAGAATAAAACGGCGAATGCTCAGAATGTCACCGGTCGTGATCTGGCCATC
>CAYHFE010000882.1:0-2085 GCA_964355375.1 uncultured Verrucomicrobiota bacterium
CCAGTCACGGGCTCTATGCCATGCGAATGGGCGAGGACACGATGGAACTGGCCAACGCCGCTGCGCTCGAGACTGGCTCGCGGTGAGCGGTTGACGGGTCCCAGTAAGTCGGTCACCCGCGAATTCTAGGAAACGATTGGGGGAGCGCACGCGTCCTCGCGTGCTGTGGTCGGCGCCGTCGCCGGCCACTTGGGCACCCCAAAATGGGTCATCGTTTGGTAACTGAATTGCGCTCTGGTTCCGCCCGGCGAGGCGCCGAGCGGGACACGCGAGGGCGCGTGTGCTCCCCGATTCTGACTGAATGCTCGCCACTCAGGCTTTGCAATCTCAGATCTCGCTGAATCGTGAGTTCGATTGCCGTCCCAGATTCGGCGGCAAGTTGCCGCCGAGCACGGCCAAGTTGGCCGTTCCACCCATTTCAACTGCGGAGCACCTTGGAAACCTGAATACACACGAGCATGTTCGATGACACGATCGCGGCGATCTCAACTCCGCTCGGCGAAGGCGGGTTGGCGGTCGTGCGACTTTCCGGACCGCAATCGCTCGCCGTCGCCGACCGTTCATTTGTCCCAGTGGGCCGGCATTCCGTAACTCCGTCCACGGCTCCAACCCACACGATTCAGTATGGACGAATCGTGCGACACGACCGGGTCGTGGATGAAGTCCTGCTCGCGGTGTTGCGGGCTCCGCGGACGTTCACCCGTGAGGATATGGTCGAGATTTCGTGTCACGGCGGCATTCTGCCGGCCAAGCTGGCGTTGGATACAGTTCTCGCGAATGGCGCGCGGCTTGCCACCCCGGGTGAATTCACCAAGCGCGCCTTCCTGAACGGCCGGATTGATCTGGCCCAAGCGGAGGCGGTGGCGGACTTGATCCATGCCCGCACCGAACTGGCGCTGGCCGCCGCTCACGAACAGTTGTCCGGAAAACTCTCGCATCGGATCAATGAACTGCGCGATGAGATGGTGGCGGTGCTCGCGCATGTCGAGGCCCACATCGATTTTCCCGAGGAAGACATCGCGCCGGATACGAAAGAGCAACTTCTCAATCGATTGGAGAGAGCGGTCGCCACGATGGACGAACTGTTGCGCACCGCGCAGGAAGGGCAGATTCTCCGACGTGGTCTTCGCGCTGCGATCGTGGGTCGGCCCAACGTGGGCAAATCGAGTCTCCTCAACCAATTGCTCGGCCATGACCGAGCGATTGTCTCGCCCATTCCTGGTACCACGCGCGACACGATCGAGGAGACGGCCAACATTCGAGGGTTGCCGATTGTCTTTGTCGATACCGCCGGATTGCGGGAGGCGGGGGATGTAATCGAGGCCGAAGGCATTCGTCGAAGCCGGGAAACTTCGGCCCGCGCCGATCTCATTCTCCATGTCCTCGACGGAGCGGAGCCCTGGTCGCCTGAGGATGAGGGGTTTTTGGAGGAATGCGTCGAGAAGAAACGCATCGTCATCCGCAACAAGATCGACCTTCCGAGTCGGCTGGCTCTGCCGCCGACGCTCAGTCTTTCCGCCGTGAGCGTCTGCTGTGTCACCGGTCAGGGCATCGAGGATTTGAAGGACGCGATCAAGAACCTGGTTTGGGCTGGAGCGATCCAGGTGGAGATGCTCCAGGTCATGATCAACTCGCGTCATCAAGAGGCGTTGCAGCGCGCGCGCCTTGGCACGGAGCAGGCGATTGAGGCCTTGCGGGCCAATCTCACGCTCGAACTCGCGGCGATGGATCTGCGCCTGGCCACGAATGCCGTGGGTGAAATCGTCGGCAAGACGACAACGGAAGATCTGCTCGACTCAATCTTCAGCCAGTTCTGTCTGGGCAAGTAGGCATGGTTCAAACGAACCGCTCTTTCCTGGAGGCATGACGCTCTCCGCCGACCGGCGAGGGCGCCGATCGGAACACGCGAGGGCGCGTATGCTCCCCAACCCAATCTCGGGGCTTTTTGTGAATTTCCAGACCGAGCGTTCGTCCCTCGACTCTCGACGTCCCTTCCTGTTATTCCTGAGGCATGACGATGATTGAAAACAATCTCCGTGATGCGTTGGCCGCGCTCGAGGCGGCGGTGAAGGCGATGCCGACGGC
>CAYHFE010000883.1:0-2084 GCA_964355375.1 uncultured Verrucomicrobiota bacterium
GTGTCCGAAGGACGGGTGAGGGCTAATGGCGCTCAACTTGAAAGCAAAGTGGAATCAGGATATGAGCCGGGCGCAGGCGAGTCCCGCGAGCCCGGCGCCCGGTCCGAAGTGCAGAATGGATGGGCGCCCTGAAGGGCCGCCGGGACTGCGTTCGGAAGCAACCCCGACCCTCCGCCCACGCCGGGGCGGAAGCCCTCTCTGGTCAGAATCCGGGCGCAGCGCTCGCGTCGCTCGTTTGCACCCGGCTCATCTCCGAGGCTCTTCCAGAGCCGACTCTCGGAGCGGCCGAAGCTTTGCCGAACCGAATGCGCTCTCGAGCCGACCCGGAGGCAAAATAGGCGTGACCTTGCGAGGAACTTCCGCCCCGGCTAGTTCACCGACAACTTCGGGATGCACCGCAGCGCGACGGAGATTGTGACCTCGAGAAACAGTTCGAACCACGAAACCAACGAAAGACACGAAAATAGGGCCTCGTCGCTGCGCGGTGCCTCTCACCCGGCGGTGGGTCCGTTTCTGTTCGTGTCTCGTTTTTTTGGTTTCGTGGTGCGTTCGAGTTCTTAAGTGATCTCTCCCGATCGGCGCGATCACTCCGCGCCGTGCGTGCTTTGGCAAATTCCTCTTTCAATTTGTGAAGGCCCCGTTTCAACTGATCAGGCTTGAACATCGAACTCATCAATACGGGCAGCGAACTTATGCTCGGAGCCGTCCTTAACACCCACCAACAGTGGCTCTGCCGCCACTTGGCCGACCTCGGTTATGTCGTCACGCGCCAGGTGGCGGTGGCCGACACCGCCGAGATGATCCGGCAAGCGGTGGCCGAAGCGTTGGGGCGAGCGGACGCGGTCATCACGACCGGTGGATTGGGTCCGACTTCGGACGACCTGACGCGAGAGGTGATCGCCACCATGTTCGGTCGGGTCTTGCGCGAGGATGGGGCCGTCCTGGCCGCGATCGAGAAGTTCTTTGCCGCCCGTCAACGGCCGATGCCGGAGCGCACCCGCGTGCAAGCGCTGGTTCCGGACGGAGCGCGGGTTTTGCCGAATGCCCAGGGGACGGCGCCCGGCCTGGTCATGGAGGTGGCGTCCCGTCTATGGGGAGGCGGGGAGCGACCGGGCCTGTTGATCATGCTCCCGGGGCCACCCCGCGAGTTGTATCCCATGTTCAGCGCCCAAGTCGCGCCTTTGCTCCGAGAGAAATTCCCGCTGGCGGAGGGCTTTGTTTGCCAGACGTTGCATACGGTCGGATGGGGGGAATCGATGATTGAGGAGAAGGTGGGATCGCCACTTCAGCCCTTGATCGATCAAGGACTTGAGCTGGGTTATTGCGCCCGCAGTGGTGAAGTCGATGTCCGACTGCTCGCGCGCGGTCCCGAAGCGGAGCGCTTGGTTTCGCAAAGCGCGCAGATGGTGCGCGCGGCCGTCGGAATGAGCATCTTCAGCGAGGGCGCAGAGACTCTCGAGGCGGTGGTGGTGCGGTTGCTGAGCGAGAGGCAGAAGACCGTGGCATGGGCCGAATCATGCACCGGCGGCTATATTTCGCATCGCCTCACCAACGTGCCGGGAGCTTCGGCCGTGTTGCGGTGCTCATGGGTCACGTACTGCAACGACTCCAAGATGGGGCTCCTCGGCGTGCGGAGCGAGACTTTGGCCGAACATGGCGCCGTCAGTGACGCGGTCGCCTGTGAGATGGCGGAGGGCGCGCGTTCGCGGAGCGGAGCGGATTTCGGAGTGGCGGTGACGGGCATTGCCGGGCCGAGCGGAGGAACGGCGGAGAAGCCGGTTGGGACGGTCCATATTGCTCTAGCGGCTGAAGGCTCGACTCACGCTGTGCGATTCTTGAATCCCTACGACCGCGAAACCTTCAAGCACGTCACTTCACGCCAGGCTTTGGATCTGATGCGCCGGGCCCTGGCGGCAGCCTGATTTCATCTTCGAGTGAACCCGTCCTTCTCCCCGGTCGGGCGAGACTCCGTCAAGCTCTGAAATCTTGGTCGGCAAACAAATCAGGGTTCGACGGAGTCTCACTCGACCCCGGTTCATGGAGAGGGGACACCTCCAAAAATTGGACGTGAGTTGAGGCCATGA
>CAYHFE010000884.1:0-2082 GCA_964355375.1 uncultured Verrucomicrobiota bacterium
GTCGCGCCAGCGTCTTGGAGTGCGCCGGCCCTCCGGCGCTTTGGCCAGGTGCGGGGAAAGCGGCAGAGGGCTGCCGCACTCCAAAACCTGGCGGAGTCCACCGGCCTTCCTCTCGAATATCGATGCGCCCGATTAACAAACGGTTCATGGAAAGCCTCCATGTCCGTGTCCACGCAACTGGGACCATGAACCCAAACCAACGTTGAGCGTTGAGCGTTGACCGGCTTTCCGGGCGGCGATCAGGGCGGACTCGATCCAGCTTATTTCTCCAATTCGGCTTCCAGCTTGAGCAGTGCGGCGTCCGAAGTGGCTTGCGCGACGGGTCCACGAAATCGGCCGCGCACCCGAACAAAGTAGAAGACGAGCATCGCGGCCAACGTGCCGGCAAAAATGCAGCCGGTCAGATCATTCGGAGGCAAAACAAACAGAACGGTGATGAAGGCAATCCAGAGCAAGGCCACGATGTTTACCGGCACACTCCATCGGCCCAAACTCCAGGGACCGTTGGATTGCTGAGTCCAGACTCCCCGGCGAATGGCCCGCACTTTGAGCAGCAACGGCAGGCCGTAGGAAAGATACAGCCCAATCGTGCTGATGCCGGTGACGGCGGGATAGAGTCGGGAGAAATCGAGGCGCGCGGGCAACAAGGCGACGAGCCCCAAGATCACGCAGGGCAGGAGAAAGGAAAGGGCGGCGGCCAGCCAAACCGCGGCGGCCGGGGTGCGATAATGTCGATCCACCTTCGCCCAGACGGCGGAGAGCGGCATCCCGCGGTCCCGGGCAAAGGCGAAAATCATTCGCGAAGTCGAGGTGACACAAGACAAGCCGCAGAACCACATGGCCAAGGTCACAATCCAGAGCACGACCCGTCCGAACGTTCCCCCCAAAGCTTGTTCGAAAATATAGATGAACGGGTTCGCGGCCCCGGCCACCGCGCTCAGATCCTGGATCGCCAGGGTGACAAAGATCAGCATGAGGTAGCCAAAAAAGCCCGACACGACGACGGACAGATAGATGCCCCAGGGCGCGCTGACTCGGGCGTTCTTGGTTTCTTCGATGGTGTGCGCGGAGGCGTCGAATCCAGTATAAGTCCACTGCGCTTGGAGCAATCCTCCCAGGAAGGCAAACCAGTAGGGTTGGTCCTTGACCGTCGTGAAGGTCTTGGTGAAAAGCCAGCTCACCGGCTGCCGTGGGGCGAAGAAGGCCAGGGCGAGAACGACGATCGCGACCCCGACGATGTGATAGATCGCGCTGAAATCGTTCAGGCGAGCCACGGTGCGGATGCCGATGTGATTCAGGGCGGCGTGCGAGAGGAGCAGGCCGCCGAACACGATCATGAAGTGGGCCGGCGTTTCCGCCAATCCGAGCAAAGGCGTCATGAATTGGGCGCAGCCGTAGTCAATGCCGGCGATCGCCGCCACCAGACCGACCAGATTCAGCCAGGCCGTGATCCAGCCCCACGTCGGACCGCCCAGCAACGAGGCCCAATGATAGAGCGCGCCCGACGTCGGAATGGCCGAAGCCAATTCCGCCAGGGCGGCGGAAACAAACAGGACGAAGAAGGTCACGAGCGGCCAGCCAAGGCTCATAACCACCGGACCGCCGGCGTTAAGGCCGACCCCGTAAAGGGTGACGGCTCCGGTCAAGATCGAGATGATCGAAAACGAAATCGCGAAGTTGGAGAATCCTCCCATCTCGCGCAAGAGCTGCTGCGCGTAGCCGAATTCATGCAACACCGCGGTGTCGCGATTCTGCTGCGCGGGGCCGGGAGGCGTCATGACGGGCGCTTCCCGAGGAAGCTGCGGTGGTGCTCTTCCCGAAATCGTCCCACGGCGCGGTGGGCTTTGACTCCCAGCAACCACGCGCATGCAACCACCGCCGCCAGGAGAGCGGCTCCGATCAGGCTTCCGTGTTGTTCCATATTTGGGTGGCCGCCGGCGTCGGGACGGACGCGTCCGTGCTTTGCGAGACCGGCGGCTGATGGCGCAACGGTATGAACTTCGCCCGCCGCTCTTTCAAGCCAAAACCCCGGGCCGGACCAGGGACCGAGATTGGGCGCGCCAGCGTCTTGGAGCTGTGCAT
>CAYHFE010000885.1:0-2058 GCA_964355375.1 uncultured Verrucomicrobiota bacterium
CGGCCTTGACGAGGTCGGTCAGTTCACGCCGAATCTTCCGCCGCGGAATCTCCTTGCCGCGCACGAACTCCGACACGCGGTCTGATGCCCGCACGCGCCTCACGAAATCCGCGAGCTTCCCGACATCCCAGGCGTGCGAGGGGATTCGCTTCGTCGTTTGCAGCTTCCACACGAACGAGTTCTTCTCCGCCATCAGCCGGCCCAAATCATCGGGCAGCAACCGGCGCGTTTCGTCCGATACGCGGATGAAGTAGCGCCCATCCGAAGTGGCGGCGATGCTCTGCTCGTTGCGAAACACCTGAACCTCCACGAACTCGCCGCCGTTCCTGGCGGTGGCTTTTCGAAGGACGACGCCGACATTGACCGTGATTTGGGCGAGACGCTTTCGTATCCGATCGGGAAAATCATCCGCCACCCTCTGGCTCGCGGGCGGTTCATCCTGGCCGTCCTCGATCCCAAGCAGAATTGTGCCGCCCGCCGCATTTGCAAAGCCGACGCAATTGCATGCCAGACCGTCGGCGTCCTCGTGCTTGCCGAGCGAGTAGCGCAAAGACTTCTGGTCAATGGTTTGGCCTTCAGTGCTCATGCCGGACGTTTTCTACTCAAATAAGAACTCGTTGGAAATTCACGAGTTACGCCCGCCGCCTTCCAGCCGCTCAAATAAGCCCTCGGGCCGGGCCACAAGCTGGTTTCACTGAAACAGGCCATTTCACTGTCGGGTGAAACCGGCCAAATTCCTGAATTGGCGGCGGTGATGGCCTCGGGCGGCAGGGCGGGATTCGACCGCTCCAACGCCGCGCGCAACCGGGACACCAACACCACCTCGCCCTTCGTCTCGCGCAGCAACGTGCTCAAGACGGGAAACGCCACCACGTAGTTTAGCTCCGTGGTGAAAATCCATGCGAAGTGGTAGTTAAACTGCGTGCTTCAACGGAAACTTGGCAAACGCATCGCCGACCTGCGCCGGGCAAGAAAGCTCACACAAGAGCAACTTGCCGAAGCTGTCGGCTGCTCGGTCGAGTTCATCAGTCTCGTGGAACGTGGCGTAAACTCGCCATCCGTCGCTGGGTTGGAGACGTTTTCAAGAGTGCTCAAAGTTGAGGTCAAGGAACTGTTCACCTTCGAGGAGAAGAAGTGAGCGATGAACCGGGGAAACGCATACTTCTCAAGGCTCAAGACAACGCTTGAGGGTGTGGTTGAACACCTTCGTGAGAAGGGCATTGATGAGCGGCATTTGGCTTTCGGCGGGGAAGGACAGCCGCCTGCTCGGAAGCCGACCGTGCCGACGGACGCCCGCTCCGAATTCCTCGCCAATCGAGCAATGGGCGATTGGGCTGAAAGGAAATTGTCAGCGGCCCTCGTCCATGCGCTGCCCGGCTGTAAAGTCGTGCAATATGGCAGCACTGACCGCATTGCGGCAGGGCATCCCGAATTCAAAACACGCTACCTCGCCGGGCTTGAAGAAACGCGACGGTTCGGAAAGCGCCCTGACTTGCTGCTTTTTCCTACCGGCACTGCCGTCGATGCCGACGTGTCCGAGCGCAGCCACGCGGAAACCGAGGCGCTCGTCAAGAATGCAGTGGCGGCCGTGGAGGTTCGCTCCAGCAAGTTCGAGGCGTTGACATACATCGCTGTTCGCAAGAGTCAGCGCGATTCTGGCAAGAAGACCGGCAGAGAAACGCCAAGCTTCACGGTGAAAGTCGAAGACCTCGTGATTGTCTATCGCTGGTTGGAACGGCATCGCGTGCCGCAGAGCTACTGCCAGGTGTTTTTCGATTCCGTGTTCGCCATCAATTTCCTCGACATCTTCGCGATCATCGGGAGCGGCAGCGGTTTTACCATTGAGACACCGGAAAAGAGTCAAGAGAAGGCGACCATCATGATTCCCATTACGAGCGGCGCGCAGATTGGTCGCGCCACCGCCATCCCGACGTTTGCTGCGGAACATCGCGTCACGGAACTGGGACGACACGATGCGTATGTCGTCCCGCAAGGCGGCGGCTTTTGAGCGTGAGCGCGGTATTTGATGGCACGATTTGCAGGATATCCGAGGGAATT
>CAYHFE010000886.1:0-2057 GCA_964355375.1 uncultured Verrucomicrobiota bacterium
ATTCGGCGGGCCCAGATTACTGTAATGATTCAGCTTTTAATTCAGGAACTTATTTCTGCACCGTTCCTTATGCAGAGTCAATAGATGCAGCAATTCTTATTTTGATGGCAGGTTCGGCTCGTGACCTGGTTGCAGTCTCGGCTTCGTGCGGTGGCCGGTTTAAGCCGGGACTACATCGCGTGTGCCCAAAGCACGACCGCGCGGTGCGGTCATCTGACATCTGATTCAGCCGATGATGGAGCGGGCAACGGAGATCCAAATCGGCGATTCCTGCATGCCGTCCGCGATAGCCTGGGCTCGGGTGTAGGCGTAGATGATCTCGCCGAAGAAGGAGTCGTTGTTGTTGGTATCCATTTGGTCATCTCCTTTCAAGCGGGCTTTATGTCGGTGGCTAAATAGCTGCCGTATTTCTGGCGCGGGTCAACGGTGGCGGCCGCGTTGCGATCCAAGCCGCACGGGTGCTGCCATGTCTGGCGTGCCCGATTCCAATGAAAGCCCAACTCGGCCAGAACGCGGGTGACCTTGCTGGGTTGCTTGTCTGGAAACTGAATCCAGACCCATTTGCCAACCACTTCGGCCAATGCGAGGAAGTTGGGAACTTCACTGCGGAGCAACGACAGCAACTTCCCGGTGTCCAGCGAGCGATTCACCATGCGGCGAGCGAAATTGATCTGAGGTCTGTTTCCCGTGCTCAACTGTTCGGGTCGGCTCTTGAGTCCCGATTCCGGATTCTGTGATGTTGTTTTCATGGTCTTTTTTTTGTGCTCTGCTGTTCGGTTTCGGTCTCTCGCCCTTCACCCAAAAAGCCTGCGGAACAGGGCGGCCAGCGGGAGTGATCTTCAGAGGGCACCGCGTCCGGCCCCCTGTGGAAGCAGGCGGGTGAGGGCGAGAGAGCGAAAACCGATGCAGAGAAGGACCTGAAAACGAAGTGTGACTCTTCAACTGACTATCGCGGAAGCGACGCAACTGGCGTGGCTCATGGCTCCTGCATGAGGCATGACAGGGGCGCGTCTCCGGCCTGTCTCCGAACTGAACCGTGCCGGAATGGAGTGGAGCGTCCCGAGAAGTCGGCGAAGCGGGTCGCGGAGCGGAGTGAGGCGCGGATTCAGGTTCGGAATCAGGCCTCGGGCGGCGGCGGCAGTCTGCGACTTTGAAAGCGCAGGCCCAGCCCGCTGGCGCGCGTCGCCGGAGCTTCAAAAGTCGCGGTCTGCCGCCGCCGTCGTGAAGGGGCGCGGGGTCGCGATGTCTTGTCTCTCAGCCGGAAAGTCCGGCGTGGCGCGTTCGCCCATTGGCGCAGGCCCAGAGCCGTCTCGCGTCTCCGAACGTCACCGGGCAATTCGATCCGCGTCGTTTCCTACTTCGGGTGCTCTTGATGAAAATCGGCCAACCTCAACTTGGCGACCGTGAAGACGTCCGTTTCGAGTGACTTTCGAAAAACCTTGCCATTGACCTTGGTTCTCCCATAAAACCCCCCGGTCTGGACGTACTGCAGAAGGTTCGGAACTTTCGGAAATGAAAGCCATTTACCATCAGGTGACAGTCTTTCGTTTCGGTCGGGTGAACGGGCCTTGGTGCCCTCGGTTGTGTCCTGTAAGTTTGGCATACGCAAGGCAGACTACTTGGGATACAATCAGAAATCGCACAAGCGAACAAATGACTGTAAGACGTTGTAGATAAATTGGTTGCCTCGGTAGCTCAGTTGGTAGAGCAGTTGACTCTTAATTGCTTTTTTAGCGGTTGTTCCCCGTTTCTTTCCCTTGCTTCCATCATTACAGAACCATTGATTTCATTGATCGAAATGACGATTGTGCGGATTTCTCAGGGGCGACCCAGAAAGTTGTGAAACTAGCACAAAAACTAGCACAAACTAGCACAGCCCAGTTTTTCTTGATTTGGCCAAACGCCTTTTCCCTCGCTGGTTTTCCGTCCGCAGCTCGGCGCGGCTCCATTCTGCTCCTGGCTTCGCCACCGCTGTCATTTCGCCTTCCGACATGCGGACCGCAAACCATGCGCCCAAAATCAGTCTTACCGTCCAGCGCTGGGCTCTGCGCCCGTGT
>CAYHFE010000887.1:0-2053 GCA_964355375.1 uncultured Verrucomicrobiota bacterium
CTTTGCGCCTTTGCGCCTTTGCGTTAACGCCGTTGTCAGGTTCAAAAGGTGCCGCCGATCAACGCCCCAAACTCCGGAACGAGCCCGTATTTGCGCTGCCACGGGGTGTACATGAAACCTTGGACGTTGGGCGTGGTTTTGACGAGGGCCAGCCAGCTCTTCACATCCTCCAAATCTTCCGCGTCGTAGTAGCAGGCCACCAACGTGCGAAAGCCCTGTTCCGCAAAAAAGCGCAAGCTCTTCTCGCGCGGACTGCCGCCCCAGACCGCCATGATCAGGTCCTTCGGCACATGCTTCCAGGAGCCGGTGTAATCGCCTTCCACGAGGTAGTAATCCCCGTGCGCGTTGTGATTCGGATCGAGCATGTCGGACCAAATGTAGATCTCGGCTCCCGGATTGAATCGACGCAGGATTTGCGACTGGCGGGTGACGCATTGGCCGAGCAGCTTGGCCATGTCTTGACCCCGGCACGCCCGACACGTTCCACCCATGCGGATTTCGTCCATGTTCAACAGAATCCGCCGCGGATGGAGATGCTCGGCAAGCAGGCGAGCCTCGTGTTCGTAGATGTCGTAAAGCGCGGGCTCCGCCATGCAAACCGTGACCTGCGATTCGTGAATGACCATCGGATGGTACCAGCTCACCCGCAGCCGCTGGCCTTCCTGAATGCGACTGCCCGGCAGCAGGCGCAGCACCGGCCACTCGCGATCCACCCGATAGAAATTGAAACTCGAATCCTCCAACGGCGCGAAGTCCCGCCCTTCGTCAAATGGGGCGGCGCCCTCGTCGCTCCGGACCGTCACCGGTGTCCCGGGACGGCGCAAGACATTGAGCGGTCCGACCTCCTCGATGGTCCAGTCGTCCAACCAAACCCTGCCTTCTTTGGCGCCCCAGAGTCCCCCGTACAAGCGCACCGACTCGAAACTCAGGCTGTTGAAAATCATCGTCAGCTTTCGCCAGTCGCTGGTGGAGGGCAAAGCGAAGGTCCGCGACGCCAAGTCGCGATCCTTAACCAACGGAAACAATCGAAACGCGCCTGTCGGCTTCAACCCCTCGGTCTTGACCCAAACACTCACGCGGTAGCAGCGGCGCGGCCGCACCTGGATCTCTTGCATGACCCGAGCATGACCATGCTGCGGATCACTCCGGAAATTCTCCAAGCGCAAGGCGGCGCGCCCGCCGTGCTTTACCTCGGTGTCCACGAAGCTGATCACGCCGGGCTGATCATGGAAATTGAACCGTTGGAAACGGTTTCCCTCCGCCTCTTCAAAACCGCCATTCGCGATGACGGCCGAGGCCTCCGGAACGAAACGAGCCTCTCCCTGGCCCGCGACAAAAATCGCATCCTCGACCGGCAAACCTTCCGCCAACTGTCGATTGTGCGCGAGAGCGCCGCCGCCGTAGCCGACCGAGAACAAACTCGGAATCAACTCGAGATTATGGCGCTCCGCCGCCTGTCTTACTTGGTCGAGCCGCCGAAAGAACTCCGGCGATTGCTGACAGAGCGTGTCCAGGCTCGCGGAGAGCACCGCGCCGTTCAATCCGCTCTGCGCGGATTTCTCGAGCAATTGCGTGATCTGGCTGACGTCATTGTCGTTGCGCAGACCCCAGCCAAACACCCAAACGAACCGGTCCGGGTAAGTTCCGGCCCGAGCCGTTCCCGCGAGGGTCCAAGCCAGAATCAAGCCGAGTAAAGCGATGGTATTTTTCATCTGATGAAAATGTTGACTCTGCGCGGAATTCCCGGAACACGACCACCCTTAGTCGTAAGCATGCCGCTGCCATGGGTGGCACGGCCAACCGGGCCGTGCTTGGCGGCAACTTGCCGCCGAGTCTGGCACGCCAATTGAACTCACTTCAGTAAGACTTCGGGTAGCAAAGCTGCGGGCTGGCAGCCCGCGGGAACGGGCAAGTGGCCCGTTCCACCCCGAACCCGACTGCATCGATACGACTCAGCCGCAGCCCGTTCAAGCGACCCATGCACCGTGGTTGCGCTGAGGTCCGAAATCTTCAGGCTACCCCGCGATCAACTCAAACCGGTTTTCCTGGCCTC
>CAYHFE010000888.1:0-2045 GCA_964355375.1 uncultured Verrucomicrobiota bacterium
GAACTGGGATTGCGGCCGCTATCAGCGCTTTTTCTCAAAAACCCGAGGTCTGGAGGGAATTGCCGGCCTTGGTGGAAAGCTTGCAGACGTCGCTGGACAACGCCGAAGCCGGCCTGACGCCGTTGGACTTGCCCGAGACGACAATTCCTTTTGACATCAATCCTGCGGTCGTCACCGGAACCAACCCGACCACCCATTTCGAGCAGGGGTTCGAGCGCGTCAAAGCCACTTTGAACAACGCCCTGACCGCGTTCGACGACGCCAAGGACGTGACCCGCCTGATGCGGTCGGAAGCCGATTCAGTGGACGATTTCCGAACCCAGGTGAACAAGCAGGAACTCGCTTACACCAATCTCCTGATCGAGGTTTACGGCACTCCCTACACCGACGACATCGGGCCGGGCCAGACCTATCGCACCGGCTACGCCGGGCCGGGCCTGTTCCACTATTCGTACGTGGATCTGGTCGAGTTGGAGTCCAGCTTCTTGAACCCGCGGGACGACGGTGATTTTTGGCTGGACACGCAGTTCTTTGAACCCGGCTGGGTGGACAGTCAGGGAATCACCGACTTCAACTTCTTCCAAAAGGGCCGAGCTGACGGGGACGAAAGCAGGCCTGCTCTCGACCCGGCTTTCCTCGCGAAGACGAACAACTACATCACCTACCATCTTTCTTCTCACGGCTTTTTCGAAAAGCCCCCCACCTGGACGGGGAAACGATCTTCGCCGGGTCGTTTGCAGCAGGGCATTTCGGACATCATCAAGGCCCGCAACAATGCCTACGAGGTATGCCGCGACACCGACGGCGCGAGAGCCGACTTTGATTCGGCCGTCAAAACCTTCCAACGCAAAATTGTGTCACACACCTATATCGAAGAGCAGAAACACATCATCGCGGGTTTGGACCAGACCCTGGACACTGTCAAACTAGGCTTCGATATCTTCGAGGCCTACTCGAACGCCACTGCCGACCAAGCGAGGGCGATTGGCCAGGCGGTGAAAGAGGCATTGCCTCAGAGGAAGGATGTCCTCAACCGGGGCAAGATGCAGAATCTGCTCGAGGATTCAGACGTGCGCCGATACTGCCTGCAGATTGATCCGGGCAATGGCTTGCCGGTGCCGGGCCTGCTCCTGGATTTCAGCACGGTCATCGCGAATGGCTTGAATCTGTTCGGCCAATCCCTGGCCGCGGGCGACAATGCCTACAGCCAAAGTTCCTTCGCCACCAAAATCTTCGCCGTCGGCGTCGCCTTGGAAGGCTACCGCGGCCTGAACATGAGCCTGGCCGATTTCAAGCCCAAGGACGACCTCGACCGCGTTGCAGGTTTCCGCGAGCAGTTCCGATCCGGGCCTGATTCCTCCGAGCAGTCTCGTCCAAGGCGGAGCCGGAACCAACCGCACCATCCAGGCACTCTCAGCCCCCGGACGTACCGGCAGCGCCGTCATCACGGTGCGGGTGGCTGACGACGAAAACCTCGAAACCACCAATAGCTTCACGGTCAGCGTGATCACTCCGGCGCCGCGGCTCATCCCGACCGTTTCTTGGGCGGCTCCTTCCGCCATCACCGACGGGACGTCGTTGAGCAGCGCCCAGTTCAACGCCACAGCCAGTGTGCCCGGGGCGTTTGCCTATACTCCCGCGTCGGGCGCCATCCTGTCGGCGAGGTCGGCGCAGACGCTCTCGTTGACCTTCACCCCGACCGATACCACGACCTTTGCCAGCGCGGTGGTCACCGTGCCGATGGATGTGCAACCGGCAGCGCTCATCATCACCGCGGAGAACAAGGTCATCCGCCAGGGCGAGTCGTTGCCGAGTCTCACCGGCACTTACTCCGGTTTCGTCAACGCGGAAACATCCGCCAATCTGACGACCCTTCCGACGTTGACGACGACGGCGACAGCGGCCAGCCCGGTGGGTGCCTACCCCATCACCGGCCGCGGTTCCTTCGGAAGTGACGGACCCGAGCGCCACGGGTGCAACGGTTCGCTTTTACCGCGCCCGGCAAGAACCCTAGCGAAATCGTTTCTCCCTCGTCTGACCACGAG
>CAYHFE010000889.1:0-2038 GCA_964355375.1 uncultured Verrucomicrobiota bacterium
GGAACTGGGATTGCGGCCGCTATCAGCGCTTTTTCTCAAAAACCCGAGGTCTGAGGTTCGTCTGGTCGCGGGTTTAACTCAATTCGAATCGACCTGTCGGGCGTTTCGGGACGGACGGCAGGACAGCCGTTCTCATTTTGACTCAGGACTCTGTCCGTTCCACGCAGGTAGTCCCGGCTTCAGCCGGTTTTCACGTGGCGACCGGCTGAAGCCGGGACTACATACTTGTCAAAACGAGAACTTCTGACGGCCGGAACACGCTGCTTGACATCGCTCGACGATCTTTCGAAGAATGCCCCGGTGATCCCATTCCCGAAACATGGCCTGCGCCGCGCAGGGGCCGGCCCATCCGATTGATCGCATGGAAACTCCATTGGCGCGCGAGGATGTGAGCAAGCAAGGCGTATTCGACGGCGTCAAGCCCTACCATTGGCTGGTCGTGATCATCGCGTCCTGCGGTTGGCTGTTTGACTGCATGGATCAGCGGATTTTTATTTTGGCGCGGGAACCGGCCTTGAGAGATCTCTTGGGCAGCGGTGTGTCGGATGCGGTGGCCAAGTCTTGGGGCAGTTGGGCCACGGCCACGATGATGATCGGTTGGGCGACCGGGGGCATTGTCTTTGGCATCATGAGCGATCGGTGGGGCCGGGTGAAGACGATGGTGGTGACACTTCTGGTTTACTCGAGCTTCACCGGATTGTCGGGCATTTCCCGGACGGGAGTCGAGTTCCTGACTTATCGATTCCTGGTTGGACTGGGGGTGGGCGGGATGTTTGGCGCGGCGACCACGCTGGTGGCTGAGAGTGTTCCCGGGCGATTCCGTTCCTTGGCCCTCGGTTCGTTGCAGGCTCTGTCGGCCTGCGGCAATGTCCTGGGCTCGTTTCTAACGACTCAGATTCGCCCGGGTCAGGCGGACGTCTGGGCGGGACTGCCGGGCTGGCGGATCATTTTCTTCATCGGCATTCTCCCGGCCATTCTCGTGGTTCCGATCATACTGGTCCTGCGCGAACCGGAGGTTTGGAAGGAAGCGAAACGCCGGGCGCAAACGACGACCGACAAATCGAAACACATCGGGTCCATTCCGGACCTGTTCAAAGAACCACGCTGGCGGCGTCATGCCCTGGTCGGGATCTGCCTCGGCTTGGCCGGAATGGCCGGGCTGTGGGGCATCGGATTCTTTTCTCCGGAACTGATTTCCATCGCTCTCAAAGGGGAGCCGCAGAAGGTCGTGGATACGGTCCGCGGGTTCGGCACGATGTGGCAGGACGTGGGCGCTTTCTTCGGCATGATGACCTTCACGATCGTGGCGACGTTTGTTGGGCGTCGTCCGGCTTTTCTGGGCGCGTTTGTTCTTTGTCTGGTCACCACGATCTATGTTTTCAACAACCTGCGAACGGGCACCGATGCCTATTGGATGTTGCCCATGATGGGATTCGCCCAGCTCTCGGTTTTTGGCGGCTACTCGATCTATTTTCCCGAGCTCTTCCCGACCCGATTGCGCGGGACGGGAGTCGGGTTCTGTTACAACACGGTTCGCTATTTGGCGGCGGCGTTTCCGCCCTTGCTGATGTCGATGAACCAGTTCATGACCGAACAAGGCGTCAACGAACCCTTCCGCAAGGCGGCCACGGTCCTTTCCTTCATCTTCTTGCTCGGGCTCGTCGCCCTGATCTGGGCTCCCGAAACCAAGGGCAAACCGCTGCCGGAAGATTAGAATGGGCGGTTCATTGGGAGCCGTCTGGCGCTGGGCCCGCGCCTTGGGTCCATGAACTCGTTCCCTGGGTGGGGCGAGACTCCGTCGAGCCCTGGAATCGTGGCAGTCAGGAAAGTCAGGGTTCGACGGAGTCTCATCCCACCGAAGTTCACGGAGCGCCGCCTTTCGCTTGGCGCAGGCATTGGGATCATGAATCGAATGGAGTGGGCGTCGTCGCGTCAGCGTCTTGGAGTGCGCCGGCCCTCCGGCGCTCTTGGCCCGGCGCGGCAAAAGCGGCAGAGGGCTGCCGCACTCGTGCGCTTGAGAGAGAGCATGCACTGGAGG
>CAYHFE010000890.1:0-2034 GCA_964355375.1 uncultured Verrucomicrobiota bacterium
CCCGCCCGTCGCGCCTCGAAAACGCGGGTATCAACGGTCATGCGTCAGGGCTGGGAGGTGTTCGAGTCGCTTGACCGGAAGGGGGCTCGCGCTCATGATCCGTGGCCAATGCATGCCGCCAGCACCAAGTCAACGGGTCAACTGGATGCGTCCGTCGCCGACTTCGGCCGGCTGGTGTTTGAGGAAACCCTGCGGCGGAGCCTTCGCAAGAGTCCACAGGAACGACTCGATGGCCTGGTCGCCGCGATCCAGGAGACGGAGCGGCGTGGGTGGCTTCCAAAACGGGATCGACGATCTCACGAGCAACGGTTGCTATGGTGCATCCAGAACGCATTATCGCAGCGCTGAACGAACATGGCGTCCGCTACATCGTGATCGGCGGCATTGCCGCCACCCTGCATGGTTGCCCTGATTGGGCAAGGCGCTGCCGAAAGTTGGGGTTCCTGCCCGGCCTGGATGAGTTCGACACTTCGTGGCTCCATCAACTCGTTCCAGTCTGAAGAATCGTTGCCCAGGGTTCGGTGCTTGCTGCGGGGGGACGCTTCGGCTAGAAGCTTCGTTACCACAACTCCATGCCCTATGAATTCCCGCAAACCTCAGGCGCGAAAGCAGACGAATCCAACCACCAACGATTTCTCCGACCGTTTCACCCGACGTCGCCTGATTCAGGCTGCAGGCCACGCTGTGGTCGGACTTTCTCTGGCGAAGTGGTCATGGCCGGGCGCGCATTCTTCCGCCGCCGAGCCCGCGATGGGGTCGGCCGGTCTCCCGCCCTTGAATCGTTTCTCGCGGATGGTGCAGGAGTATTTCGTCGAGCAGATGCGGCGGTTCGAGCTCAGCAACCGCCCGAGCAAAGCCAATCTCAAGACCCGGTCCGACGCCGAGGCTTATGTGCGGTCGGTGCGCGAGCGGATTCAAACGTGTTTCGGCCCCTTTCCAGAAAAGACACCCTTGAATCCACGAGTCACGGGAGTGGTGGAACGAGACACCTACCACATTGAGAAAATCATTTTTGAAAGTCGGCCGGGCTTCTTCGTGACCGCCAACCTCTACGTGCCGAAAGGGCGTCCCTTCCCGTTGCCGGCGGTCGTGGGGACATGCGGCCACTCGGACAACGGGAAGGCCAACGAGGCGTATCAGTCGTTTTCCCAAGGGCTGGCCCGGCTGGGCTACGTCGTGCTGATCATCGATCCGATCGGGCAAGGGGAACGTCTCCAGTACCCAGATGGAACCGGGAAATCGCGCGTGGGCGTGGGCGTGCGCGAGCATTTGATGGCCGGCAACCAACAGTTTCTCGTCGGAGAATTCCTCGGGGCCTGGCGGGCCTGGGACGGCATCCGGGCCCTCGATTACCTGCTCACGCGGCCGGAGGTGGATCCCCGGCACGTGGGGGTGACGGGCAATTCCGGCGGCGGCACCCTGACGACGTGGCTGTGCGGACTCGATTCCCGGTGGACGATGGCGGCGCCGAGTTGTTTCGTGACCACGTTCCGTCGCAACCTCGAGAACGAGCTGCCGGCCGACACCGAGCAATGTCCGCCCCGCGTCCTGGCCCTGGGTTTGGACCACGAGGATTTTCTGGCCGCGCTGGCGCCGAAGCCGGTGATCATCCTGACCAAAGAGCGCGACTACTTTGACATCCGGGGCGCGGAAGAAGCCTACGAACGTCTGAAACGTCTTTATCGATTGCTCGGGGCTGAGGATAAGATCGCGCTCTTCACCGGACCCACGACGCATGGATTCACTCAAGAAAACCGGGAAGCGATGTACCGGTGGTTCAATCAAGCAACGGGGATCTCCCAGGCGCAGACCGAACCGAATCTGGTTCTGGAGAAGGACGAAACCTTGCGCTGCACGCCAAACGGTCAAGTCGCTGAATTGAAATCGCGCACGGTTTTTGATTTCACCCGGGAAACGTCGCGAGCCTGGTCCAAGCGGCGTCCGCGGCTGCAAGGCGAGGCTCTTCTCCGGGTTGTCTCCTCTGCCTTGAAGCTCGGGCCGCGAGAAGGCGCTCCCGATTACCGGATTGTTCAT
>CAYHFE010000891.1:0-2033 GCA_964355375.1 uncultured Verrucomicrobiota bacterium
ATTCCCTCGGATATCCTGCAAATCGTGCCATCAAATACCGCGCTCACGCTCATTCAAGGCGGGTAAGATTATCCTACCCGCATGACGACAAAACTTTCTGCCAAAGGTCAAATTGTCATCCCGGCGCCAATCCGTGAGAGCGAGCAATTGCGGCCAGGGGATGATTTTTTGATTGAGACACGTTCCGGAACGATCGTGCTGCAGAAGATCGCTCCCCGAGCTCGGCAAGCCAAACTGGTGATCGGGCCGAACGGTCTGCCTTTGTTCGTCACGCCCAAGGGAAGTCCGAAGATCACGCTGGAAATGGCGAAGCAACTGGACGCTGAGTTGCCATGACCAACCTCCTGGACGTGAATGTCCTGCTGGCGCTGGTTTGGCAGGATCACACCCATCACCGGCAGGCCGCCACTTGGTTCGGCCAGGTGAAACGGTTCGCCACATGCCGGTAACGCAACTCGGATTCGTCCGCAATCAGCTCCAATCTCAAGACCGGCTACGCAGCCAGCCCGGACGACGCGCTCAAGGCACTGAAAGCCTTGACGGCGTTGAAGCATCATGTCTTTTGGCCCGATGAGATCCCTCTGACCGGCCATGAAGTTCCGAGAATTGAAGGATCTCAGCAGGTGACCGACGCCTACCTTCTTGGTCTGGCGATACACCACGGTGGAAAACTCGCGACGTTTGACCAAGGGGTCGCTGGGTTCAGTGGGAGCCAGAAACACGCGGAAACCATTGGTCGAACAGGACCGCTCGGCTGAAGGGTCGTCAGACGGCTGGACGACAGGAACAATGAGCCTGCGAAGGCCAGACCAAGAATCCCAAACCCTTCCGCCAAATGCTGGTCGCAATCTGCAACGTTTTCGGAGACGACCATCCTACGATCGATTGATCGGTCCGCGATGGATGGCACCGTAAACCGCGCCGGTCAGAGCGACCTCCAGCCATCAAGAGTTCGCTTGGAGTTCAGCCGGTCGCATGTTCTTTACGAGTGCATTTGCCGGTCACTCGCTCATTTCGAGGCAAGATTCGGCATTGCTCCACTTGGCGGGCATGTCCACGCCCGTGATGGAAGCATCGAGCAGCTTGCCGATGTCGCCCATGACTCCCGCGATGTCTGGTCTAACGAGGCGGGGTCTCAGACCAAGCGCCCTGGAACAAGCGTGAACGATTTCACTCTACATCTCGCTTGGTCTGAGACCCCGCCTCGTTAGGTAATTCTGACATTGCAGTTTGCTCTCCGTCCCGAGGGTGCCGGTCGGGTGGACGGCGGCACTGGGCCGTCGCCGCTCACCAGAGTGAACCGTGCTCCAAACCAGTTGTCCGAAGGCCTCTTGGAGGGTCGCGACTCGCGCGCTCAAGGCACTCCACGCTCGTTGGAGGCAACCGGCCTCCACGACGCGGGGCGGAGGGTCCAGACCTTGGGTTTGGATCCCCGCCCGCTGGTCGAACTCAGCCTGCAGCCGCTCGGCGCGAACCGCCCGATAAGGGAGTCGATGCGGCAGCAGTACCGAGAAAGTCCGACCGCAAGGAGGATGACGGTAACGTTGAATGCTCTCTTTCCCGCCCCCTTCTGGATCGGCATACCGATAGTAACATCCATGGCGGTGGACAGTCCCCGGAAAACCGCAGGAACACACCGGCCGAAATCCTTTGAGCTGATCTTCGCGAAATTGGATCGGGGAGCATCTGCAAATTCCTCACGGCCGATCAAGCCACTTTCCTTTGGGCTCCACGATCCAGATCCCACAGCTCTCCTCCTTACCGTCTAGTCCCACGCTCCCCCTTCTATTCACAGCGCTACAAGAGCCGGCGCAAGTCCCTCTCGACGCTGCGTTCGAGCAGGATTCTATACATGCTTCTTCGGCTTCCGTTCGGCAAGGTAGTCCTCGAGGGAGCGGTAGCGGAGAGGCGCCCTACGAGCGCGCTTGAGCCACGCCAAGTCCTCCGCATCTTCCAATCGCTCCAGCAACTCTTTGTAGGCCTTAGAGCCTGTTTTAAAATTGAAAAGGGTCCTGCGGCGAGGGATTTTGGCT
>CAYHFE010000892.1:0-2022 GCA_964355375.1 uncultured Verrucomicrobiota bacterium
TCAAGTAGTTAGCTCCGAGACAAGGGAGAAGCCTTGCGATTGTGCTGACGGCGCTATGGCCTCGGAACCGGAGCTAGAGGTTCTCCGAAAAGGGGTGCTTGGCGCGGTTGGGCGACTTCCCCGCGACCGGCTGACTTGTGTTTTTCACTCAGATCATCCGCACGTCGCCATCACACGGTTTCAATCGGGGCGTTTTCACCGAAATTTTCGAGAGTGGTCCCATGGTTCCGATTTCGATCTTTCGGCCGGTCATCTATGCGGCCAGGGATTGCTCCCGTCTCTCCCGAGTTCGGCGCTCCCGGACGCGAATGATCTGACCGAGGTTGTAAGCCAAAACTTTTTCCGTCAGTTCGGCCCGCACGTTCTCATTCTCCCGCCGGAGTAACTGACCGAATAGCCATCTTTCAGTGTGAAGATCAGCGATTCCACGGAGGAACGATTGACCCGCGCGGCCCGGTAATCCGGCCGATTCCACTCCTCCGCCGCCATGATTCTCTTGCCTTTCGCGCCGCTGATGCTCACCACCTCCACTCCTGCCTCCAGCAAATCTTCACGGGCCCGCTGATCGCTGTAGCCGTCATCGCTGCTGACCAATTTCGGAAGCACTCCGCTCCGTTCCCAATGATCCAACACCACGTCCACCAACTGAGCGCTGTCGGCCGCGTTGCCCACCGGCACGATCAGCGCGCTGACGAAACCTTGCCCGCTTCGGCCCAGTTGCGGACGATAACCCACCACCGTGTTCCACCCTCCCTTTACGATGAAGGCGGCGTCCCCGTCGCTGATGCTGATCACCTTGTCGCGGCTCGGAACTTTCTCCTCCGCGAAAATCCGGCGCTCGCCCGCGGCCGCGACTTGACCAATCGCCCGAATATCCGCACCGATCAGTTCGATGGCCTCCTCCGCTACCAGTCTCTGGCTGGGCCGCAGTTCCTTTTGCTTTAAGGCCTCGGCCACCACCGCCCACTCTCGCTCAAAACGCCGGCACACCCTCCGACCGCGCCGGAGCAATTGATAATAGAGCTTCTTGACTCGGCCCTGCTTCTTGGGTTTGCCGGTGTTGAATCCAATCTCCCGATGCATCCGGCGCAGATCCTCCTGCAACTCCTCCAAGCCGCTGGGATTGAAATTCGGCAATCCCAACCGATCCAGCTTGCTGCCCCGCCGACAAATCCGCTCCACCAACTTGGTCATCAATCCCGAATCGGTCGGACGTTCCGTGTTGGCTTGGATGGCCGTGCTGTCCAGGTAAAGGCTCTTAAAATCATCCAACCCCTCATCCACGATATACCGGAGTTGCGTCCGGTGAATGAAATCGCGAGTGGCATGGCTGACGGCGTTAAGATTTTCACTCAAAGTACTGGCTGGGGGCAGCGTCAGTTCCAGATTCTCCAGCCACCAGTGCAAGGTCATGGATTCCTCTTGCAGCAGCCGCGCGTCTTGATCTTTGCAGCCTCCCAAGCGCCCCCGCAGCATTAAGAACAGATACACCACATACGGCTCCAGAGGCGGCCGCCCGATCTCCAACGCCCTCTTGGCCGGATCGATCTGGCGCAACTCCATCTTCAGGTGGGTCAGATCGGGCGTTTGCCCCTCGAGAAAGCGACGATCGGCTTCGCACAGCAGTTTCTTTTTCAATCCGTGGGCGTCCAGGTCAGACTCGAGGCGTTCGAGGATGGCGGGCTCAAATTCGACGATCCGGTGGGCTTCGATCAGAAACTGGTGCAGTTCGGTATTCACCGGCATCAAAAACAACCGGGGCAACGGTTGCGACGGGAGAGGAGGAACGTTTGCCATGCGTCATTTTACAAATTGTAATGCGTTGCTGTCAAGGTTATTATGAATAACTAGGAAGAATTCTTCGAGTTCCGAACGAGCGACTTTATGGACCTCAAAACCCTTCTCACCTTTTCGGAGAACCTCTAGCTATCGCTGAAAGTCATCTGGGGAACAGGGCGGTGCTGAGTAGTGGGAAAGCTGTTGAAGCCAGAATGGTTTAACGAATTTTCGGGACATTTGGGT
>CAYHFE010000893.1:0-2002 GCA_964355375.1 uncultured Verrucomicrobiota bacterium
ATTGTAGGCTCTGTGAAAGCAAGCCTGAGAGCCGATCTGAAGCAGTTGGCCCAACTCGCGTTCCATCGCAAAGACTGGGGGGCGGATTCGCTGCGACGCATCCATCGCCTGAGCCGGCGTTCGACAGAAGGCGTGGACCGCGCGGACCTGGAACGGCTCCGTTCCTGGCTGCTCATCCCGATCACCCTCTGGCCCATCCAGCTTGAGGATCTGGGGCGGCTCATCTTGGATCATGCCGAAAGAGGTTCCCGTCTGGACGATCGAGTTCGACTGCTTTGGGATTTGCTGGGCGCGCCACCGGACAGCACGGCGGTCGCGGTGACCATGCAGCACGAACACGCGGTCCAGCCGGGCGACTACGGCTCGCTGATCCACGCGCAACACAAGTTCAACTTGATCGAGCAGGAGCCCAAGACCGATCCCGCCTTGCGCGCGGACTGGCAACGCGTCAAAGGCCAGTTCGACGTCAAGAAGTTCCAGGATCGCAAACGCATCCTCCGCCGGCGGATGGTGCCGGAGCGAAACTACCACACCGACTGGCGCTTCAACTGGCGCAGCGAGCGGGAACGGTTTCAGACTGTCTTCGACGTGTTCTGCTGGCGCTGGCATCTCTATGGAATGTGCGGGGACGACCCTCTATTGATGAAACTGACTGTCAACCTCACGCCCTTCGGCACGATGATCTTCGTTCCCGCTTATTGGAGTTTCGATCCTAAACGCGATCTCAAGTGGAAGTCCATCACCGCGCTGCACCGGGCGCGGGGCGTGCGCAAGCAAGGACCGAAACTGGGCTTGAATCAAATTTCTTTGCGTGAAGACGCCGAGCGCGCCCAACACCTCTGGCAAAAAGCCACCCTGTCCGGCCAGAAAGGCAAGCAGCGGGACCGAACTGTCATGGACAAAATGGGTTGGCGTCCAGACACCGACGAAAGCAAGCTGCGACGTCTGCTGAAGCGGGTTCCACCTCCAAGAGAAACACACCCAACATGAACGCAAACACCATCACCTGCCCGCACTGCCAACGCGAGATTCCGCTGACGGAGGCCGTCGCTCACCAAGTCCGCCAGCAACTCCAGAAGGATTTCGATGATCAACGCCGACGGCAGGAACAAACGTTCGCCGAACGCGAAAAGCAACTGGCCACCACCAAGAAAGCGCTCGACGCCGGCAAACTCGCTCTGGTGGAAGAAGTGGAGCGCCGATTGAAAGATGAGAAAACCAAGTTGTTCACCGATGCCCGCAAGCAGGCCGAATCCCAGGTAGGCGTCGAACTCCAGGATTTGCGCGCCAAGTTCACCGAACAGAACGCCAAACTCGCGGAGGCGCAGAAGACCGAGCTGGCCCTGCGCAAGCAACGCCGTGAATTGGAGGATCGGCAAAAGGCCCTTGAACTGGAAGTCGCCCGCAAACTTGACGAGGAGCGCGGCAAGATTCGTGAAGCCGCCCAGCAGGCCGCCGCCGAGGAACAGCGACTCCGTTTGGGCGAAAAGGAGAAACTCATTGGCGACCTTCAGAAGCAGATCGAGACTCTCCGGCAAAAGGCCGAACAAGGTTCCCAGCAGGCCCAGGGCGAGGCGCTGGAACTCGCGTTTGAGGACCAGCTCCGCGCCAGCTTTCCCGGCGACGAAATCACTCCTGTCTCCACTGGCGTTCGCGGAGCCGACATTCTCCAACTTGTTCGCACCGCCTCGGGCCAGGACTGCGGCACGATCATCTGGGAAACCAAACGCACCCGCAACTGGCAGAAGGGCTGGATTGCCAAGCTCAAGGAAGACCAGCGCGAACACCGCGCCGAGCTGGCCGTGCTGCTCTCCATCGCCCTCCCACCCGACGTGGCAAACTTCGCGCCCGTGGACGGCGTGTGGGTGACGGACTTCGCCTGCGCCACCGGTCTGGCCGGCGCGTTGCGGCATGGCCTCATCAGCCTCACCGGCGTTCGCCGCGCCGAAATGAGCGTGAGCGCGGTATTTGATGGCACGATTTGCAGGATATCCGAGGGAAT
>CAYHFE010000894.1:0-2001 GCA_964355375.1 uncultured Verrucomicrobiota bacterium
CCCAGCTTGCCGCTCTGGGCCAAGTGAACGGCGTATTGGAAATTGTTGACGCTCCGTCGCTGGGTGCCGGCTTGAAACACCCGCCCATAGCGATGGATGCCATCCGCGAGCGATTGAATTTCGCCGACGGTCATCCCGCACGGCTTCTCGCTATAGACGTCCTTTCCCGCCCGCGCGGCCAGAAGCGACGCCAGGGCGTGCCAACGATCTCCGGTCGCAATCAGGACGGCATCGATGTCGGGCCGGTCGAGCAGTTCGAAAAGATCCCGATAGATCCGGCAATCTTTGGTGCCGTAGTGGGCATCGACCTTTTGTTTGACCTGTTCGCGCCGGCTTTGGACCGCATCGCAGACGGCGACAAACTGCACATCTTTTTCGGGGAGCATCACGCTCAGGTCATACTGGCCGCGCGGTCCGAGGCCAATGCCGCCCAGCAAAATCTTCTCGCTGGGCGCCACGGCCCCATCTTTGCCCAAGGCCCGGGCGGGAATGAACCACGGCAGGATCATGGCGCCTCCAGCCGTCAGGGATTGTCTCAGAAAACCGCGTCGATTCAGATTTTTCATCGGTTGCGATGGGTTGGTTGAAGTTTGCAATGGATTGGAACTCGCTTCTTCACAGCGAACGGGATTCTAACCGTCGAGCGGCCCTGAGACAAGAAATGCCTCTCCCATCCAAGGTGGGCGAAAATTCCCGGCGTGAGCGGTCACTCGTGGGTGCAACTGTGAATGAGGAAAATCGCCGCACCGCATTTGTTCTCCTTTCCCCCCCCCGGAAGAACAAGCGCGGAGAGAACACAGGGCGGAATTCTCCGAAAAATTAATAAAAAGGGGAGTCAAAGGTGCACTCCCTCCGGCCAGCAGTTCTCATTTTGACTCAGGACACTGTCCGTTCCACGCAGGTAGTCCCGGCTTCAGCCGGTTTTCACGTGGCGACCGGCTGAAGCCGGGACTACATACTTGTCAAAATGAGAACTGCTGCCCTCCGGCAACAACTCGAAGAGTGGTGTGCCTCCGGACGCACACTTGTCAGTACCCAGACGCAGTATATGGCAGTTCCACCTTTAATGTGAATATTGGCGGGGGCGGGATTTTTGACGATGTCACCGCCAACGGAAACTGGTTTCTCGGATTGATCGATGAAGTGGCCATCTACGACAAGGCGCTTACGGCGGCCCAGATCAAGGCGCATTTCGATGCCGCGACGATCTCGGCGGATCAGCCGCAGGTGGCGATCAGCAGCCCAGCCGCCGGTGCCAGGTTTTCCAGTGGAGGCAGCGTCACGATCACTGCGACTGCTACTGCCGCGGCCGGGAAAACCATCAGCAAGATGGAATTCTTTGCCGGAACGAACAAAGTCGCCCAAGCCACCAACAGTCCATTTACGGTGAGTGTCTCCAATCTGGCGGACGGGGCCTACTCGATCACGGCTCGAGCGACGGATAGCCAGGGTCTTTTCAAAGATTCACCCGCGGTAAGTATCGTGGTCGGATCGGCCCCCGAAAGAACGTGTACGAAGGGCCTTTCACAATCTCAGCCGCGAGTCTTTTGCCGGGGGATAACGTCTTGGCCGTTGAAGTCCATCAAACGAGCATTGGCAGTTCGACAAAGGGGTCAGAGATGACTAATGGAGTATTTTGCCTGAATCATTTCCGTCGGGCCGACCCCGCTCTCCACGCGGCGTTGACCGCCGTCCGCTAATGCCCCATCGCCAGCCGTTCTGCAATCCAGCGCCACGTCACCTGCCTGCGGCCGGCCTGTCCGTGAGCCCACACCGACAGGGCAGGCAGGTCGTCGTCTCCGTCCGCAACCGCGCCGCCATTCGCCCCTTTTTCACGTCTCCTTTCAACCGCCTCCCCAACTCCGCTTATTTCCAACCCGCCTCCTGCAGCATCGCTGCCACCATCCGTTTCTCAAACAGGCTCGAAGCCTCGCTCAGATTCCACGCCCGTCGCGGTAGGGCTTGCGAATGAGCGGCTCCGCCTCGGGTGCGCTCCTGGCG
>CAYHFE010000895.1:0-1988 GCA_964355375.1 uncultured Verrucomicrobiota bacterium
TACTCGCAAGTCGTCGAAATCGATCTTGCCACGGTCAAGCCCAGTGTCGCCGGACCGAAGCGTCCGCAGGACCGCATCGAATTGCCCAACCTCCGCCGCGAGTTCTTCAATGCCGTCCAACGCCCCGTCACCGAAGGCGGCTTTGGCAAGACGCGCCAGGTTTTCGGCCGGTCGGTTAAAGTCGAAACGGCCGCGGGGAAGAAAGTGAACGTGGGCACCGGTTCCGTGCTCATTGCCGCAATCACGAGCTGCACCAACACGAGCAACCCGAGCGTCATGCTGGCCGCGGGTTTGCTCGCGAGGAAAGCGGTCGAGAAGGGGCTCAAGGTCAATCCCGCCGTCAAGGCGTCGCTCGCCCCCGGATCGCGCGTCGTCACCGATTACCTCAAGAAGACCGGCCTCACGCCCTATCTCAACAAGCTGCGCTTCCACACCGTCGGCTACGGCTGCACGACCTGCATCGGCAATTCCGGGCCGCTCGATCCCGCCATCGAGGACGCCGTGGTCAAGAACGATTTCGTCACCGCCAGCGTGCTCTCGGGCAACCGCAATTTCGAAGCGCGCGTGCATCAGAACGTCAAGTCGAATTTCCTCATGTCGCCGCCGCTCGTCGTCGCGTTTGCGCTCGCCGGTCGCGTCGATATTGACCTGAGCTGCGAACCGCTCGGCACGAGCCAGGATGGTGAACCGGTTTACCTGGCGGACATCTGGCCCACGCTCCAGGAAGTGCGTGACGCCATGCAAAGCGCGCTCAAGCCCGAGGTCTTCCGCAAGCTCTACAAGGATTTCGCCGCGCAGAATCCGAAGTGGAACGAAATCCCGTCGAGCGTCGGCAACGCCTACGAGTGGGACGCGCAGAGCACTTATATCCAGGAGCCGCCCTTCTTCACCCACTTCTTGCTTCAACCCGAGAGCATCCGGCCCATCACCGGCGCCCGCCCGCTCGGCATCTTCGGCGATAGCGTCACCACCGACCACATATCGCCCGCCGGCGCGATCAAAAAATCGTCGCCCGCCGGCCAATATTTGATCGAGAAGGGGGTCGCCTTCGAGGACTTTAATAGCTACGGCTCGCGCCGCGGCAATGACCGCATCATGACCCGCGGCACCTTCGCCAACGTCCGCATCAAGAACCTGATGCTTGGCGGCGAGGAGGGCGGCAATACGCTGTATTTCGGAGCGCCGAACTCCGATTCTGCGGGCGGAGAGAAACTCTCGATTTACGATGCCGCCATGAAGTACCAAGCCGCCGGCGTTCCCCTCATCGTGCTGGCCGGACAGGAATATGGCACCGGCTCGAGCCGCGACTGGGCCGCGAAAGGCACCAACCTCCTCGGCGTGAAAGCGGTCATCGCGCTCAGCTTCGAACGCATTCACCGCTCGAACCTCGTTGGCATGGGCGTGCTCCCGCTGCAATTCAAGGAAGGCACGAGCGCGCAGACCTTGAAGCTCGACGGGACCGAGACCTACGACGTCGTCGGCCTCGACGCGAACATCAAGCCCCAGCAGGACCTCACGCTGAAAATCACCCGCCAGGACGGCTCCATGGAGCACGTCCCTGTCCGCTGCCGCATCGATACTCCGATCGAGATCGATTACTACCAGCACGGCGGAATTCTGCCGTTTGTGCTGCGGCAATTGGTCGCGAAGGCGTAACGTTTGGAGCGCCGGTTTCTGATCCTGGGCGAATCTCAGCGAGATCGGTAAACCAAATCGCCGCCGGAAGTACATCCGGCTTGAAGACGGCGCTCCACGCGGATGCAGGCGGGAGTTGCCACCACATTCAGCTTCACGACCGCCGGGTTGATCCGTGGAAAGAGGCATTGGTTTCGCGGAGCGACGGTTGGCGCAGCGGGTCAAGGCTCCTTGAGTGATCCAGCCACGAAGATCGCGCCGTGACTGTGGCATCGGGCCGGGTCCGACCGTCCCCCGCGCAGCAGTTCTCATTTTGACAAGTATGTAGTCCCGGCTTCAGCCGGTCGCCACAT
>CAYHFE010000896.1:0-1977 GCA_964355375.1 uncultured Verrucomicrobiota bacterium
CGCCTTCATTGAGTCGCTGGGCGAATTCTCGGCCAAGAGCCGCAACCATCACCGAGCCGCCGTTCGACAGTTTCTTCAATGGTGCGTGCGAAAGGATTACCTGGCGGCCGCTCACCGACTGGGCGAGGCGGATGCCATGCGCCCGGAACATGCGAACACCGCCGAGATTCTCTCCTACACCCCCGAGGAGTTTCGTTCGCTGCTCGAATCTGCTGAAGGCCCGATGCGAGCCATAATCGCGATCGGCGGCTTTGCCGGACTGCGCACCGCCGAACTTCTCCGCTTGGACTGGGCGGATCTGTGGCGCGTGCCGGGTCATGTCGAAGTCACGTCCGGCAAAAGCAAGACCCGGCAGCGCCGACTTGTGGAGATGTGTCCGGCCCTGAACGCATGGCTTGAGCCGTTCCGGACGCTCGCCAGTGGCAAAGTCTGGGAGTTCCACGAGATCACATTCCAGCAGCATTTCCTGAAACTCTGCGAGCAAGCGAAGGTCAAGCGCAAGGCCAACGGTTTGCGCCACGCGTTTTGCACGTATCATTTCGCCGCGCACGCCAACGAGAACCTGACCTCCGCGCTGGCTGGTAACTCACCCGCGATGATTCACGCGCACTACAAAGGACTGGCGACGAAGGCCGAGGCGGAGAAGTGGTTCAATGTCTTGCCCGCCGAAGTGGAGAATGTCATCCCGCTGGCCACTGCCGTCGCAAAGTGAAGACGTTTTGATGAAGTCGAAGCGCAAACTAAAAACCGTAGGCGAACTAGACGAGCCGTCACTCTCGACCAAAGAAGCCGCTGAAGCCCTACGGCTCACGTACAAGAGACTCAACAAATCATTGCTGGTCGCCGAAACGGAGAAAGCCGTAATTGAGACAGCATCACAGCCCGGCCAGCCGCTCTCCCCATCCAACACACTACATTTCCTGAAATGCCCGCCGAAGCAACTTTCGCATTGTTGCTTCTACGAGTTCGCTCGTTGCTCGGACGGAATGGTCTCTCTGGCAGAAGAGTTCCACCAAGGCAGACTTCTGGACAAATCATCACCCGACGACTGGCCGACGAACGAGATGCTGGCCCGCATTCCCCTTTGGATCATCGCTGATTGCCCTGAATTTCCAAACACCGCTTGGCTCGATTTACCGGCGGATAGACGCGCCACCCTCTCCAAACGAACAAGACCGACGTTTGGACCCGCTGACCAGTCTGCGTTTCGCGATATAAATGAGGCTCTCGACTTCGTGGACGCGCTACGCATGCTCAAAAAGCACGGACTAATTGACAGTGATGCAGGGAAATTGGACTCGCGCATTGACGTTCAGAAGCTTCTTAAACAAGTCGAGGTTCTTGATTTGACTCAAGACCGTTCAGAACTCCTGAAAGCATTGAGCACGGACGATCCGACTTCAGACCTAGCACAATTCATTCGCGCGCTGAAGGCTCGCGCGCTGGCACGACGCGTATCGGGATTTCAGAGTGCCCTCGAAACGATCGAGATGGCTCCCCACCTTGCCGAGATGTTGCCTTCTCATCACATGCGATTCCTCGTTGAAGTGGACCTGCGAAGGGATAAGGCAGATCTGGTCAAAGACTATATGGCCTGGATTGACCGGAAAAAAGCCGAGTTCAAACGACTATTTGCCGGGCATGAAAACTCTTTCGAAAATCGGGGCCGGTCGGATTCCCCTAGAGACCTCCTGCGCAAGCTTTCGGCATACCGCATTCACCGTGAGCTTGAATGGACTCACGACAAATTAACCGAGCATTTTACTCAGATTTACGCGAAACCTTCCCATTGGTCCAAGGCGATCAACGACTGTAAGCGGCTGATGGAGCGGTAGTTGAGATTTCAACAGTGTTGCACTTCATAGCCCCTTGGGCATAAGCGAAATAGTTTGGGGCTTTTCCGGGTATTCCGCCGGACTGCGCTCACACATCAGACTGCGGCTATGCGCAAATACATCCCGCAGTCAGCCACACCAA
>CAYHFE010000897.1:0-1973 GCA_964355375.1 uncultured Verrucomicrobiota bacterium
GTGATTGTATTGCCCGGTCTTCTCCAGCGGATGACCCCAAGCCTCCTGCCCCGGGCCGCCCCGTTTGATGATCTCCGCGCTTTCCGGCAGGAGCGCGCGCAAATACATCCGCGACCGGCCTCGCGACAACACCTCTCCTGCCCCGTCCGCTTCCGGAAGACTCAACCAATTCAAAGTTCGTCCCCGAACTTCCGGCTCGGTCGGCACATGCAGAAAGAAGTGTCGGCGGAACTCGGGCCGAGTCGCCGTCACGCGGTCAAAGACCACAAAAAACTGACGGTCGCCTCGCAGATAGAGAAACTGGCGCGCCACTTCCTCGGCCTTGTTGGTATGGTAACCGGCGGTGAGATCGGCGGCGGCGTAAGTGTAATCCCGATGATTCTCGAAGGCCACGATCCGCCCTCGTTCGCGCGGCAAACCACCGCTTTCATAAACGTGCCGCAGCAGGCCTCCGTCATTTTCATTCTGCCGGTTGCGCCGGAATTTCTCCTCGGGATCAAAGATGGTCACGATGTTGAAGATGAGCGATCCGCCCGCGTAATCATCGGTGTCGTTGTGACCTTGGCCGCCCTGCCGTGACACCAAAGCCCCGCGCTGGCTGATCAGGAAATGTCCTTCGTCATCCCGCGCGTGCCCGGCGAATTGCGGACCGGCGCCGAAGAATGCCCAGGTTGCGTTCGGATCGTCCCAGGCGCTGCGCATATAAACGTGGCCCGCCCCAGGGAAAAGATACGCCAAAGGCAACCGGCTCGGCGGCGTGGCCGCGATCGCTGGATCGTAACAAGCGACCCGCTGCCAGCGTTCCCGCAACCTATCGCGGCCCCGATCGGAAAACCATTGGGACAATCCATCACGAAGCATCGGCGCCGCTCGGGCGAACCCGGATGGCTTGGAGCCGTCGCCATCGTCAATCCAGGCCGTCCGCTCGTTGTGCGGCATCATGGTGTAGGCCACCCAGCGTGGTTCTTCCACGGGATAGCCCCACGGTTTCAACTGCTTGAAGTAATCGATGCCCGTGGCCGAACGCCACGCTTGAAAGGCGTAGGGAATCACCGTCACCGGCCCGTAGGCGCCATGGCCGTAGGATTCGGACCAGACACCCCCCATGCGGTCGAAGGCCGGCAAACACTCGGCCGGAACTCGCCGATGCCAGGAATCAAGGAACTGTTTGGCGTCCGCCTCAAACCGCGTTCCCGTTCCGGTGATGGCGAGGGCGATGAAAATCTTTTGCGTGAGCGCGTCCCGACAGTTCATCACGTTCAAATGAATGGGCCCCCAAGTCTGGTTGTATTCCCAATGGCCCCATTTCAATAGAATCTCGGGCGTGCCCGTGAAGAAGCGGAGCCACGACCCGAGCGCATCGCCGAACCGAATTCGCTCCTCCGGTTTGAGCGCATCGTAAATCCAATCGTAGGCCAACGCATGATATCCAAAATGGCTCGACTTGGGATTGGCGATGATCTGGCCGTCGCCCCATTGTTTGACGATCACCTCGGCATACCGCTGAGCCTCGCCGCCCCGCTCCCGCTCGACCAGATAGGCGATTCCGCAATTCATCAAATCCTCGGGAATCGACCAAGCGTTGGAGATCGATTCGATCGCACCCCGGCGGACGGCGGCATCCGCTCGCTCTTTGATCACCCGATAATCGTCGGCCAGCGCTCCAGCCGCACGTCGGGACATTTCCGACACGTTCTCGATGAGCAAGCGAGGATGGCGGGCTTTGACTTGATAACCCTCCTGACCCAACGTGGAACCGACCGCCACCCAGCCCACGACCACGAATGCGAGAAACCGTTTCATGTCTTTTCCTTCCTTTACGAATTGATTGAAAACATTGGTCCGATGAATCGTCCGATCCCGACCGACCGCGTCGATGATGGACTACTCCCCAACCCGGAACAATCCTAACCGCCGCACCCGCAGCAGTTCTCATTTTGACGAGTATGTAGTCCCGGCTTCAGCCGGTCGCC
>CAYHFE010000898.1:0-1968 GCA_964355375.1 uncultured Verrucomicrobiota bacterium
CGGATTGCGCGGATGGGGAATCAACGAAGGCCCTTTTCATATCCGTGATATCCGTGTCATCCGTGGTTACTCCGGGGTACCGAGACCCGGACCTCTAATCTCTCTGAGGATTCGCCGGCAGGTTGCCGGCGAAGACGGGCTGGTAGCCCGTTCCACCCATTCGATTCGTGTGTTTCGTGCTTTTCGTGGTCAACTCCGGGGTGCCCAACTGAGGGGAATTTTGACAGGATGTACAGGATGGCCTGATGGGCTGCTGAAATCATCCTGTTCATCTTGTTCATCCTGTCTCAGTTTCTGCCCGCACCGACTAAGCCAGCGATCACTTCCGGTTCGAGAGAACAGCCGGGACCGGGGACGGACTCGCCGACTCGTTTGCCCCCCCGGCTAATCTCCTCTGCCCCCCCAGGACCGGCAGACTCAAACCGTCTGATTTCGCCGGAAAGAACGAAGAGCCCAGATTCTTGGCCGCGCCACCAGTTCACTGTTCTCCTAATTCGTGTCCATTGGTGTTCATTCATTTCCTTTGGTTGCGCCTCTGCGTCTTTGCGCCGTTGCGTCAATTCGAATTCTCGACGGCAGCGCGCCGGAACTTCACCTCGCAATAGCCGAAGAAAACCAGCCAGAGGCTTACGACGGCCACAATGCATGCGATTCTTGCCCCGGTCCCGGCGTGGAGGTAGCCCACCATGAGCAAGATGACCAGCGCCTGCAGAACCATCTCCCAAGCCGTCACAAAGGCATGGCCTTTTCCGGACCGCACAAGGCGCTGGTAAAAGTGTTCGCGGTGGGCCGAGTACCAACGTTCGCCGCGATAGATCCTTCGCAGAAGGGTGATCGCGGTATCGAGAACGAAGTTGGCATGGAGCAAGGCCAAAGGGATGAGCAACCACCAACCGGTCGTTTGAGCGATCCACAACGCCACTGCCGCGAGGAGAAACCCCAGCGGCGCGCTGCTCACATCTCCCATGAACATCCGTGCTCTGGGAAAATTATGCAGCAAAAATCCCGCCGCCGCACCGGCGATCACGAAAGAGAACAAGATGGACGGACTCGTCCATTGCCCGCTGACCAGCCCAGCCAGGAGCCCGGATGCGGCTGCGGTGAGCGTCGCTTGACCGGCCGCGATGCCGTTGATGCCATCCATGAAATTGAAGGCATTGGTGTAGCCGGCGAGCCAAAGGAACATCAGGCCGAGGCCGCACCCAATCCATGGTTTAAAGGATTGAGATGGTGAGATTTCAATGTTGAGCTGTGGCCATCCAAGCACCGCAATGGCCGCGAGTGCGGCGACGGCATGTCCGCCAAAGCGGAGAGCGGGCGGCAGAGATTTCAGATCATCCCAGAACGAAAGCACAGCCAGGAAAAGTCCAAGGCCAACCAGAGACAGCATCACTCCGCCTGCCGCGGGTTGATGGATAAGAAGCGCTCCAAGAACAACGGCCGCGAGGATGGCGATGCCACCGCCGCGGACGGTGGGTCGATCATGGCTGGATCGGTTGTTGGGCTTGTCCACGACGCCGAGGCGTCTGAGGAGGGTGCAGACGGGAAAGCCCAAAACAAAACTGGCGGCGAATGCGATCGCCGCCAGAATTACCGGGGAACTGAAAGGAGTGGACTCCATCACGTTGTCAAGAGGGTCGGCGCCGGGCGCCCAACGAAGTTGACGCAAGGACGCAAAGGAAGACTGACAGAAGGGCTCAGGTTTCTGACAGGATGTACAGAATTCACAGGATGGCCTGACGGGCTGAAATCACGAAGTCACCACGAAAGGGACGAAAAGGACGTAAGAAGACATGCACCTGATTTTGAACACGAGGCAACGGAGAAAGATCCCTCACCCTTCGCTTTCTTTGTTTGCTTCTGTTCCAGTCGTCATTTTTTCGTGTGTTTCGTGCTTTTCGTGGTCAACCTTAAGCGCGGGGCGCAGAGCGCGGGGCGCAGAGCGCGGGGCGCAGAGCGCGGGGCGCA
>CAYHFE010000899.1:0-1961 GCA_964355375.1 uncultured Verrucomicrobiota bacterium
AGGCTCCTTGGGCGGATCCCGCCGGAGCGAACGCAACTGCTGGAGTTCCTCCGCACTCATTTGCGCTTCCTGGTGCCGGCGGACTTCGTCGGAGCTCAATTCGTATTGTTTCTTCGGACGGTGCTCGCGGACGAGGAGAGCAATTTCATCGTGGGAGAGTTCGCGACCGAGTTCCGCTTCGCGGGCGGCGATGGCGCGGTCGCGCTCCTCCGCGCGCTTCGAGAAACGCGCGAGCAGTTCTGCCGGAACTTCCGCCAACTCGAAGCCGTGCTCCCGGCGTTCGATGGCGTAACCCAACTGGCGGACTTCGCGGGCCAGGATGTTGCGGTAGACTTCAGAGAGGTAGCAGGCCCGATCGTAGATCGGGCGGGACTCCAAGGCATAGAGCCTGGCGCTTTTGGTTCCGCCTGTGGTGACGTTGAAGAGAAAAGCATGGGAGTGCAGGTGCGGGTCAATGGCTCTGCTTTCGCCGTGGCGAAAGACGGCTCCGGCCAGTTGGCCGGTGGGGACGTGGCGCTTGTTGATCCCCTGGCCGGTTTGCCGGCAGGCCAGCGACTCCAATTCCTTGAGGGCTTCGGCTACAGCCCTTTCGTGCGCGATTATCAACCGTTCGTCCCCGCCGAGAAACGCCTGGATCGAAACCGACTTTGGCGCATTGAACGTCGCGTCGTAACCAGCCCGACGATTCGACTTCATCCGTGGGGTGAGCTTCTCCGCTGTGACCGCATGGTGATTGCTCGCCACGCGTTCAAAGGCCTCGTCGGAAATCACCTCACCTTCGATCAAACCGACTTGGCCGCAGAGCCGTCCGAAGCATCGGCCTTCCACCCTCATCCCCTCAGAGTAATAGTCCGCCTGCCGAAGGTACTCTCCCAGGGCCTGACCGTACAGTTTGCAGGATTCAATCGTCAGCATGAGGCACCTGTTTGTTGCGGATGGAACACTGACCGACTGACGACCCGTACCGATGACACCGCGTACGCATCCACTTCGCCATGACGCCGCATCCTGAGTACGAGTCCCAGAATGCGCTTCAGCAGAAAATCCCAGCAATCTGTCCCAAGCAGCCGCGATTGATGCCGGGAATTATCCCGCGAATCCCAGAAAAAACCATGGGGTAGGACACCAACGTCTAAGCCTTTTGGCTTAGATCTCTCCCAGACCGCTCCCATTGCGCGACCGGCCGATTCCCGGTATTTTACCGGCATGCAAACGACCGACGCCCCGGCATCCGCCGCTGAACAACACACTTTCGCCCTGGATTCAACCGTACCGCCACCAGCCGGTCCCACGGCCGTGCCCGCCGATACCCCGCCGGTGCCCGCTGAACCGCGGGTCGTCGACGGCGAGACGCCCGTCGATTCCCCGGAGCGTGCCCCCGCTTCCCCGGCGTGTACCGCCGACATCACCGCGGCGCCCACCGAGAATGCCCGGAGGCTGGCGCAGTTGGTCGCCGCAGGGCGACAGCCGCGTTCCCAGCGTTTCACCGCACTGGAACCGTATCGCGACGTGTTGCTCACCGAACGCCGCGCGGGTGCATCGATCCGACTGATCGCGCAGTCGCTGGCCAAGCTCGACGTGGCGATTTCCGAGGAGACGCTGCGCGTCTGGTTCTTGAAGGAAAAGCTGCCGAAGCGACGCCGGTCGCGGAAAAAGCGCGCGGCGACGCCGACTCCGAAAGTCGGCCCAGTCAGCCCGACGATGGCGGTGCGGCCCGTCATTTGTAGCGTACCGGCCCCGGTGCCGGCTGCCGTCGGGACGCAACCCGGGCGGCGCGGGCCGAAGATCGCGCGGGACAATTATTGAATGAAGGCGAGCCCATGCCGCCAACCTGCCACAAAAGGCGGAGTTGGCGGAGCCTCCGCCGCGCACATTCAATTGCGCCAATGTTCGCTTTCGATCATCCGGCCGGAAACGAGCGGTTTCCACGGGTCGCGGGACTCGAGCAGGCTGACCAACCG
>CAYHFE010000900.1:0-1959 GCA_964355375.1 uncultured Verrucomicrobiota bacterium
GGGCGCGGGAAGGGCTGGAAGTGCCTCTGCCGGTTTCTTGAGACCTCACTCGGTGAAATTTAACACGGTCTATCGCGCGGGCCTCTGCCTGGTGGCGGCAATGTTGTTAGGGCCGGTCGAGGTTGCGGGCCAAGACCGTTCGCTGGCGACCCCGGCGATTCGGGCCGGCACCAACGCCGTCCCAGCCGGGCCGGGGATGGAGTCCGCGAGCCCCGAAATCCCGAGCGCATCCCAGGCCAAGAAGCAGGTGAGCCTGACCTTTGGCTTGGATAGGGTCGCGGTCTTGAGGCGGGAGTTCCCGGCGGGCATTTCCCTCTGGCAGTATCTGGCATCGATCATTTATGTCGGTCTGGCCTTGGCTGTGTCGTGGCTGCTGGACCTGCTGGCCAGACTCTACCTGCGGCGGTGGGCGGAACGAACCAAGACGCGGTTCGATGACCTTTTGCTGGCGATTCTCGATGGTCCGATCAGGGTCGTTTCCTTCGTCGTGCTCCTCAACATCGGTCTGCAGTTCTTCGCCTGGCCGAAGTTCATCGAGGAGATTCTGGGCAAGGCGCTGACCATCGTGGTCGCGGTTTCGCTCACCCAGATGGCGCTGCAGATGGTGGACTTGATGATGGGCTACTGGAGTCGGCGCGCCTCCGGGGAAGCGGACAAGTCGTTTGACGAGCAACTTTTTCCGGTCGTGCGAAAGACCCTCAAGGTCTTCATCGTGGTCACGGCGGCTCTGCTGACTTCGCAGCACCTGGGATTGAACATCACGAGTTTGATCGCCTCGCTCTCGATCGGGGGCCTGGCGGTGGGCTTGGCGGCCCAGGATACCCTGGCCAATCTCTTCGGCGCCGTGGCCGTCTTCATGGACAAGCCATTCCGGATCGGCGATCGCATTCGGTTGGACACGATTGACGGCACCGTCGAGGCGATTGGGATGCGCAGCACCCGGGTGCGGAATCTCGACGGACACCTGATTACGGTGCCGAACAAAACGATGGGCAATGCGACCATCACCAACGTGACTCGGCGCCCGAACATCAAGACCGAGATGAACATCGGCGTCACCTATGACACGCCGACACCCAAGTTGAAGCGAGCTCTGGTGATTCTGGAGGAGCTTTACCGGAGTCATCCCATGACCGGCGATGTCATCATCAGTTTCAATCGGTTCGCCGATTCCTCGCTGAACATTTTCGTGGTGCACTGGTGGAACGCCACCGACTACAAGGAGTATTTGGCCGGCATGCAGGAGTTCAATCTCAAGATCAAAGAGCGCTTTGACGCGGAAGGGATTGGATTCGCCTTCCCCACGCAGACGGTTTACGTGAAGCAGGATTCCGAATGGCGATGGGCGCACCCGCCGCCGTCGGAGAATTCGAGCGGTCTGACTCCCGCCTAGACGCCATGGACTGGCTCTGGAATCACGGCAAGTTCCTCGGGATCGAGTGGCATTTCTGGAAGATCATCGGTTGGCTGGGAAACGTCGCTTTCTTTTCCCGGTTCATGGTGCAGTGGTATGCGTCGGAAAGGCGTCGCCGGGTGGTGGTGCCGATTTCGTTCTGGTGGCTGAGCCTGGTCGGTTCCTTTTGTTTGCTGACCTACGCTCTTTTTTACCAGAAGGACTCCGTCTTCATCTTCGCCTACGCCTTCACCTGGATTCCCTATATTCGAAACCTCATTCTCCAGAAGCGGGCCGATGGTCGGGCGCCCTGTCCGGCTTGCGGGCACGCCGGCGAAACCGCGGCTCGCTTCTGCGCTCAATGCGGTGCGGCGCTGCCGCATCCCAAACCTACGGCGTAATTATTCACTCGAATTGGGGAGCGCACGCGCCCTCGCGTGCGGTGGTCGGCGCCCTCGCCGACCACATCGACGTTTTTGAACGAGTCACCGTTCAGAGCCTGAATTGGGTTTCCGTTCCGACCGGCGAGGCGCCGGTCGGGACACGCGAGGGCGCGTGTGCTCCCC
>CAYHFE010000901.1:0-1950 GCA_964355375.1 uncultured Verrucomicrobiota bacterium
GACGCCCGCGCTCCCCATCGCACCTTCAGGTTCATGGCCACGAGTCACGTCCAATTTTTGGAGGTGTTCGCTCTCCATGAACCGTTCAAATTGCCGACAGGTTGGGTCTCTGAAACGCGGGCGTGCCGCACTCGGGGGAACAATGCGGTCCGAGCCCCGGAGGGGCAGCGGAGATTAGCCGGGGGCCAACGAGTCCGCGAGTGCCGCCCCCGGTTCCGGCGATAAAACGCCATTCGCCCCGGATGGGGCGATGGATTGGCGCGTGGACCATTCGTCGCGAGATTTCAAGGGTGCGTGATCCGGCTGGGGTGCCAGGGAACATCACCGCACCAAGCGTCTGGCACACCCTCGGGGGTGCCCTCTCTTTGGCTGTCCCATCCGGGGGTATCACTTCGCTCGACCCCCGGCTACCTTCTCTGATCCCTCCGGGATCCAGAATCAGTACCGCCAGCCATTTGTTCATTCCACCGATAACAGTGAGGAACCAGGAGTTCTGGTCCCTGAACGCATTGCCCGGCAGGAAGGCTTGGGCGCAAATTCGATCTGCGGTGGCCGGGGTTCCGCAGCTCAGAGATGTTCATCGAACACTCCGGCCGGGCGGCGGCGGCCTCTTCACCCAGATTGGGCTGGACCAGGCCTGGGAGAAATTGCCGTGCGCGTCTTGGTCCGTCTGCACAACTCGGACGTAGTAGTAGCTCGGACCGGTGAACGCACGATCCGCATGTTCGAAGTGAAGGTCCTTGGTCATGGGCTGCACGGAACGGAGCACTTCGCCATCGCGAATGATGACAACCTCCTTGATTCGATCCGTGCCTTTCACCTCCACGACGATCTGCGGAGCTCCGTCCACCTCGATCTCTTCGCCCATGACATGGCCGTTGATGCGGAAATCGAGGCCGATGCGGGCATGGGTGATGGCGTAGTTGCGCCGGCAGCGGAGCGCCTCGAAGACCGCCTCGCGGGTCAGTTCGCGCGCCAGGATGGCCGTCCGAGCCGCAGGTTTTCCTTCGTGAGTGTCGCTGCCACCGACAAAACCAGTCCTGCCGTCCTTGTTCAGGAAGGCCCGGAGAGTTCGCTCGCCATGCAGAACATAGTTGGTCCCTTGATACCGCATCGCGTCGGGCAACATCTCGGTGTTGGCGATGACCGTGGAGTTCGACGGGGCGTAATGGAACTGGTCCTTTCCTTCTGGTCCAGCTTCCGGATGCGCGTTGTGGATGAGTCCGCCGTGTTTTCGCACCGCCGCCGCCAGCAGGGCGGGAGTGTTACAGGCAGGATCTTTGGCGCTGAAAAGGTAATCGAGGCGGGCGGGGAAATAGACGATTTTGTGATTGAAGAAGCGCGGCGGACCCGGAAAGAGCCGCTCGGAAAGGGCGCCGTTGGCCAAGTCCGTCCAGTACTTCGGCTGCGAAGTCCACTCGTAACCGGCAATGGCGACGAAGCGACCATTGGCGGCGTATTCATCCGCCTTGGCTTGCGCGAGCGCCCACTGATTCGTGGGCATGCGCCAGGGCGAGGCGTTCCCGAAATCGTGGTCCGTGGCGATGACGAAATCGAGCCCGGCCACATCGCGGGCGTAAGTGAAATAGTCGTCGAGGCTGCCTTTGCCATCAGAAATGCCGGTATGGCCATGAACGTCACCCCAATAGACCCGGGATTGAGCGTGCGCCGGCCATGGCACAACCACGAGCAACCACAGCGTGCCCAGGAGAATTGGCGTGCGTCGGATAGCCTGCTGGAATTGGGAATGAATGGGAAGCGACGGTTGATTCATCACGCTGGTTTGGTTGAACAAGGTTTCTGTTGGCAACAGGCAACTGACGACTGGCCAATCGCCAATCGCGAGTCTAAAATCGCAAATCCATGAACGATCTGCAATTCGCCTTCCGCCAACTGCAGCAATTCTCATTTTGACCCAGGACACTGTCCGTTCCACGCAAGTAGTCCCGG
>CAYHFE010000902.1:0-1944 GCA_964355375.1 uncultured Verrucomicrobiota bacterium
AGACGAAGGGCGAGGTGGTGTTGGTGTCCCGGTTGCGCGCGGCGTTGGAGCGGCTGAATCCCGCGCTCGCACCGGCAGAGAAAATCGTGCAACTTTCCGCAAAACTATGACCATCGCTGAACTCAACGCATTGCTGGCCACCCGCTCCGAGGGCGAGCATGTCGAATTCAAGGAGGCCAAAAACAACTTCCACTTTGAAAAGTTGGTGGCGTATTGCGTGGCGTTGGCAAACGAGGGCGGCGGGAAGATGATTCTCGGTGTGACGGATAAATCGCCGCGCAAGGTGGTGGGCACGCAGGCGTTCGACGTGCCGGAGAAAACCGTGGCGGGCATTCATGAGCGCATTCAGCTCAAGGTCATTTGGCAGGAGATTGCGCATCCTGCCGGTCGCGTGCTGGTCTTTGAGATTCCGTCGCGCCCGATTGGGCATCCGCTGCATTACGAAGGCCGCTACTGGATGCGGGCTGGTGAGGAACTGGTGGCGATGTCGCCCGACCAGCTCAAGCGCATCGTCGCGGAGGGCCAGCCGGAGTTTGTGGACCAGGCCGCCAAGTCCGGCCTCGGGGAAGAAGAAGTGGTGACGCTGCTGGATGTGCAGAGCTATTACGACCTGCGGAAGCGGCCGCTGCCTTCGACGCGCAAGGAAATGCTGGAGGTATTCATCGCCAAGGGATTCCTGCGCCGGGAGGGCGCGAGTTACACCATCACGAACATGGGGGCGCTCCTCTTTGCAAAGAAGCTGGGTGATTTTGAAATGCTGGCGCGGAAATGCGTGCGGGTGATTGCCTATGACGGGGTGTCGAAGCTCAAGGTGAAGGACGGCAAGGATGTGACGGACCAGAGGGGTTACGCGGCGGGGTTCGAGGTGTTGATTGATTTTGTTTACGATCTGCTTCCCGCCAGCGAGGAAATCGCGTCGGCGTTGCGCAAAACGACCCACGCCTATCCGAAGAAGGCGATCCGCGAGATCGTGGGCAACGCCATCGTGCATCAAGACCTGACGGAGCGGGGCACGGGCATTACGGTGGAGATTTATGACGACCGCGTGGAAGTGACGAATCCCGGGTTGCCGATGCTGCCGGTGGACCGGTTCATTGACGAAAACCAGTCGAGAAATGAGAAGTTCGCCGACGCGCTGCGGCAGCTCGGCATTTGCGAGGAACGCGGGCATGGGATGGATGCCGTGGTGACGGAAATCGAGTTACATCAATTGCCGCCGTATCAGTGTCGGCTCGGGAGCCGCCACACCACAGTCGTGCTGTCGCGCTACAAGGCGCTCAAGGATCTCACGCCGGACGAACGGATTCGCGCGGTTTACCAGCATTGCTGCCTGCGGTTTGTGACGAATCAGATCACGAATAACGAATCCATCCGGGAACGATTCAAGATCGAGAAGAAGAACGCCGCAACGGCCTCACGCCTTTTGGCCGAGGCTTTCGTCGCGAAGAAGATTCGGCCCGTGGATGAGAACGCGGCCAACAAACTGATGAGGTATGTGCCTTACTGGGCGTAGTTCTTTGACGCAGGAGACCCCGGTGAGCGCCCGCCCTCGACCAAGGGCCGGCAAGCCAAGCGTTTGGGTATTTGATGGGTATTTGATGGCGGAGCGAGAAACCACGGCTTGGAACGTGGTCAAGGCACTGCAAACACCTGAAAACAAAGGCTGGCGCGTATTTGATGGGTATTTGATGGGAAGGGGCTTTGCGTCCTGTCAGTCGCCGCAGAGGTCTTTGAACAAAACGACCCCAAATCAGCCCAGTTTTGTCAAAAGCAGCGCGCGTCAAAAGCGGGGAAAACGGCGTGAACCCCTGAATTTCAGAGGGTTTCCTTTTGACACGAACGGGGTCGAATCAAGCGCTGTGTGTTCATTGGATTGGTTCATTGCCCGCTCATGAGCGCCCACGCCTACACCGAAGACCAGCTTGTCGAGCAGCCCGCCATCGG
>CAYHFE010000903.1:0-1942 GCA_964355375.1 uncultured Verrucomicrobiota bacterium
GCCGTGGCCGTTCGCCGGGGCCGGCCTTTCTTTTCTCCCGAAACCCGGAGCGTGGATGACCCAGGTGAAGTATGCGTTTGGCGTGGTCATCCTCGGTTTTGCCGCCTGGTACGGCTGGCTCGGATGGGGCTTGACCACGAATGCCGCCGGCACGCTCGCGGGGAACCAACGGGTGGAGCGGAATGTTGGGGACTTGCGCGCCGCCTTTGAACGCGCGCGGGCTCTGGGCCGTCCGGTCCTCGTGGATTTCTGGGCTGGCTGGTGTAAGAACTGCACGGCCATGGACCATACGACCTTTCGCGATCCATCCGTGCAAGCCCGCCTCCAGGAACATGAGTTTGTTCGCTTTCAGGCCGAGAGCTTGTCGGACCGCCAGGTCCGCCCGATCCTCGATGAGTTCGGAGTTCTGGGACTGCCAACGTATATCCTGCTCGCTCCGGAAAACCGTGAAGCGAGTGCCGCGTCTCCTCTAATTGTAATCTCCCCAAAACCATGAATGAGTCTTTCGTCCGCTTCTTGCAGGTTCCATCGTTGATCCTGGCTGGCGCTCTGCAGGTGTTGCCCTTGGCGCGCTCGGCTCTGCCCTTCACTCAAACGGCGACCAACCTCATGGCCATCATCTTTCGCTGGACCGCCGGCGCGGCGGCCGCGCTGGGAGCCATGGATGCGGTCTCTGGCGCCTCGACGAAGATCACCAGTTCCATGAGCCTGAAGGCCACAAACGGTGTCGCTTTCAGCCAACGCCTCACCACCGCCCCAGACCAGGCGGGGTACTGGTCGGCCACGGGATTGCCGACGGGTTTGGCGCTCACCGGGACGGCGGGAAAATCTCTCTGGCGAATCGAGGGCACGCCCACGACCAGCGGGACATTCAGCGTGCAGGTGACCGCCAAAGAGAAAAGCGACAGTAAGGGTGACCGCGTCATTTCCGGCATCATAGTCCTCACCGTCATCGCCACAGGCTCGCCCCCCGCGATCGCTCAGCAACCGTCCAGCCAGACCGTGAGCACCGGCTACTCCGCGAGTTTCAGCATCACAGCCAGCGGCACTGCGCCGCTCAGCTATCAATGGCTCTTCAACGGGGTGAATCTATCCGGTCAAACCACGTCCGCCCTGACCCTGGACAATGTCGCAGCCACGCAAGCCGGCACTTACTCCGTGGTCGTGAAAAATGGACTGGGCAGTGTCACCAGCGCGGCGGCCAGACTCACGGTGTTGCAGCCTCCGTTGATCATGGATCAACCGGTTGATCAGACGGTGATGGCTGGGGAGAGCGCGACGTTCCGTCTTGCCGCGGCCGGGAGCGAACCGCTGACGTATCAGTGGATGTTCGACGGGGCCGCTCTCGATGGAGAGATCCGGAGTGAACTGATATTATCGAGCGTGAAGGCGGCTCAGGCGGGCCGCTACGAGGTTCTCGTCAGCAATTCCGCCGGGAATGTATTGAGCCACGCCGGAACACTCTCGGTCCGGGTGCCGCTCCCGGCCCAAGCTCCGATCTTCAACCAGGTCGCCATTCGCGAGGGCAAGATCGTCGCAATGTTTGTCGGCGAAATCGGCGCCACCTACCTCGTCGAACGATCAACGGATCTCATCTCCTGGCAGGTCCACCAAACGATTGGCCCGGTGACCGTGGCCGAACCAATCTCGGTCGAGTTGGTTGCCGACACCGACGCTCTCGGATTTCTGCGCATCCGCCTCGCGCCCTGATCGGGCGGCGGAGTGCGGGAACAGTGAGCATCACGAAAGACGCGACAGGAAATGGCAAAGTGCGGCCACGAATGTCATCTTCTCCCAAAAGGGCAATGTCCATGCAACCTCGAACAGCAGTTCTCATTTTGACAAGTATGTAGTGCCGGCTTCAGCCGGTCGCCACGTGAAAACCGGCTGAAGCCGGGACCACCTGCGGGGAACGGACACTGTCCTGAGTCAAAATGAGAAC
>CAYHFE010000904.1:0-1941 GCA_964355375.1 uncultured Verrucomicrobiota bacterium
CCATGAACCTGCGGTGGGGTGAGACTCCGTCGAACCCTGACTTTTTTGCCGACCAAGATTCCAGAGCTCGGCGTTTGCGGTCGGCCGAATTTCCGCGGCTTGACGGGATTCCTGTCTCTCCAAACGGGTTCAATGGTTCGACTCCCAGTTTTTTGCCCCGGACCTGGCAAGAAAGTGGGCTGAGTTATCTAATTTCTCTTGCCCGGCTCGCCGGGCTGGGCTTATCATTTACTCACTGTGGAAAAGCAAATTTCTATCAGCCGGCCCCTCTTCGCGGACGCCAAGTACTCTTGGTGTTCCATTCCTCACGCCGAACAAACGAAACGCCCGGCAGCGGAGCGGGTTGATGACTTTCGTGAGATTTACAGCCTGCTCGACCCGGAGCAGGCACAAACCCAGGCTCAGCGGTGCGTCCAGTGTGGATTTCCCTTTTGTGTCGCCGGTTGTCCGCTGGGTAATCGGATCCCCGAGTGGATGCACTTGACGGCGGAGGGACGATTCCTGGAGGCGGCGGCGGTTTCCCGAACCACGAGCAATATGCCGGAGATCTGCTCACGCGTGTGTCCGCAAGAGCGGCTCTGCGAGAGCATGTGCACGTTGAACGAGCGGACGGATCCGGTTTCGATCGGCGCGATTGAGAAGTTCATTCAGGAATATGCTTTTGCCCATGGCGACGTGGAGGCGAATCAGGTCACGCCGAACGGCCTGCGCGTGGCGGTGGTGGGATCCGGACCGGCGGGTTTGGCGTGCGCGGACGAACTGATTCAAGCGGGCTATGCCGTGACAATTTACGAGAGTCAGCCGGTTTTGGGAGGGTTACTCGTGAACGGCATCCCCGCTTTCAAGCTCGATAAATCGGTCGTGGAACGTCGCATTGACCTTCTGCGCCGCCGCGGGGTGGTGTTCCACACGGAAACCCACGTGGGCCGTGATGTCAGTTTGGCCGACTTGCGCCGCGATTATCACGCCATTTTCCTTGGCATGGGTGCCCAGAAATCGAAGGAATTGGACATCTCCGGCGCGAATTTGAAAGGCGTTCACCAAGGATTGCCATTTCTGATCGAGAAGAACGTGGGACCGGCGGCGAAACTGGACGCGATCGCAGTGGACGGCAAGCGGGTCGTGGTGCTGGGTGGCGGTGACACGGCCATGGATTGCCTCCGGACCGCCGTCCGGTCGAACTGTCTCGAGGCGACGTGCCTGTATCGGCGAGATCTCGAGAATATGCCCGGCAGCCGACGCGAGTACCATAATGCCATCGCGGAGGGCGCCAAATTCACTTTTCTCACCAATCCCGTCGCCCTGGAGGGCGATGCGGAAGGTAATGTGAAACAGGTTCAGTGCGAACGAATGCAATTGGAAGATCCCGACGCCAAGGGCCGACGCAAACCGATTCGGGTGCCCGGATCGGGGTTCGTGGTTCCAGCCGACGTGGTGCTGATTGCCTACGGATTCGATCCGGTTCCGTTCAATCGGAATAGCGATTGGCGGGCGATTGGGGTGAATGATTGGGATGGCATCGTCGTGGATGAGAATCAGATGACCACCCTGCCGGGGGTGTTCTCCGGCGGGGATCAAGTGCTTGGGGCTAACTTGGTCGTGTATGCCGTTCGCGACGGACGCAAGGCCGCCGCAGGCATCCGGCGGTACTTGGATCCAAAGCAATAGCGGATTGCCATCTCGTTTTCGCGTCGGAGACCGCTTGAATTTTCCGAGAGAAATCCAGCCAAGCGGTGCCACATCTTTCCGAACTCGTTCGCGATCGCCGGCATTGCCGGGATGGCGTTGAGGGGCAAATTCATCCTCGACTCCCGACCCGGCAGTGGCACGCGCGGGGCGGTGCGGATGGCGGCGGCGCGGGATTCGACTGGGGAGGCGATGGAATTGCGAGAGAGTGTTTTGTAGGTGAGAGGTGACGTCTGGTGTTGATTGCCGAAGGCC
>CAYHFE010000905.1:0-1939 GCA_964355375.1 uncultured Verrucomicrobiota bacterium
AAGCCGCTGGGTTCATCGGGATTCCAATCGCCACCCAAAGTCGTGCCACCCGCCGCACACTTGATGATGGCGATGGGGGCGTTGATCTCTTGCGAAACTCGTCTGGCAAAGCTGAGTTCCGGCCCCACGACGTTGTTCACAGGCTGCAAAGCAACCCAACCCTGGGAGGTGAGCTTCTCCTCGCGTCCGATGTTGTAAGAGAACAGGACCTTGTCTTGCGGCAGATCCAAGCCGGCAAACGGTGGAAAGCGTTTGATGTCCTTCGCCTTCGAGTCAGAGCCAACCATGTTGGACTGGCCTGCGAAGATAAAGATGCGCATGGTCTTCGTGTCGGCATCGCGCTCTGCCGTCGTCGGTGTTTCGGCCCAGAGAGCTGCCGCTGGAGCCAGCAACAGGGTGGCAAGGAGTGTGAGGATGTATTTCATGTTATACTCCCGCCAAACCAGAGCCTGCCAAGGAACGGGAGGAACGGTTTCCACGCCGTCCCCAATATCTTGGAACAAGAGTGGGACGCGATGGAACGCGTCCCTCCCAGTGCCTCGAAGGTCTGCGAAATCTGAGCTTGGCAGTGCTGTCATGCGCAGGAAAGGAAACCAGAAACCAGTCCCGGCGTCATTACCAATTGGCGGCTGAAGCGGCCCGCGAATTCCCCGTTGCGGCAACTACGCGCGCAACTTCGTCTGCGTCCTCGTCCGGGTTCCGAAGGATCGCCTTCCGCCAAAGATCGGATCCCACGCCACCGCCGCAACCTGAAGCCCCAGCGGGGCGAAAGAGAATAGCCCAGGGCAAGTCCGCCTCGCGGACGCCGCCCTGGGTCCGCCACCCAAAAGCACCCCAAGCCCTGAATGGGCGAAAGAAACCTGCCGCCGGAAACCGATTGCCGCTGTCGCTTCGGTGCTCAGGCCGATGACGTTTCGAGCGCAGCCTGCTGCTGCAATACCTCAACCTCAAGACCCGCGCTGCTAGTCGCGGCTCCAAGTCCCGCAGCAGCTTCGCCAACCTCCACGCGCTCTACGTCCTCGTCGAAGATTACCTCGCTGGCGGGTTCAAACATCACGGCGACTCACTGGTAAGCTCCGTGAGAGCTTCATAAGAGCCGTCTTTTTGGAACTGAATTGCGAATTCGTCTCCGGTGAAAGTGTATTTCACCCTTCTCAGAGAATAGAGGTAAGTCTTGAGCGGCTTTGCCACGCCGACATCGAACAGCACAATGTTCACCCCTTTTGCAAGACCGCTTCGATAGGCGATTCCGTCGAATCCTTCTGCCTTGAATACCTCTGCCAGAATCTGTGTCGGCGCGTAGGTGCTTTCCAGGTCATCCCGGTCAACGGGTCTGGCGAACGCTTCGCTGATGTCGCTCCAGACGTACTTGTCGATTTTGTCCGGTGGTGGATTCTCCGCGAAGACACTGGCACCACGTACTGGTATGGCGGCACGAGAATTCCCGCTAGAACTTGGCTGTTCAGTTTCATCTTTGAATCATCGGCAGCAGGTTATCAGCGACGCGGAATTGTTCCAGAGTTTTGATTCCGAGGGAACCGCGAGCGACGCCCGCTGGCTGCTGCGTTGACGCCCGCCTGATTTGTTGCGACTCTTTGGCCGTGAAGGTGCAAGTCAACCGCGAGGCGCTGGAGCAGTTTTGCCGACAGCGCGGCATCGCCCGGCTCGAACTCTTCGGCTCGGCGCTGCGCGAGGATTTCCGCGCGGACAGCGACGTGGACCTGCTTTGCTCGCTGCGGCCTGACCTCCAGTGCGGCTTGTTCGAGTGGGTCGCTTTGAAGCTGGATTTGGAGAAGTTGTTTGGCCGGCCGGTGGACTTGGTGAGCCGCCAGGGAATCGAACGCAGCCGGAATCCCTACCGGCGCAACGCCATCCTGAAGACGGCTGTTCCGCTCTATGTCGAGGGATAACGCCTACTTGCGGGACATTCTCGACTCCG
>CAYHFE010000906.1:0-1938 GCA_964355375.1 uncultured Verrucomicrobiota bacterium
ACCTTCTGAAAAGTGGTCACCGTTGCCCGGCCTTCCTTGGCGGCCCGTTCCAATTCTTCCCATTCGAGCGCCATGCGAGTAGCCGTTGTTTTGTCTGCCGCCTTGGTCGAGCGACGGACAGTTTTGCCGTTCTGATCGGAGTAACAAGCGAACCAGAACGGAGACGCGGAACGTTTGAAAACAGTGGCCATAAAATCGTGCGTTTTTCGTCGCTCCCACTGTGCAGTAAAATGGGAAGACTTCCCACTGAACTTCCCACTAAATATTCCAAAACACCAGCAAAATAGCGTGTAAAACACTTGGAACGAGACGAGGGTTCGATTCCCTTCACCCGCTCCAACGTCCTCATGTTCAACAAGTTAACAGCGTTTCAATTCTTCGAAAACCTCAAATCCGGAATAAAATCCGGAATGGGTTCTCAGAATTCCGGCCAATTCTCCTGAGAATATGCCACTTGTCGAACCAAGCTTTCGGAATAGGGGACCCCAAAGCTCAATTTCGGAGTTTCGAAGAAAAATGAGCCGCCTGAGCCAAAAGTCGCGGGCTGCGCTGTGCTTTGCCGCTTGCTGGCCGATAGAACGCTCGAACGTGGACTTCTTTTTGCGGGGTCTGTGAGTTGAGAAGGCGTAGCGCGGCGGTCATTGGCTCCGGCCTTGGCAACCGCGTTATCAGGACTGCGGTTACGTGACCTTTCCCGCTTTCGGCGGAAGACTGTGCAGCTTTATCACTCCGGCGAGCGTGTTGAACTCCGGGTCTTTGTGGATCAGCACGGCGTCCACTCGCTTGGCCGTGGCTGCCACGAAAGCGTCCGCGAAGGAGACTTTGTGCGCCGCCTTCAACTTCGCCGCCTCACCGCACAACGCCCTGTCCGATTGGTGCCACCGAACGGGCTTATCTTCCACGGATTTGAGAAGTTCCCGTGCCTTGTCCACTCCAAATTTTTGCGTCGTGATGTATTCCAGTTCAGTGAGCGAAACAAAAGAGGAATGGATCGTCGCATTTCCGTCCATCGCATCCTCGAAAAAAATCTCCACTTCGTCAGCCCCGGGTTCGTCTTGCGACCAGGTGAGCCAAGCGGAAGTGTCGAGGAGAACCACCTTACTCACGAGCGCGCTCCTTCGCCCGGTCAGCCAGCAAGGCTTCCAACAAACCGCTGCCGGCAAACAGGCCTCGCCCGCGTCGGATCGATTCTCTTCCCGCCGGCTGTGGCTCGTCTCCAGTTGCGCCTGACCGCTGCAACTCCCTCAACACATCACGCTGCTCCTGCGGCGACAGCGCCTTGATCTCTTCCAAAATCGCCTGGGCTTTCGTGCTCATGCCTTGGAATTTAACCGTTCCGCAGGAAAACAACAAGATCCAGACATTGCACAATTCCATTCCAATTGGCCGAAGCCAGTGTCGTCCCACTTTGTTGACCTTGTTCGCTGGCTATCAACGACTTTGGGTGAACCAAAGCCATTCCACCTCGAATCAAAGTCTAACCGCTTGGTTTCTTCCCCTTTAATGCGGCAGCGATCCTTTTCAGCATGTCGTTCTCGCGTTGATTGCGTTCGCTTTCCGAGAACCCTGAGGCGTCCATCCGAATCTTATGTTTCCTTGGTTTTCCCTTTTCCGTCTTGGCACCGTCCGGATCCTGACTCGCCCAATCGAACATTTTTGAAATGAACTCGTCGGGCAGATAATACCCAACCCGCCCGACATCCTCGGGCGCAATGGCTTCACCGACCGCTTGCTGAATTCGGTCCGCCTTCTTGCGATTGACGCAAATGACTGCGACGTGCTTGAAACCAGCCATGAGGCACTTTGCGACGTTTCCGACCTCGTAATCGACCACGGTTGTGACGGATATCTCGCAAGCGATGGACTGCTCGCCTCGACGCAGGACAACATCGACCCGGCCTTGACCGCCCAGCACCGATTCCTCGATCGTCACCACGT
>CAYHFE010000907.1:0-1929 GCA_964355375.1 uncultured Verrucomicrobiota bacterium
TCTTTCGCTTCGCGCATGCCTCGGGCCCATGACCCGAATGGAGTGGACTGCGTCGCGCCAGCGTCGTGGAGTGCGCCGGCCCTCCGGCGCTTTGGCCAGGTGCGGGGAAAGCGGCAGAGGGCTGCCGCACTCCAAAACCTGGCGGAGTTTTCCTGCCCCCCTCTTGAATGTTGGCCCGCTTGGTGGACGAACGGTTCATGGGTAGGGCGGTTCGATCGATTCTGATGCTCGCGCCCTCGGGAGCGGCACGCTCCGAGGCGGCGGGACCCGCTCCGGGATTCATGGGATTTTGGCGGGGTTGGTCTTGATGCTGGCGTTGGCTTCCGAGTCCGTCCTCGGTGCCGGAGCTGTGCGAGCCGGGTTCAACACGAGTACTGTGGCGGCGACCGATGACGGTTCGACGGCGGCAGTGCTCTGGACGAACTCTCGGTCCGGAATCTCGGCACGGCTGCGAGCCCGATCAGTCTCTCCAGCGGGACGGTGGGATTCGGCGGCCCGAATTCCGGAACCCTCGCCACGAGCGAGGCCGGAAGGGGCCTGAGCGGCCAGTCGCTGATCGCGAACTTCAATGGCAACTGCACGGTCGACACGGTGGACGCCTTGATCGAGAATCCTGGAGCCTTTGGCGGTGCGGGTGTGGGATGGAAAGGAGCTTTCGACCAACGCGGTGGTGGTCAAAGTTCAAGTAAGCTCGGTGAACGATCCGCCGACCTTGACCCATGTGCGATCGTTGACCGGAGCGGTTGAGGACAGTCCCTTCTTGATCCCATTTGAGATGCTGGCCGCCGCCGCCGATGAGGCGGATGCGGATGGAGAAGCCCTCTCGTTTCGCATTGAAGGGTGAACAATGGAATGTTGGCCAAGCAAGGAGAGGCAGTGACGGAGGGGAGCACCCTGTGGGGCTCGGGCGAGAACTGATTCTGCTGAGAAGCCTCTGCCGAGATTTTGGGACGCGGGAAGCTAGCCCGGATATTTCATACGCCGAAGTGAATTTTGGAGCGTTCGCAACGTTTCACCAATGTTTATGCGGGTTCGGTGCTCCGACGCGGCTCCGGCGGTTTTCGACAGGGTGTCAGCTCTTGTTGGCCCGCGGGCGGGTGCGGGGTGGCGAAGCGCATTTTTTTCCCCAGGTGGAGTTCCCCACGGTCCAGCAGTTCCCACTCCACCTCCAACGTCTCTACGGCCTGGCCGTGGGCGACGAAGATATCCACAACCATGAGCGCCTGCGCTTGGATCACCTTCTGGCCGTGGCCTGCGACAAGCGTGATCCTCTGACGAGGACTGGGAACGTTTCACTCCGGCCCGGTTGTCCGAGCCGTTGTATTGTGCGCGAGGCGAAATGGAGAACGTGCTCAAGCAGCAGGTCCTGGACTTGCAAGCCGACCGGATGAGCACCCATCATATGGCCAGCAATCAATTGCGGATGTGGTTGTCGACCTTTGCTTACATGCTGCTGGAACGGGTCCGGACCATCGGCTGCCAGGGCACCGAGCTGGCGCGGGCCACCGTGGGCACCTTGCGGTTGAAGTTAATGAAGGTGACGGCGCAAGTGAAGGTGAGCGTGCGTCGAGTTTACGTGCCATTGAATAGCGCGTTTCCTTTGCAGAGACTTTTCCGTCTTTGCCAGAAGCGCTTGAGCACTCTGGTCGAGCCTACCGGTTGATCCCGGAATCGATCGCTCATCTCGAATAGCTGGCTGGAGCCGGCCGGCGCAGAGGTGTGTGCCGTTTTGGCGATTCACCGCTCCAAAATTCACTTTTCCGCCATTCCGAATGGATGGGGAGGATTTCTCGGACAGTTTTCCAGCTCCGCTCGTGCTCACCTTCAACGCACCCCGAAAAAACTCACTTTCCAAACCGGCGTATGAAATATGCGGGCTAGTATTACTCTGTTAAGTGTGGACATGGTTTATTTCCTCGGCATAATGCG
>CAYHFE010000908.1:0-1927 GCA_964355375.1 uncultured Verrucomicrobiota bacterium
AGTGAGACACGAGGGAAAAGACGCAGTTACCATTCAATAGTAATCCCTTCCCTTTTTTCTGTCTAGTGTTTTATGATCGTGATGCCGGTGAAGCGGAGACGGGCAATGCTGGCGAGCAACCCGATCGAGGAATAGCCGGCCGGAACTCATCACGGACGATGAGCAGGGCGCGCTCCTTCCGTCGCGTTCTTTAGCTGGGCCCCGGCGCCGGCCAACGGGAGGCGGCAGTCCGGCCCCGGCTTTTATTGGTTGGAGAGACTTCATCGGAGTGATAGATTCCGCCATGCCTAATAAACGCATTCCAGGTTCCTTCTGGGTTCTTGGGATTTGCTGCGGAGCGGCGGGGAAGGAATCAACGCAAACTCTCTTGGGACGATTACAATCCGGCCCACGTAGAATCCGGTCGTTTGGAGAGTTTCCCGGTATAGGGCGTCTTTTGACTTCGCGCCGCTTCCGCCGTGCCTGGTAATGCCGGGGCCCGGCGGCGGCTTGAGTTTCCCCCTCCCGGCGGGAAGAGTTTATAACAATACACCAGGATCTCATGGTCTGGATATCTCCTGAAGGGAATCGCTGGCTGGATCTGAGGATCCGGTTAGCCTTGTATCCGGATTCCGGGGACCGAAGAACTTCATGGTCGCCCCTCCCGGGTTCCCGCCCGGCCCCACTGGCGTCGCGCTGTCCCGCTCAAACTCCTCTGGCGTCCGGTAGCCCAATGCCGAATGCAGCCGCAGCCGGTTGTAGTAGTTCCCGACGAACTCCTCCAGATGCCCGCCGAGATCCTCGAAATCGTTGTAATCGTTACAGTAAATCTCTTCTTGTTTGAGCGTTTTCATGAAGCTCTCGCAGGCTGCATTGTCGTAGGGATTCGCCGGTCGGCTCATGCTCGGGATCATATCGTTCTTTTTGAGCACCTCCGCATAGTCGGCGCAGGCGTACTGGATTCCCTGGTCGGAGTGATGAACCACCCCTGGCGGGGGCTGGCGTTGGCCGATGGCGTGTTCCAGCGCCGTGACCGCGACCCGCGCGGCCAGCGTCCGGTCCAGCGCCCAACCCACCACCTTGCGAGAAAATCGGTCGATGACCACCGCCAGGAATACGAACTCCACCCGCAGACGTATATAAGTGATATCGGCTACCCACAACTGATTGACCCCGGTCAAGGTCATCCGCGCAGCCAGGTTCAAGTACACCTCGCAGTCGTGCCGCGAGTCGGTTGTCATGATGTACTTGCGGTAGCGGATCGCCAGCAAGTTGTCTTCGCCCATGATTCGTAACACGCGTTTGTGATTGCCGATCATGCCTTTGCGGTGCAGCTCCTCCGTGACGCGCCGGTAGCCGTAACGGCGGCGATGCGCCAAGACAACTTCCTGAATGGCCACCCGCATCGCCATCTCCGCCTCATCCGGCGCCTCCTCCTCCAAGTGCCGGTAGTAGCTGGCCCGGCTGACCTGTGCCAGATAGCACATCCGTTCCACGGTCAGTTTGCCTTGCTCTTGCGTCCACGAGTGAATGTTGTCGTAGATGCTGTGCCGCCAGTCGCGGTACGCTCCTGGCGTCCCTGATTGACTTTGAGCAAGGCACTTCTGAAAAAATCGATTTCCAGCGCCTTTTCCGACAGCGCCAATTTCAGCTTGGTGAGCTCATCCTGCAACTTCTTCTCTTTGCGTTCTTCCGCGGTTGTCTCCAAATTCGCGCGGCGCGGCTCGGGCCGGCCTTCGAATTGGTACTTCCAGGTGTACAGAAGCTTCCGCTCCAGGTCCAGCTCGCGAGCCAGATCGTTAATGTTTGCGGCGGTCTTCATTCGTTCGACGACCTGACGCTTGAATTCCGCCGTGTGCCGACGCCACTTTCTCATATTGGCCATTGTGCCTCCATTCGATTCAAAGTGCGTCTTTCCCCCGTGTCTCACTTTTGGGGTTCAGTCCAT
>CAYHFE010000909.1:0-1925 GCA_964355375.1 uncultured Verrucomicrobiota bacterium
GCTAACCTGGATAATGAGGGCAAGGCAGCCTTAAGCCAGAAAGCGGAGCTTTTGAATCGCATATTTCGCCAGAGCCAAGATGCGCACCAGAGGATCCTTCAGACTGTCGAGACGGCGACCCAATTTGGACGGAGCCTCGTTGATGGCAGGGTGACCACGAAGGACCTGGTCCGGTTTTTTGAATCAATTCCACCTGAGGTGCGCTTAGCTCTTGCCAAAAAGTTCCCAGAACTCTTCGACGAGAAGCATTTTGCTGATCTTCTCAATTCGTTAAAATTCTTGAATTGGCTAGAGACAGCCCCACCTGATCCTCTCTCAACTCAGGTTCGCGCTATAGCGGAACGGGTGAAAAAGGTAACAGGCTGCTCGTTCCTTGACATTGCGAAGTCGCTTAACGCTTTCCAGCAGATAAGGCGAGAACTCACTGGTGGTCCACGCACCGACGACGCCCTTCTCAAAGCGCATGACGATTTCTCCGTTGGTCAACTCAGGATCACAGGGATGAGGAAACAAGCACTTTGCTCTCTCGGCGACAGACTCCACCTCGCTGCGATTCGTGGCGAGGAGGATTTTATTAAGAGAGTTGGCAAAGAACTAGAAAAGGAACCATCGCTTCCCGAACATTTTCAAGTGAAGGATTTCCAACGGAGCGCCATCGCGACTTTCCTATTGGATAACTGGGATTGTATCCGAGGCTGGGAACCCAATTACGGCCTTAACCAATTCTCCAGAGAAGCCTTGCGCGCCTACTGTGAAGCGCGGCTTGACCCTCACGACAAGAGAATGCGTTCAATCACTGAGTACGCGGTGGAGATGGCACGCCAGCGAATCAAGCTAGATCGATCCAAGCCCCTCTTGGTGAAGGACGCTTGGTTGGGGAAAGATCGCCGTGGCAATCCCGACACTGACGTAATAATCCTCCGACTGAAGAAAGGTGGACAAATTATCCACAAGCGGATGTCCACCCTGGGGAGGAAACCTTAACCGATACTGACGACGTTAGCGGAAGGTGGCCCCAAAACTCGCCCCTCCGCCGCGAAAGTCAGTATGCGAAAAGAACAAACGACCATCGCCCCGGTCCGAGCGGGCGACTTCTCCAACGCCCCCAAGGAATTCGGTCGCGACAAGGACGCCCTCGCTCAGTATTCGATCCGGCGTGGCACGCTCTATAATCTCTACGCTCAGGGAAAAATCCGTGGCGTTTTGTTAAGGGTGTGCGGTCAAAAGTCGGGCGTCCGACTTTGGGACATGGCCAGCATCCGCGATTTCATCCAGTCGCAGATGGCCGATCAAACCGGCGAATCAACCGCCGACAACGGCGCTACCAAGGAAGGCGGGCATGAAGCCAAATGAAAAAGGCCTGCTGGCAGGCGAGCCTGAACCGAAAGAGTTGCTTCCGATTGAGGAGATCTCAGATCGCTTCACCTCCAGCGGGTTCGCCTTCGAGTTGATTCGGCGTGAGGGCGATGTGGCCTTGTTCAGGAAGACGAGGTCGGGGCACAGCCGTGAATCCTTCGAGGTCGTCGTGATCCAAAGACACCCCGCCGAAGCGATCTGTGGGCGTGACTATCCCCAGCGGGAATCCATGCCGTCTTCGGAGGCTTGGGGAAGATCAGGCTGGACCTGCACTGATCTGAAGTCTGCCACGGCAAGGTTTCACGCCTTGGTTGAATCGAGACAGGAAGGCCATTTGCGACCCGCCGTAACGCCCGACAGCGCGTTTTCCTCAGTCGATGATAGAAACGGAGCGACCATCGGCGGAAGGCCCTGCGCTGAACCCGCCCAGCACCCCGCGCCGGACGCACCGATCAAGGAGGATCACGATGAACGTACGTGAAAACCCCCCGGCACGAACCGAGGGGGGAACCGATGCGAAGCTGCAACCAGATTACGACGTCGGCTCCGCGGAGTCAAACCCGGACGAA
>CAYHFE010000910.1:0-1916 GCA_964355375.1 uncultured Verrucomicrobiota bacterium
GTCAGCGCCTCGTCATCGACGATGAAGAGGGAGGCGGGGAATTTCATGAGGAATGAGCCGAGGGGAATGAGATGGTCACTTTCGTGCCCGCCTCACGTTCGAAGGTGACCGCTCCGTCGAGTTGTTGGACGAGATTGCGAATCAACTGCCAGCCAAACGACGGGGTGGAAGAGGGATCGAAACTCGGCGGCAATCCGACCCCATTGTCGCTCACCATCAGACTGACCGGCCCGCCGACCCCTCCCACTCGCACGATCGTCTCTCCGATCCGGTCGCCCGGAAAGGCATACTTGAGAACATTGGTCACCAACTCGACCAGAATCATGCCGGCGGGCAACGCCGTCTCGATGGGCAGCCGCAGTGGCACCGTCTCGACCGTAAACACGTGGCGAGGGCTTTCGCCCGCGGGCGACCGGGTCAATTGGTCCACGAGCGCGCGCACGTAGTCGGCAAAATCCACATCCGCGAAGTTCCCGGACGAGTAAAGTTTTTCATGCACCAGGATCATCGAGCGCAACCGATCCCGAGCATCATTCAACACTCGATGAGTCGCCGGATCATCCACTTTGCCGGCCTGGAAGTACAACAGACTGGAGATGATCTGGAGGTTGTTCTTCACCCGGTGGTGGATCTCGCGCAGCAGCGTCTCCTTCTCGCGCAGCGAGCGGCGGACCGTCTCCCCTTGCTCCTCGATCCGCTGGCGCGCGGTCAAGTCGGTGCTCGTCCCGGCCACGCGAATGGCCTGGCCCTTCGCGTCTCGGACGACGAGGCCGCGCTCGAGCATCAGCACATAGTGTCCGGCCTTGTGCCGCATCCGGACCTCCAGCTCGTAGTGACTGGTCTCGCCGGCCTGCGCCACGGCCACACACTGCGCGGCGCGGGCCGCATCGTCCGGATGGATCAGGCTCAGTGACAGGTCCGCACGGACCGGCCACTCGTCTGGCGCGTAGCCGAGCATCTCCCACCAACGCGTGGAATAGAAGGCCTCGTTCCGGATCAGATCCCGGTCCCAAACCCCATCCGTCGAGCCGAGGAGAACCAGGCGCAAGCGCTCTTCCGTCCGCCGCAGCTTCAGTTCGGCTTGGTGTTTGTAGAGCCCCATCTCGATGACGATGCGCAGCTCCCGTTCAGAGAATGGCTTGAGGATATAGCCGAACGACTCCGTGAGCTTGGCGCGCGTGAGCGTGTTCTCGTCGGCAAATGCGGTGAGAAAAACGACCGGCAGAGAGAATTGATCGCGGATAGCTTGGGCGGCGGCAATACCGTCCATAGCTCCAGCCAGTTGAATATCGATCAACACCAAGTCCGGCCGGAGTTGCCCGGCCAGAACGATGGCTGGCTCACCCCGCGTGGCATGGCCCACGGGCTCGTAGCCGAGCTCCACCAGGAGCTGTTGAATGTCGCGAGCGACGATCGCCTCGTCTTCCACGACAAGAATCCTGGCCTTGCGGACAAGGGAAGGCGCTGGAGGAATCATGGAGAGCCCCCTTCCGCTTGGCCCAGGCATGGGGACCCTGAACCGAAGGGAGTGGGCGGCGTCGCGCCAGCGTCTTGGAGTGCGCCGGCCCTCCGGCGCTTGGGCCGGGGGCGGGGAAAGCGGCCGAGGGTTGCCGCACTCCAACACCTGGCGGAGTTCTCCTGCCCACCTCTCGAATATTGGCCCGCGTGGTTGACGAACGGTTCGTGGAGCGGGAAAACCTCCAACGACTGGACATGAATCGGGGCCATGAACCCATCGAACGGTGGGGCGAGACTCCGTCGAGCCCTGGAATCTTGGTCGGCAAAAAAGTCAGGGCTCGACGGAGTCTCACCCCACCCAGATTCATGCAAAGCCTCCTTTCGCCTGGCGCATGCATCGGACCCATGAACCAGGCAGGGACGAGCCGCCGGCTCGTCCGCGCCGCGTTCAGCGGCGC
>CAYHFE010000911.1:0-1914 GCA_964355375.1 uncultured Verrucomicrobiota bacterium
CCGGATTGCCGGAGTGAGCTTCATTCGCTCCAGTTCCATCGCTGGTCCAATCCCCATTGAAATAGGTGATTTCGATCGGGTAGAGGCCCGCCGCGGCAAATACGACATTCGTATCAACGGTGGCATCGCCGTGGCCGCTGTCGTTGTTGATGATGTCGATGCCGGCGATCGTGATCCGCGAGCCGTCATCGGAAGTCGTGCCCAGGCTTACTGTGCCGGCATTCGTGATATTGATGAAGCCACTGAAGCGAAAGGCCCCGTCGTCGAGATTGTTGGCGTTTCCGGCAAATGAGCCGGCGTCGGCGCCCAGCCAGTTCGTGATGTGGCTGAGGTCATTGCCTAAGTAAACAAGCGTGGCGGCCCGGAATGTCCCGCTGGGCGGTCCAAAGCCATTGAGCAGGTTATCGATGCGGTTGGTGGAACTGGTGGCGCCATCCGTGGGGATTGAGTTGACCGGACGCCTCCAATACTCGCCTTTAAGGCTGCCGCCAGCAGTTTTCAGTGGAGGGCTCACGGAGAGACTCGGCGGCACATTAACCTGTGCCTGCGAAGAGATCGCGACACTCAAGACCGACACAATTCCGAGAAGGGTTGGTAGTTTGAAGGACATATTACTCGTACAAGTTTGACGTTTGCCTCGAGAGGCCCGCTGTTCCAACCTCGCAAACGAAAAGGCACATCGGCCAATGCCGACACGCGATGCATCCGTTTGTTAGAGGCGTAATGGCTGAAGAAAAACATGAAGCCGATCCACTTGGCAACACAAATTCTCCAATTGGCGCTAGAAATATCCAATCTCGCCCCAATGCGCCCGCAGTCCGAGCTCAACTATCCAGATGTTGTGATCTCGGTCAGCTCCACGGCAGCTTCTTCCCTTGAGTCACCGAGTTCTTCATTCACGGCGAAACGGTCGAACCGTAGTTTGACTCCGATTCGCGTCTCTGGTTGGCTATCAAGCAAATTTAAGCCATGTTCAAATGCCTCGATCTCCAGATTCTCCCAGATTGACCCGGGGCTTTTTCACCGTGGCAAGGTGGTTCGCCACTGCATGGTTGCTATTTTGCCTGCTGGGAATCGTCCTGGGCCTGGGGCTCGCTGGAACCGGCTGCCGCAAAACCGAGGTGGCTCCGACCAACCCAGCCCCCGGCGCGGCACCGATGGCCCACCCCGCTCTCGCCTGGATCGAGGACGCGACGGACACGGTGGGACTGAACTTCGTGCATGACGTTGGACCGGTCGGAAGTTACTTCATGCCAGAATCGCTCGGCTCCGGAGTGGCGATCCTCGATTTCGACGATGACGGGCGCATGGATGTTTTCCTGTTGCAGAACGCCGGGACCAATTCCACGGCCAAGCATCAGCTCTTTCACCAAGAGAAGGACGGCCGTTTCCGCAATGTGAGCAGCGGCAGCGGGCTCGACCTTTCGGGACGGGGCATGGGCGTGGCGGTCGGCGACGTGGATAATGACGGCAAGCCCGACGTGTTCATCACCGAGTATGACCGGGTCCGACTATTTCATAATCGCGGCGGTGGAACATTTGGCGAAATCACGGCCGAAGCCGGGCTCGACAATCCGCACTGGGGTATGTCAGCCGCGTTCTTCGATTACGACCGGGACGGCTGGCTGGATTTGATCATCGTCAATTACGTGGATTACTCGGCCTCCATGAAATGCCCGGATGCGCAGGGCAAGCCGGGGTATTGCGGACCCTCCGGCTTTCCGGGCACGATCCCGCGGTTATTCCACAACCTGGGCGTGCGCGGCGGGCAGATTCGTTTCGAAGACGCGACGCTGAACGCGGGGTTGGGGAAGCTGGCGGGGCCGGGCCTGGGCGTCGTCTGCGCCGATGCCAATGGGGATCACTGGCCCGATCTGCTGATCGCCAACGACGGCCATGTGAACAGGATCTAGG
>CAYHFE010000912.1:0-1905 GCA_964355375.1 uncultured Verrucomicrobiota bacterium
AGTCCGACTTCCCAATTGAGAGGAAACAGGATCAAAGGAAACGCTGGGGAAAACCAGTATTCTGGGCATTTTCGGCTTTTGTTACTTCCCAAAAAACTTCCCATTGGCGTGCTCGAGATTTACTTCCCAGTGATTAACTATTTGAAAATATGGGAGTTGCAGAAGCTCTAGAGTGTGAATAGGAACGAAGGCCCCATTCAGTCACTGAACGGTGCCTTGTTCACACATGCCAATGTGGTCGGCGAGGGCGCCGGCCACCGCACGCGAGGGCGCGCGCGCTCCCCATCTCATCTGCGTAGTTACGGCTGAGAGGTTCCTTGTAAACCGCGCTCAGGTTCGGTCGAGAAAGGCGCGGAGAAACCGGCCGGTGTGCGAGGAGTGATGGCGGGCGATGATTTCGGGAGAACCTTGCGCGACGAGTTCTCCGCCGGCCTGGCCGCCTTCCGGCCCCAGGTCAATGACCCAATCCGCCTCCGCGATGAGATCGAGATTGTGCTCGATGACAATTACGGAATGCCCCGCGTCGATGAGCCGTTGCAGGACCTCGACCAGGCGTTTTACGTCCGCGATATGCAGGCCAATGGTCGGTTCCTCGAGCACAAAGAGCGACGACTCGCCGAGGGCGGGGGCGGAGGCAGCCGGTGCCGTGCCCGGCGGGTCAGCCGCGGGACGCCGACGTTCCGCTCTGGGGCTGGTCAAACCCGTGAGCAGGTGAGTCACAAGCTTCATCCGTTGCGCTTCGCCGCCGCTCAGCGTGGGGCTGATCTGACCGAGCCGCACATAGTCGAGACCCGTATCGCGGAGCGCTTCGAGGGCGCGGCGAATGCGGCTGATCGGAGCGAAAAAATCGATCGCCTCGGCCACGCTCAAGTCCAAGACTTGCGCGACATTCTTGGCGCGATACTCGATGTCGAGCGTCTCCGGGTTGAAGCGGCTGCCCTGGCAGGTCTCGCACCGGACAAAGGCGGCGGGGAGGAAATTCATTTCCAACTTGATGGTGCCCGCGCCTTCACACTCCGGGCAGCGGCCCTGCTGACTGTTGAACGAGAAACGGCTCGGCGAATATCCGCGCAGCCGGGCTTCAGGAGTCTGGGAGAACAACTGCCGGATTTCATCGAAGAAACCGACGTAGGTCGCCGGAGTGGAGCGCGGGGTGCGGCCGATCGGAGCTTGATCGACTTCATGGACGGCCTTGGGAAGTTCGCCGGCGATGATCACGGCCTGGGCTGTCTTGGCGGCGCGTCCGCGACGCTTGGCCTCGAGGGCGGGCAGGAGGCAATCGCGGACGAGTGTGCTCTTGCCGGAGCCGCTCACCCCCGTCACGACGACGAGGCGGTTCAGCGGAAAATGAACCGTGAGGTTTTTCAAATTGTTCTTGGTCGCCCGGGCGAGCACGAGGCTGGGCGTGACGTGACTCGACGCCGGTCGGCCTCGCTTCGAGCCGGGGCTCGTCATTTCTAAAACGACCGGCCGCCGCTGGCCGCGGGAGGGAAACGGGTGGACGGTGCGCAACGACTGTCCCGTCACCGAGTTCTCGTGCCGCATCAATTCCGCCAACGTGCCGCTGGCCACGAGCTGACCGCCGTGGACCCCCGCACCTGGTCCGAGATCAATGATATAATCGGCGCAACGCATGGTCTGCTCGTCGTGCTCCACCACGACCAGAGAATTGCCGCGCGATTTCAGGATGGCCAAGGCCGCGAGCAGTTGCTCATTGTCCCGAGGATGGAGGCCGATGGTCGGCTCATCGAGCACATAGAGCACGCCGCTCAGATTCGAACCGAGTTGGGCGGCGAGACGGATGCGCTGGGCTTCGCCGCCGGACAAGGTGGTCGCGCCGCGCCCCAATTGCAGGTAACCCAGGCCCACTTCGGCAAGAAACGCAAGCCGCGAGCGCAGTTCGGC
>CAYHFE010000913.1:0-1898 GCA_964355375.1 uncultured Verrucomicrobiota bacterium
GGGTTCAGGGTGGAACGGGCAACCTGCCCGTTCCTGTGGGCTACCAGCCCACAGGCTTTGCTCCCAGAAGTCTCCCTGAGTGGTGAGTCCAACTGCCGGGCCAGACTCGGCGGCAAGGTGCCTGCCTGTTCGGCAAACAGGCCGCCGAGCACGGCCAAGTTGGCCGGGCCACCCATTTCACTTGCCGACTTACGGCTCAGGCGCACGCCGTCGTGGTGGATCGCTCTCAGGCCAGGACCGCGACTCTCAAATCTCCGACCACTTGCCGGGAATGGGCACCGGGTAACGCCCCTGGGCGTCGGGCTGGACCGGCGGAACGCTCTCATCGGTCATGGTGTCGATGTTGGGACAGAATTGGAAATTCGAGGCCATGGCTTGATCCCAAGTGATCACTTTCCCGGAATGGACGGCGGCCCGGCCCATGATGTCCGCGAGATTGGACAACGCCGCCCGCTCCGCTTCATTGTGGGGCCGGTCATTCCGGATCGAGTCCAGAAGCGCGTTCCACTCAGCCTGCCAGGCCGTGAAGGGTTCACGCTCCGCTTTCCAATCGATATTGCCGGGCTGGATGCGCTGATCGCGATATGTCTGCACGGTGGCGGCGTGAATGTTTCCGGAAAACTGGGCCGCGCATTTGGTGCCGTGGATATAGGTGGCGAACTCATCGTGACAGTTCGCCAGGTAGCGCACGACGTCCGTCGCCTTGGTGCCATCGGCAAAGGTCCATTCAATGGAAAAGGAGTCGAGGTTCTGGCTGCAATCCGTGCTGTCCACGGCGCGGCCGCCGATACCGTGAGCGGAGACCGGGTAGGCGTCCTTGATCCAGCAAATCTCGTCGATCTGGTGGATGTCCATTTCCGCAAACAGCCCGCCCGAGACCCAGAGGAAACTGGTGAAGTTGCGGATTTGCCAGTGCAATTCCTTTTCTTGCGCCGGCCGTTTTCCCATGCCGCCGACCGATTGCATTCGATAGGCGCGGATGAGTTGGATCTGGCCGAGTTGCCCCTCGCGGATCCGCCGGATCAATTCCTGGCGGTTTCGGGAATGACGGCACATCAGACCCGCGGCGATCTTGAGGTTTTTCGCCTGCGCGGCCTGGCCGGCCTGGATGACTCGCCGCACTCCGGGAGGATCGCAGGCAAACGATTTTTCCATGAAGACGTTGACCCCTTTGGCCACCGCGTACTCGAGTTGCGCGGGCCGAAAACCGGCATAGCCGGTCAGCATGGCGATGTCGCCCGGACGCAGGCAATCAATCGCCTTGCGATAGGCGTCGAATCCGAGGAAACGCCGCTCGATCGGCACCTCCACTCGATCCGGGTACTTCGCGTTCAGGTTCTTGTAGGACGACGCCAGCCGGGCCTCGAACAGATCGGCCATGGCCGTCAGTTTCACCGGACCGTTCGGCGACTCGAACGCATCCACGACCGCTCCGCTGCCGCGTCCTCCACACCCAATCAAAGCCAGGCGAATGGTGTTATCTTCCGCGGCGTGAACGTGCGGAAGGACCACCCCGGCGAGGGCCGAGGTCGCGGCGATCCGGCCGGTGCTTTTCAGAAATTCGCGACGAGACGTGGGAGTGTTTGGGTTTTCGTTCATGGCTGATATTCTCCTGACGCTGGTCGAGTGGCGCGAATTCACCAAGACGTCGCCAGCCGCCGATCCCGTCGAACAGCGGGGTGAGCGACTCTCCAGACCGGAGATTTGCCGGAGAGATCGCAGCAGTTCTCATTTTGACAAGTATGTAGTCCCGGCTTCAGCCGGTCGCCAGGTGAAAACCGGCTGAAGCCGGGACTACATGCGTGGAACGTACCGTGTCCTGAGTCAAAATGAGAATGGCTGCGAGATCGGCCGTGCGCTTGCGTAAACCGTTTCGAACAGCGTAACCTGTGCAGGAT
>CAYHFE010000914.1:0-1895 GCA_964355375.1 uncultured Verrucomicrobiota bacterium
TTATAGAGTGCCTCGCCGTTGAATCTGTTCGCGAAATCATCTCGAGCGCGGCGGCAGCACTCAAGGCCACTCAGGATGAATCTGCGATCGTGACATAGAAAAACGCGACCCTTGACCCGAAAGGATCGCCTTCGTTTTCGCTCTCAAGACCCGCCTAGCGATGCAGATCGTGTTAGCGCCTCAAAGATAGCAGACCCGAACGGCCGTTCTATCGGGAAATTCAGAAACGGTCGCTCGGGAATTGCCTGAGTGGCCAGTCGATGGATTCTCTTCTTGCTCGGATGAGTCGATTGTCGGAATGGAGGCCGCGGATGCACCCCGGAAATACATTCTTCGTTGAGATGGCGTTGATTGGCGCAGCCGATCGCCGGGCTTGATCGCGGTCAATGAGCCAGGGCTTGGATTCCTCTTCAATCCATTCTCGCTTGGACGAAGTGTGGGCGGGTTATGCCAATCCCCCTCAAGTCACGATGAAACCAAACCAAACAAATTCGGCCTCATGAACTCAAAATCGTCTCTTTCTCGGCGGGACTTCATTGAAAAGACCGCGTCCCTCAGTCTTATCGGAGTGGCGGCGCCCCATCTCGCGTCGGCGGCGGAGCCTGCCGCGTCGCGCCGACCTGGTCCAAACAGCCGAATTCATGTCGGTCTGATCGGCTGCGGCGGCATGGGCCGATCCAATCTGAATGCCTGCGCCAAATATCCCGATGTCGTGGTGGTGGGTTCGTGTGACGTCTGGAAATCACGGCGCGACGCGGTGGCCGCTCAGTTCAAAGACACCTGCAAGCCTTTCCACGATTTTCGCGAAATGCTCCAGCGAAGCGATCTCGACGCCGTCATCATCGCGACACCGCCTCATTGGCATGCTCTCATCGCGATCACGGCCTGTGAGTCGGGCAAGGATATTTACCTGCAGAAACCGATGACGCTCCATTTGGGAGAGAGTCTCGCGGTCCGTAACGCGGTCAAGAAACACCACATCATCAGCCAGATCGGCACCCAGATCCACGCGAGCGAGAATTATCGACGGGTGGTGGAATACATTCGGTCCGGCAATCTGGGGCCCATCGGAGTCGCCCGGACGTTTAACGTGATGAATCAAGCACCGGCCGGCGTCGGAACGAGCGCGGTGCGAACGCCGCCGGAGGGGTTCGATTGGGATTCCTGGTGCGGCCCGGCGCCGCTGGGGCGATTTAGCCCGATTCTCGTGGCCGACGCCTACAACCACGGGTCCTGGATGGATTACGGCGGCGGATGGACCCCAGGGATGGCGCCGCACATCATTGACCTCCCGATCTGGGCTTTGGATTTGGGTTTCCCCGTGAACACGACCTCGAGCGGAGGGCGCTTTGTTCTCAAGGACGATGGCGATGCCTACGATCATCACGAGGTCCTCTGGCAGTATCCGAACCTGACACTGACCTGGATGTCATCGCTGACCAACAGTTACGGCTTCGATCTGCAGGGTGACCCCAAGCCCGCGCGTCGCCTCGGCATCTATTTCCATGGCGCCAATGGGACCATGTATTCGGATTACGGGATGTTCAAGATCGTTCCGGAAGGCGACAAAATGAAGAATCTCCCGCCGCCGCCGCGGGCCTTTGCGCCTTCACCCGGACATGAGCGCGAATGGCTGGATGGCATCAAGTCGCGCCAGCAGCCGAGCTGCAATGCTGCGTATCATGTGAAAGTGGATGTCCCGATCGTCCTGAGTCTGTTGTCCTATAAGCTGGGCCGTTCGATACGTTTCGATTCGGCCACCGAACGCATCGTGGGAGATCCGGAGGCCGCACGGCTGGCGATTCCGCAGTATCGGGCTCCGTGGAAGTTTCCCGAGCAATATTTGAGCGCTTAGGAGCCAGTAACAAATAAAGGTCGCACGATCGCGCCGGGAT
>CAYHFE010000915.1:0-1886 GCA_964355375.1 uncultured Verrucomicrobiota bacterium
GGCAGGTCATGGCGGGCGGACGGAGCGTTTTGCCGCGGGCGGAAAGGATTATTATTGAAGTGTCCTTGCGCACTATTTACCGTGACCAGGCGCTGCTGCCGGAGATTCTGCACACCGTGGCCGGTTGGGGATTTGAGCTCGATGACCTGAATGAAACCTGTCGCGAATGGGGCGGAACCCTTTGGCAGGCGGACCTCTGGCTGAAGCGGAGCAAGTAACATGTTGGATGCCGCGTTGCTCAATCGATTCCACGCCTGCCTGCGCTACAAGCACGCCAGGCCCTGGCAGAAGCCCTGGCTCAATCCGCGCCGCTTCGCCACCAATCAACTGCGCAAACGGGGCTTCCTCTCGAACCCACCCGGCACCGTGCGCCAAGTGCCGACGTTTCACGTGCCGAATTTCACCGTCGTCGAGGGGGAAATGGTCAGCGACGAAATCGCCAGTTACGGCGTCTTCGAACCCGCGTTGACCGAGGCGTTCATTCGATTGAGCAAAACCGGCGACGTCGTGGTCGATATTGGGATGCATCTGGGATATTACACGACGCTCTTTGCCTTGCTCGTCGGCGAGTCGGGGCAGGTCCACGCCTTCGAGCCGACGCCTTCGACGCGCGAGATCGCCCGACACAACACCGACGGTTTCCGGCAGGTCACCGTCCATCCCTTCGCGGTCTGGTCATCGGTCCAGACGATCACCTTTCGCGATTATGGTCCGCGTTGGATGGCCTTCAACAGCCTGACCAAGGGGAAGATCAGCGAGGAACCGGTGCCCGCGCGGTCCATCGAAGTGCAAACCACGACCCTGGATCAATTTCGGCGATCGATCGGCCAACGGGTGGCGGTGCTCAAGATCGATGCCGAATCCGCCGAACGCGAAATCCTGGCGGGAGCGAGCCATTTGTTGGCGACGGACCAGCCGATCATCTCAGTGGAGGTTGGCGATAATCCGGAATCCAAGGAAAGCGCGCGATTGGTCCGGGATTTGACCGAGGCGGGCTATGCGCCGTGGGAGATTCGCGCGGGCCGCTTCGTGCGCCATGAGATCCTCGAAATTTACACTTACGACAATCTGGTTTTTGCGCCGGCCGCGGTCGATCTGGCTTTGCTCTGATGCCCGCCCTCGTGCCCATCGCCTGCAACCAATTGGCGACCTTGCTGCTGGGCATTGTCGGGCTGCGTTTGATTTCGCAATTTGTTCCCGCCGAAATCAACGGAACCTACGGGCTTTTTCTGACCTTGACCCAGATTGGCGCGCTCGTCACGCACTCCGGTCTGGTCAATCACACGACCCGCTATTGGCAGCGCGAGAGCCGCCAAGCGGGAACCTACGCCCGTTTTCTCTGGTCGTCGTCCTGGCGGGGACTCCGGTATCTTTTGCCACTGCTCCTGGTCATTTCCCTGGGGCGGGCCGCTTACGAAAAGGAATGGCACTGGCTCTGGGCTTTTCCGTTCCTGGCCCTGAGCAACCTGGCGCTCGCCTTGAATCTGGTCGCGACCGGAGCGCTCAACGCGGATCGACAAGCGTGGCGGGTCTTCTGTCTCACCTTGGTCGGCACGGCGGCGCGAATCTTGATCCCGGTGGGCCTGGCGCTGGCCACGAGTATGACCTTTCTGAGCTTGAGCGCCGGATTCGCGTTGCACGGCGCTCTGGTCGTGGGCTGCATCGCGCTGTTCTTTCGCGGCAGCCTTCATTCGCCGAAACCATCGGAAGACACGCGCCGCCTTTGGCTGAAGGAATTGCAGGAGTACGGGCGGCCCTTTCTTTGGCTGGGCATCGGAAATTGGCTGCTGCAAAGCGCGGATCGCTGGGTCGTGGCTCATTACTTTGGCGATCGGTCGGCCGGACTCTTCAGTTACGCGTCCCAGATCGGGGCGATTGTCCCGAGC
>CAYHFE010000916.1:0-1870 GCA_964355375.1 uncultured Verrucomicrobiota bacterium
AATCGTGCTCCTTGTTCATCTGCAGCTCGGTCAAGCCCAGGACGTAGTTGACCGCCCGACTGTGACAGGCCAGGCATTCCGCGCGGCTGGGAAAACGCCAAGTCTGTCCTCGAAAGCCTCCGGCCGCGGCCCCATCCCGAGCGGTCACCGTCACCTCCGCCCCGCCGGCTGGGACCAATTCCGCGTCCGTTTGTTCCTCGTTCCAGCGATACGAATAACCACTCCATTCCCCCTGATACCGAACCAGCAAGCGGGTCTCGACGCGTTGGGGCGAGATTCCGTCGCCCGAACGCGCGGCCAGGGAGAGGGTCTGGACCACCACCGCGCCATTGGTGAAATCCCAGCCCCGCGATTTCTGGTACTGGATCTTGGTTTCACCCGGCAAGGCCAGGAAACGTTCTGCCGTCGCTCCATCCGTCCAACCCGGCGCATTGACCGAATAGGGGATCAGACCCGGCTCGACCTGGTGATCCTTCACCGACCGAAACAGCCCCGTTTCACTCAATCGACCCGGAAACGGGGTCCGCGGCACATTCTTGGGCGCTCGGACCAATCGGGAGATGCCGCCACCCAAATCGCAAATGAGCAGCTCACCCTTCTGATCCACTCCGAAACCGACGATTTGCAGAGTCGAGTCGGCTAATTCCTCGTGCCAAACCAGAGTGCGCCCGTCGTGACGCCCACCCCAGATCTTGCCGGTGGAATAGTCTCCGTAGATGTACACGCCGTTCAACTCGGATAGCGCCTCTCCGTAGTAAACCACGCCGCCGGTCAGCGATCGAAAGACCGAATGATGATGTTCGATCGTGGGCTTGATGATCGGGGTCGGACCCCGCGGCCGATTGATATAGAACGGATGACTCCCTTCATAAACACTCCATCCGTAGTTCTCTCCGCGGCGGACAAAATGGGCCGTCTCCCATAAATCCTGTCCATTGTTCCCCACCCAGATGTGCCCGGTCCTGCGGTCCACCGTCATGCGCCAGGGATTGCGAAATCCATAGGCCCAAATTTCCGGCCGTGCTCCGGGAAGGTTGACGAACGGATTGTCCACCGGCACCGAGTAGCTTCTCCCCTCGTCCGGATGTTCGACATCAATGCGGAGCAGCGCCGCCAGCAGGTTATCCATGTCTTGCCCACTCACTAATCCGTCGGAATCGCTCGTGCCGTCGCCGGAGGTGATGTAGAGCATGCCATCAAGCCCAAACGCCAAGTCGCCGCCATCGTGGCCGGCCGATTTCCATTCCAGAATGATTTGCTCCGATGCCGGGTCGCACCCATAAGGAGCGGCTCGCGAGACGGTGAATCGAGAAACCCGATTGGTGCGGTTTTCCTGTCCCCAAGGGCCGTTGCTGAAAACGAAGAGCGATCCATTGGTCTGGTATCCAGGATGAAAGGTCAGCCCGTAAATCAGCCGATGGGTCACTTGGTAAAGCGTTTCTGCCTCCGTCGTGGCCGGGTCGTTCTTGACCCGCAAAATCTTCGCTGGCACCTCTCGGTCGCCGCCCTGCTGAACCACCAAGAGGCTGTCCGTCCCGGGCTCGGCCGCAAGATAGAGCGGATTCTTCCAGTTCATCCGGTCGAAGACCTTCTCCACGGTATAGGGCGGCGGAGGGTCCGGCGAGCCAACCAACCGCGCATTGGTCCATGGAACCCGCCGCTCCAGTCCGAACGGCTTTTCTTCGGCGGCCGAAGCCGCGAAGACGAGCCCAAGCGAGACACAGGTCAAAAGGAAACGACGACTCATAAGGATACGGAACACGGGGTCACACGCTCCAAAATTGTCGCCGTGATGTCAATAGCGGGCCGGATTCGGCAGCCCTGACGCATGACCGTTGATACCCGCGTTTTCGAGGCGCGACGGGCGGGA
>CAYHFE010000917.1:0-1857 GCA_964355375.1 uncultured Verrucomicrobiota bacterium
CGGGAACTTCTTTGTTTCCCGATGCGCCGTTTCCAACAGTTTTACCTGAGAAAAAAGGGGGGACATTTTCAGCTTTTTCCGTGAGAGGGAACAAGACTCTGGCTGGCGTCCTCATACGGTTCCAGGGCTCCCACCCGACACAGCAGTCGTGCCAGACCCGGGGTAGAGCCCTCCACGATCCCCAGAGACTCATCCAGGGGAACCCGACCTCCGGAGCCGTCGCGCTGACAGTAATGGTTGCGCCGCAGGACCAAGGGGCCAAAGACGCTGTCCACCGTGTTGACCCGTCCGGCATGGCAACTTTCCCCCGCTCGGGTCTGATCTCCGGGCACTTTCACCGCCCGATCGTTGAGCAGATCTTCCAAGCACCGGCACGCATCCCGTCGGAGCGCCTCCCGCAGCTTTTCCTCCAAGCACCCCATCACTACCGTTCCCCGGATGGCCAACTGCTCTCGAGCCCAGGTCAGGAACCGGGTGGTTTCCTGGAACTGCTCTTGGGCGGCGGCCAAACCCGTTTTTTTTTGATCGCCGGAAGTCCTCCGGTTTGCAGAGTGATCTGCTCGCAGACGTCCACGAACTCCTCGGCCAGTTGGCGAAACCGCTTGTAACCTTCGACCCCTTGGCGGACCGGTTCGAGCTGATCGGGGGCCACGCGTTCGCAGAGGTTTTTGCCTCGGAACCACCGCTGCAAAACGTAATACGGACCGCGGCGGACAGTCTTGGTGCCTTGCTTGGACTTGAAGAACTGTTCGCTGAGGTGTCCGCGGCAAACCCGATCGATCGCGCCCATGTCCTGGAGGATCTGCTCGCGCCGTTGCTGCAATTGGGGCAGGTCAGTGTTCATAGGCGCAATTTTATTTGTCCTATACACACGCACCAGAAAAAACCTCAGCAAACTTCAAACATTGAGAATTACGCGACTCTTTTGTCCTGCACCCTCGGTGCGCTAGGCGTGGGCTGGCGAGGGCAAGGACATGACGTTGGCTGGGCCTTCGGGTTTCACGGCAAACCATCGTTCCGCGTCAGCAGGCTTGACCAGTTCGCGGTAGTGGCGATGAACGACCGATGCCGAGTTGCCCAGCTCGCCTGCGACTCGCCCCGCGTCGTTGGTGAGGGCGAACCGATAGGAGGCATAGCTGTGTCGGAGCGCGTTGGTCATCCACCGGACGGGCGGCTTCTCTTTGATGCCCGCCTCTGGGTCTGACTCGACCGCAGTTGCGGCGGCGGCGGCTTGCGGCTGTTTGTAGAAGGCCATGCTGGTCCCGGTCCAGATTCGGCCCTGTCGCTCGGCGAATGGTGCCAGCCAGGCGGCAAGGTTGTCGCTGATCGGGGCGATTCGACGGCTGGCGGTTTTGGCCTTGGACGCGCCGACCACAATGAACCGCTCGGCAAGGTGGATGTCGCGCCATACCAACCGTTCGATTTCCGCACTCCGCAACCCGGCAAACGCACCTATGGCAAGGCAGGGTAGCCATTCCGGGACCGCGCGCTGGGCCGCTTCCAACAAGCGGGCGATTTCTACCGGTGTGAACACTTCAACATCGCCCCGGCTGACTTTGACCCGCTCCACGCCTTCAGCGGGATTGTCGGCCGCGTAGCCTCGGGCCACGCCGAACTTGAACAGGGTGTGCAACACTGTTCGGTAGTTCCGGTAGCTCTGCGGGCTGAGTTTCTGAGCGTCGTTCCAGTCCTGAATATCCGCGGTCGTAACGTCGCAGGCATCTTTCCGGCAATCAGCAGCAAACTGTTCGAGCCGTCCCGTCAGATCCCGCATGTAACGCTCGCTCGCCTGCCGGGCTGCCTTGATCTTGAGAAACTCGGCGACAACCTCGGCCACGGGCTTCCGGGTCGTCTGCT
>CAYHFE010000918.1:0-1854 GCA_964355375.1 uncultured Verrucomicrobiota bacterium
TCCAGCCCCTCTCTCGAAAATTGGCCCGCCCGATTGACGAACGGTTCATGGGAAGCCTCCTTTCGCTTCGCAAGGAGAACGCATGCGCAAAAGCTGCGCACTTGGAATCGATCGACTGCGCAGAATCTGCGCACTTCCCGGATCGAGGAGTGAGAATGCCCTGAAATCGTTGATGGCACCCTGGTTGCTAAAGAAAAGTGAAACCGGTGCCGGGCATTCGAACGTCTAGGTGCCTGTCGGTGGCGCCGACAAAAAAATAAACTAAACAAAAAAAACTTCGTGGGAGAAACAACGATGAAAAACATGAACAAAGCAATCCTATTGGCTAGCGTCGCGGGGACGCTGCTCTTTGGGACGACCAGTGCGATGGCTCAACGACAGGGCGGCGGTGGCGGCGGCAATTTTGATCCGGAACAGATGCGCCAACGCATGGCGGAGATGTATCAGGAGAGACTTGGCGTGAGCGCTGACGAATTGAAGGTGATTCAGCCGCTCATCGAAGACGTCCAAACCAAGCAACGGGCGGTCGGTGGCGGTGGCTTTGGGGCGATGTTTGGCCGAGGCCGAGGGCAGGGTGGTGGTGGTGGCGGTGGCGGTGATCAAGCGGCCGGTGGTGGCCGACGGGGCGGATTCGGCACTCCTTCGCCGGAAGCCGAAGCGCTGCAAAAGGCGGTGGAATCCGGAACGCCAGCCGAGATCAAAGCGAAGTTGGAAGCGTATCGTGACGCGCGCAAGAAGAACACGGCGACCCTCCAGGAAGCCCGGGAGAAGCTTCGCAAAGTGGTGACGCCGAAGCAGGAAGCCGCGCTGGTCATGATGAACGTTCTCGACTAGCGCTCGGTCCCATTCCGCGAAACAGCGACCAAAGCCCCAGGAGATGCTCATGAAAGAGTTGCTCGATAAGATGGTTGAGCAGAAGCAACTGTCGTTCATGGATTCCGAAACGCTGGCGCAGCAGTGCCGTGAAGGACTGACGCCAGCGATGCAATCGGAAGAAGACGTGCTCCGATGGTTGGCCGACGAGTATGATCTGGGTTACACCAACCTGGATGACGTCGAGCTGGACCGCCAGCTTTTGTCGTTGTTCCCGGCTCGTGTCCTGCTCCGGGAAGAGATCCTGCCACTGAAACGAGTCAATGGCTCGGTGGAAGTGGCCACGAGCCGGCTCTTCGCGACTCAGGGATTGGATACGCTCAAGACATTGACGGGCTTGAAACTCAAGCCCGTCCTTGCTCCCTTGGAGGCGATCCAGCGGGAAATGAAGAAGCGCCTGGGGGTGGGCGCGGATACGATCGACACCCTCGGTGAGGAAGCGCCGCTCCAGGTGGTGGATGACGATCGCGAGGAAGATACGGATTTGGACAGCGCGGCCGAGGACGCGTCGATCATCCGGTTCGTCAATCAGGTCTTGCGCGATGCCATCGAACTCCGGGCCTCGGATATTCATCTCGAGCCGTTCGAAGACGAATTGCGTATTCGCTACCGCATTGACGGCGTGCTTCAGGAAGTTCCGGTCCCGTCTCAGATCAAACGGTTCCAGCCGGCGATCGTCTCCCGGGTCAAGATCCTGAGCCATCTCAATATCGCCGAAAAACGCCTGCCCCAGGACGGTCGGATCAAAATCCGGCTGGACGAGAGCGAGGTCGATATTCGCGTGTCGGTCATTCCCATGCTCCATGGCGAGGCGGTGGTGCTCCGTTTGTTGCGCCAAAACGCGACCCTTCTGGGCATGCCGGAACTGGGCATGGACGATCGGGAGCTGCGACTTTTTCGCTCGTTGTTGGGACTGCCGCACGGGATCATTTTGGTCACCGGCCCCACCGGCAGCGGCAAGACGACCACACTTTACACGGC
>CAYHFE010000919.1:0-1853 GCA_964355375.1 uncultured Verrucomicrobiota bacterium
TCTCGAAGTCAGTCTGGGGATCCGGCACACCGGCATGGCCGAGGATGATCGTGCCATCGATCTTGGGGACAATTTGATTGCCCGAGAGCATCCGTATCGCATAGGGTGGCGTTGAGCCGGGCATGCGCAGGACCAGGCACTGATCGCGGTTCAGGAACACCGGGCGTTCTTTGCCGAGCATCTTTGTGGCCGACGCGGTCCACGGCCCCATCGTCAGCACGAAGGTGTCCGCGCTGATTTCCCTGCCGGACGCCAACTTGAGAGCCGTGACCCGGCTGCCCTTCGTCTGGAATCCGACGACATCACCATTGCCGATTTCTGCGCCCATCTTCTCGGCGGCCTGGCCGAGACCGAGGTTGTACTTGTAGGTTTCAATCTGGCGGTTGTGAACCAGCAAGCCCCCCCTGACTCCCTGAAGAATGTCGGGATAGATCGAGCGGATGTCCCTTTCATCCAGCCATTCGGCCTCGTAATAACCCTGGGCCTTCATCCCCTCCAGGCTGAGCTTGAGTACTTGTTCCTCATAATCATCGATCGCCATCGAGATGTTGGGAGAATATCCGTACTGGATGTCCACGCCCGTTGTCCGCTTCAGTTCCTCCGCGACATCGCGCATGCGCATGTAGCCAATCCAGTAGAGATCCAGGTAGCGGCGCACATCGCCGGTGGTGGAGAACATCGTGTCTGCGCCGGGCGTGGTGCCGCCGGCGGGGAGAATCCGCGGCGGGTACGGAAGTATCCCCCAGGACTTGCCCGAAGCTCTGGCGCCGATCGACTCCCTTTCGATAATGCGCGACTTGATACCCAGGCGTGCTAGGTGAAAGGCGATGGAGCAGCCGATCACGCCGGCGCCGACGATTACTGTCTCTTTAGTGGTCATCTAAGCTCCCAAGGAAAGGCCATGTCATGAACAGCGCCGCTATCGGGCCTTCGGTGCAGGCAAGGACGGAATTCGTTGCACGCCGAAAACTTCCCATTGCATCAGGTCGAACTGCGGAATCAGTTCAACGTCAAACACCGGGTGATCCGGGTCCTCCTTGCGGAATTCCCTGATGCGCGGTGAAGAGGGAAGATCGTCAGGATGGGTCCTGGTCCGATCCATGGTGTGGAATGTCTCGATCTTTAGGCCGGGATAACAGAGCGAGAAGTCGACCAGTACATTTCCGGTCTTTGGCAACACGTGAGCATCTCCCATCGCCCAGGCGTTGCAGGAAACTTCCCTATCCATCGGTGTTATAAATACCACCCGGGCCGTCATTTTGGCCGCGTCGATGTCGTACACGATGGCATTGCTGAAAGACTCGCCGGCCGGTTTCACGGTTTCGCCGGTAAACGGAATCGCCTGAAACACATTGTTGTTAAACACCACGATATTGCCGTCGGGGGTGATTCTGGGGTTGTGTTGATGACTCGGATACTGGAAGTTGTTTCCGACGGGTTTCAAGAGCTTCTTGCGCAGCTCCGCACTCCAGCCGACATCCCGCGCCAGGATCCAGATGATGTTCTTCGACTTTCGGTCGATCTTCAAGATGGCGTCAAGATTGCGCAGCGACAGGAGAATTGAGTCGTCCCGCGCGTCATAGTGGACCCCGTTGCCATGGGACCAGTCGACCGTATCGGGGAATCCTCTCACCCACCAGTAAGAGGTAAAGGTCTCATAGCCGATCTTGAACGGATCCAGATAGTCGAAGGTGTTCCAGCGCCAAACCACTTGTCCATCCGGAGTGAATTCGATGATCTCGTCGCCCATCACCTTCTGTGTCTTGCGTGGTGCATTCGCGTCATCGGTGCTGGTGTAGTAGTGCTCGATGGTTCTGGGATGTGCGGCGAGGCTCAGGAAATTGCCGTTAGGC
>CAYHFE010000920.1:0-1851 GCA_964355375.1 uncultured Verrucomicrobiota bacterium
GAGTCCGTTCCCGGTTTCGAACCTCGTGCTCGACCGGATCGATGCAGTTGGGTTCAGGGTGGAACGGGCCACTGGCCCGTTCCTGTGGGCTACCAGCCCGCAGGTTTTGTTGCCACGAGCTTTACCGAACAGTGACTCTGCCTCCCCTTTTCGCGCCAGACTCGGCGGCAAGTTGCCGCCGAGCACGGCCAAGTTGGCCGTTCCACCCATTTCAACCGCAGGCTCACGGAGGCGATCGATGAACCGCCAGGTTTTGCAGTGGGGCAGTCCTCTGCCGCTTGCGGGGACGTCGGCCAAAGCGCCGGAGGGCCGGCGCACTCCAAGACGCTGGCGCGCGCCGAGTCCGTTCCGAGTTGGGAACATCGTGCCGCGAGGTTTGAGGCTCTCCGTGCTCGGGCTGGCTCTGTTACTCCTGATGATCTCGGTGATCACCGGCATCGCCGCGACCGGAAGGGTGGATCTTGGCTTGGAAACCGGCAGTGCCAGCGTGGTGAAGAAGTCTTCGATCTCTGGACCCTTGGTCGGGTTCTATAAAATTGACGATCAAACTACCGAGGAAGACACACCGACGGGGCAGATTCCCGTGACGCTGCAGTTGGGCAATTCGAATGGCGCGGATGCATCGCTTCCAATCAAGCTGACCGGAAGTTCATCGGCCCCAAATTTGGTTCGAGACCAAGATATCAAAACTTTTGTCGGCGGGGGCGGCACCAATTGGGTGGTGGTTGTGATCCCGGTCGCCAACGAGTCTGGACGCGTCCAAATCACGCTCGCGGCCAGCGCGGGGGGGCCAACCAACTACGCGTCGTTCTGGCTGACCGTGAATCCGGTTCACGACCCGCCGACCGTTCGGTTTTTGACTCCGGACCCCAGCAAGACCAATATCTTTACGGCGGGAGCATCGATTCAGATCGAAGTGGAAGCGACGGGCGTGGACGGGCGAGTAGCAGACGTGTCGCTGTTCCGACGCTCGACCAGTCGGCCGGTCGACGAGCCGTTGCTCTCGGTTTCCCAAGAACGCCTAAGCTACACCTTCGCGAATGTGACGCCGGACCGCTACACATTCATCGCCGAAGTTACCGATGATAAGGGGTTCAAAACCAAGACAGAACCCCTCACTATTCAGGTGGTCGAGAATCTGGTGCTCACGCCGTTGAACGCGACTGTCACAGAAGGCGAGGACGCCATCCTCCTAGTCTTCAACCCCGGGCAATTAAACGGCAGGATTAACCGGTTGCACTACATCACCCAGGACTCCACCGCCGTGGCCATCCGAGACTACGAATTTAAGAAGGACACATTGATTTGGTCTCTGGCGCAGTCGAATCAGATTCAAAAGATCACGATCAAAACCATCAACAACTTCATCAACGAGCCCGAGCGCCGTTTTTTCGTGAAGTTCAGCAATCCCGACGCGCCGACCGAAGTCCCCCCGGATTTTGTCGTCGTGATCCGCGATAACGATCCACTCCCAATTCTTTCCGTCACCAACCTGACCCTGCGTGTGGATGAAAAGAGTCGAGGCACCAACGCGGTCTTTGCTCTGAATCTTTCAACCCCCAGCGGCCAGCCAATCTCGGTGGAGTTCAATTCGACGGCCGAGACGGCGGTGCCAGGAAGGGACTACGTTCCCTTGGTGGGGCTCGACGATTATGTGGTCTTCCAACCCTTCCAGACACAGCTCGTCGTGACGAACATGGTCCGAGTGATCGATAACGCGCTGTCCGGCCCGACGAACAAGACGTTCTTCATCGACGTGACCGTGGCGGCGTCCCAGGCCATCCTGGCGACGAACTTAAACCGGATCACCGTGACCATCGTGGATGACGAGCGGACGCCGGTCCTGTCGAT
>CAYHFE010000921.1:0-1848 GCA_964355375.1 uncultured Verrucomicrobiota bacterium
CTGAGATGGGGTCATTGTCTTCCAGGCCACTGTTCATACGGTTTTATGGTGGCGTAACACTACTCGGGCGTCATACTGACAGGATGCGAGGATTCGCTCGCGCCCATTGCCAATCGCAGTTGGTATCGGCGGACCGGCGATGTCGGCGTCATCGCCCGCATGGCCACGCGTGACGGGATGCAATTCAAGGCGCCATGACCTCAACCGCAAGCCTGCAGTCAGGTTTGGGGAGCATACGCGCCCTCGCGTGTGCCGACCGGCGCCTCGCCGGTCGGAACCGGCGCGTCACTCAATCACAAAACGGTGATTCGTTCATGCAGGCCAGTGTGGTCGGCGAGGGCACCGACCACCGCACGCGAGGGCGCGTGCGCTCCCCATTTCAATTGAATCGTTGCGGCTCAACTCAGGCGAACCCATGAAGAATCGTGAACTCAGAGCATCGGAAATCTCTCGGCGACTTGTCCTTGGCATCGCCGTTTTGGCCATCGGCAATGTCCGCGCGGCCGCCGCGGATCAGGCGGCCTTCACCGAACAACCGGTCACCTTCAGTATTTCTGTAGCGGAAGCATCCGGAACAAAGCTGTGGCCGATCGAAACGAACCAAGTCCCTTGCGTCGTCATCCTCGGTGGCACGCTTTCGCAGACGCGGGACGGCGGTCTGACGGAGAAAAATGCGCCCCCGCGCAATGCGCTCAAACGTCTGCCTTACCTCAAAGGCATGGCGACGCGGTTGGAAGGCCGGCGCCAGAAGGGCCAGGAGATTTTCCGTTTGCAGGATTTGCCAACGGAACATCCGGCACGAAAGTTGGCGCGCGAGGTCAACCCGAACTTTGAGACAGCCAATTCGCGGGATTCAGGCAGTGCCACTGTCGGGAGGATCGGATTCGAATTGGACGAACCTGGTCGATTGCCGCAGGGTTGGGTGGCGGCGATCACGGGTGTAGGGGCCCCGAGGTGGAACGTGGTTTCTGATACGACCGCACCCTCCCCTCCCAACGTGCTGAAGCAGTCGGGCGAGGTGCCCAAGCCGAGTTACCCGCTTTGTTTCAAAGAAGGGTCGTCAATCAAAGACGGCTTCGTGGAAGCAAAGTTCAAGGCGGTCCGTGGCAAAGTGGATCAGGCGGCGGGGGTGGTCTGGCGAGTGCAGAATTCCACCAATTACTACGTCTGCCGGGCCAACGCCCTCGAAGACAACGTGGTTCTTTACAGGGTCGAGGCCGGCCAACGGAAAGCCTTGGACATCGTCGGACGCACCGAGGGTTACGGCGTGGACACAAAGGTTACTCCCGCGTCATGGCATACGCTACGCGTCGAATTTGTCAGCTCGCGCTTCACAGTGTTTCTGGATGGAGCGCGTCTGTTTGAGGTTGAGGATGGAACGTTCGCCGATGCCGGCATGGTGGGTCTATGGACCAAAGCCGACAGCGTGACCCTATTTGACGATTTCGGGTATGGCGGAAATTAGAATGCGTGGGATCGTTCGCTGGCCGGCCCGGCTGATTTGCCTCGTGGGCTTGCTTCTTCCGTTGCCCGGCTGCCAGCGATCCTCAACGACTGGCCACGGGCCCGTCATCGCCACCACGACCTCTTACCTTGAAGCCGCTGCCCGCGACCTGCTCGGCGACGACCTGAGCGTGGCTCGTCTGTCCGAGCCCGGCACGTGTCCCGGCCCTTTCGACATTCGTCCCAGCCAGGTCCAGGAACTTCAACGCTGCCGGGCGTTGCTGCGATTCGATTTCCAAAAGTCGCTCGACGCGAAACTCGCCGGCTCAGGCGCCAACGGCCCGCGGGTCGCCGAATGATAGGAATTTGCTTTTTCACGGCGGACACGATCGTAGCCGTCCAGAG
>CAYHFE010000922.1:0-1842 GCA_964355375.1 uncultured Verrucomicrobiota bacterium
TTGGGACCATGAACCCGTCCAACGGTGGGGCGAGACTCCGTCGAGCCCTGGAATCTTGGTCGGCAAAAGAGTCAGGGTTCGACAGAGTCTCACCCCACCGCAGGTTCATGAAGAGGCTCCAAGCCCAAATGCGCCACGCGCAATGTAGAAGCGGAATGGTCCCAGCTACGATGTCGGAGGGGGTGTTTGAGGTTGGGACGAATTCGCCGGGTTGGAAATGGCCGAGCGCGCCTCCAGAAACGCCTTCAGGTCGGCGGCGGATTTACCGCCAAATCCGGGCACTTCCGCGATCTGCTCGAGGGAAGCGCAGCGCAACCGCTGGATCGAGCCGAATTTTTTCAGGAGGGCGGCCTTGCGCTGTTCGCCGATGCCGGGGAATTCATCGAGAAGGCTCTCGGAGATTTTGCGGAGACGCAACTGCGCGTTGTAAGTGTTGGCAAAACGATGGGACTCGTCGCGAACCCGTTGCAGCAGCTTGAGCGCGCCGCTCTCGAGAGAAAGCCGCAGCGGTTCGGATTCGCCCGGGCGGTAGATCTCCTCATATTCCTTGGCCAGACCGATGATGGGAATGTGACCAACCTGGAGTTTGGCCAACTCGGCGCGGGCGGCGTTCAGTTGGCCTTTGCCGCCATCGATCAGGATCAAATCAGGGAGCGCCGGGCGCGGCCTCTCCGGGGCGGCGGATTCCTGAGTCAACGAGGCGGATTCGCCGGGCGCAAGGTCATCGGCGGGCTCGCGCAGCAAACGGGAATAACGGCGCCGGACCGTTTCCGCCATGCACGCGAAGTCATCCTGGCCCGTGACGCTCTTCATCTTGAATCGGCGGTACTGGGCGCGATCGGGACGTCCATTCTTGAAGCTGACCATCGAGGCGACGGCGAAGGTGCCGCTGATATTGGAGATGTCAAACCCTTCGATGCGCAGAGGTGGCGCCGCCAAGCCGAGGACCCCGGCCAACTCCAGGAGATCGCGGGCTGGATCGAGCGCGACGGGCAGGGTGTAAGGCAACCTCTTGAACTGGCTGGTTTTGGCGGTGGTCTGGCGGAGATCGGTCAGCAGATCGCGGAGCTGGGCGGCTCGCTCGAACTCCAATTTCGCCGCCGCCTTCTTCATTTCCAGTTCCAGCTCGGCCTCCAGTTCTTCCGAGTGACCGGCCAAGAAATCGCAAGCGGCCTGCACCTGGAGCAAGTACTGATCGCGGGTCACATTGCCGATGCAGGGCGCGGTGCAGTACTTCAGGTTGGCATAGAGGCAATGCTTGTAGTCGCGCTCGTTGGGCGTGAGGGGACGGCAACCGCGGAGATTGAACCTGGCGCGGATCATGGCCAGAGTGCGCCGCAACGCCCCGGAACTGGCAAAAGGCCCGAAGTAACGAGCCCCATCCTCCTGCTGAAGACGCGTCAGGGTGAAGCGAGGAATCGGATCGTTAAGATTGATCTTGAGACTCAGAAACCGTTTGTCATCGCGAAAGCTGACGTTGTAGCGCGGATGAAACTCCTTGATGAGCTTGCCTTCGAGCAGGACGGCTTCGGGTTCGGTGCGGACGACGTGGACGGCGAAGTCGTGGACCGCTTCGATCAGCGCGTTGAGTTTGACGTCCCAGCCGAGGCGGCGCGACGGATGGAAATACTGGTTGACCCGCTTGCGGAGATCGCGGGCTTTGCCGACGTAAATGACCGTGCCGAAGCGGTCCTTCATCAGATAAACGCCGGGCTTGTGCGGGATTTGGCTGAGCAAGTTGCGAATATGGTCCGTCACGGGCACGACCTGAGTATGCCAAAGCGGATCGCGAGTTTCAAACATCGCCGAGCCGAGCCGAGCCGGTCAAATCTGCCCATGAAC
>CAYHFE010000923.1:0-1831 GCA_964355375.1 uncultured Verrucomicrobiota bacterium
TCCCCTTCCTCCTTCCCACCGCACCGCATCATTTTCAGGGTGACGGTTGGTCACTTCGGCCCATCAGCCAGGTCGTGCCGAGGCTTGCGGCCGTCGGTGGTCTTGGTGATAACCGCCGCAATCTCTGCCCGGTTTCGACAGATACACTCGGGCACCGAAAGACGCGTTGAACCTTGCTGGACGGCCCATTTGTCTTGTCCCAGTCCTTCTGGAAACCTAGACTCCGTGCCGCTTTGCATGAACGAATTCCTCTCAGAAAGGCGGCGTAGCTGCTTCTGATTTCACTTCTTTGATTTTGGATTTATGAGCCTGACAAAAATGAAACTGGGCGTCGCGGGCCTCGTCCTGACCGCGGGAATGGCGGTAACTTTGGTGCTGCAATACCAAACCAACGCGCGACTTCGTTCCGAGATCGAGGCTTTGCAGCAGCAAACCCAGGAGCTCAATCGGCTGAGCGAAGAGAACCAAAAACTGCAGGCGCGAATGGTCGATCCCCAGGAACTCGAACGACTCCGGCAAGAGCACTCGGAACTGTTGCGCCTGCGCGGCCAAGCGGCCGTGATGCGGGCGCGCGAGGCTGAACTGGCCCAAGTCCAAGCGGAGAATCGTCAGTTGAAGTCCCAGGCCCCAAAGGGTCCCGCCAATCCGGGCGCTCCGAAGCCGCTGGCCCCGAGCCCGAGCGATGCGCCGCACTTGCCCGCCGAGGCTTGGGCGAATGTGGGCTTCGCCACACCCGCCGCGGCCTTCCAGACTCTCAATTGGGCGATCCTCCACCGCGACACCAACGCCTTGGCCAACGCTCTGATCTGGACGGATGAGCCGACTCGATTGAAAGCGGAAGCTACCTTTGCCGCGACCCCGGAAGCGTTTCGCGCCCGCTACGGTTCGCTCGATGGATTCATGCAGAGCTCTTTCCTCGGCACGCCGAACGGGGCGGGCTTTCGCATCATCAATCAGGTTGACCGAGGCGATATGTCAGTTCTGGCGGTCGAGAGGGATACCTCCGATGGCGGAGTCAAAACTTCCCGGGTTCAATTCCAACGGGAAGGCGACGGTTATCGACAAATTATCGCGCCGGGCATGGCAGACAAGTTGATCCAAAGCGAGGTGCTCGCGGAGACCAAGGGCAAGTCGAGGGTGCCGTGACCCTTCCTTTGGCTGGGCGACCGGAACAACCGAGCTTCATCCATTGCCTGGCGCTTCATCACGGAAAATGCCCGCATCAAATGGAAACGCCTCTATCCGGAACTGGGAATGATTCACCTTTCTGCGCGATCGGCCAAGCTCACCGACCGCCGTCCGGCCGATAACTCAGTGATGACGATCCGCACCCGAAAACTCAACACACGGGCCGAAGCCGAGAGTGGGGCGGCGGTTTGGGTGGAGCGTTTTGTTCGGCAGAACGGGCTCTTGGTCGGATGAAACGGCTTAACGGCTCGCTCTGACGGCTTTCACAATCGAGTCCGCGTCCGGAAACTGGCCGGTCTGAAGCTTGGAATAGATTTTTCGCCCGTTCACACTCACCTCGAAAGCGCCCCCGCCCGAGGGGACGAGCTTCACCGAGCCAATGTGCTGCTTCAGTTTTAGCAGTTTCTCCGTCAAACTGACGGCGTGCGGCTCGTAGTTTCAAGCCGTGCAGTATTCGATGGTGATCTCAAGACTCATTGTCACTCAAGGTTGAGGCGACAGTAGGGACCGCTCACCCGCGCGTCAAGAAGCGCTCGACTTTGGACAGCAGTTCTCATTTTGACTCAGGACACGGTCCGTTCCACGCAGGTCGTCCCGGCTTCAGCCGGTTTTCACGTGGCGACCGGCTGAAGCCGGGACGACA
>CAYHFE010000924.1:0-1830 GCA_964355375.1 uncultured Verrucomicrobiota bacterium
GTAATGACGGGAATTTTAATTGTCGTCGCTAGGGAAGAATAATTGTCGTTGACGAATACAACGCCGACGTCACAATAACCCCATGAAATCAAGGCTCGCGTCTCGTTTTCGCTCGATTAACTTGTAAAGTCCCGCTAGGTCAATAACCGGCTGTATCTGGCACGGCAAGGAAGGCTGATAATAGATGATAATAGGACCTGACCCCTTGTGGCTAAGCTCAAAGGTAGCCACGACAATCCTGTTGAGTTTTTGATCCGGAATGCAGACAGTCGCCGCCGATATGAGCGCAACGACGACTGCCGCACTCCCGGACGCCCGAGGCCATTTTGGTCCCTACGGTGGCCGCTACGTCCCGGAAACTCTGATGCACCCCTTGCAGGAGTTGGAGGAGTTTTACTTCCGATCGCAGTACGATCCAGAATTCCAGCGGGAGCTCGACTACTATTTGCGCGAGTTCTGCGGACGCCCCACTCCGCTCTATTTTGCGGAGCGCCTGACCCGCCATCTGGGCGGGGCCAAGATTTATCTCAAGCGAGAAGACCTTCTCCATACCGGAGCGCACAAGATCAACAATTGCATCGGGCAGATTCTCCTGGCCAAGCGCATGGGCAAGACCCGGATCATCGCCGAGACCGGCGCGGGGCAGCACGGCGTGGCCACGGCCACGGTGGCCGCGATGTTCGGGCTCAAGTGCGTCATTTACATGGGCGCGGTCGATTGCGAACGCCAAGCTTTGAACGTGTTCCGCATGAAACTGCTCGGCGCCGAGGTCGTTCCGGTCACCGCCGGCCAGCAGACGCTCAAGGAAGCGATCAACGAAGCGATGCGCGATTGGGTGACGAACGTCCGCACGACCCACTACATTCTCGGCACGGTCTATGGCGCGCATCCGTATCCGCTCATGGTCCGAAATTTCCAGCGGGTCATCGGCGACGAGGCGCGGCGGCAAATTCTGGAGAAGGAGCAACGCCTGCCCGACCTTTTGATCGCCTGCGTCGGCGGCGGGTCCAATGCCATGGGACTGTTCTTTCCGTTTCTTCAGGATTCCTCGGTTAGAATGATCGGAGTGGAAGCGGGTGGTGAAGGCATCTTTCCCAATAAACACGCGGCCCGTTTTCAAGGAGGCTCACTCGGTGTCTTGCAGGGGACGCGATCTTATTTGCTTCAGGACGAATACGGCCAAATCCAATTGACCCACAGTGTCTCGGCCGGTCTTGACTATGCCGCGGTCGGACCGGAGCACGCTTGGCTCCGCGATCAGCAGCGCGTGGAATACACCTACGCGACCGACGACCAGGCGCTCGAGGCGTTTCGCCGGCTGGCCCACCTGGAAGGGATCATCCCGGCCCTTGAATCCGCTCACGCCATTGCCGAAGTCATCCAACTTGCGCCTGGCCTGGCCAAGGATCAGTTGGTGATCGTGAATCTTTCCGGCCGGGGCGACAAGGATGTGGCCCAGGCCGCGAGCAAACTGCTGAAAAGCTGATTCGAATTCGCGATCAAGATGAGACCAACTGCTCCCTCACCCCGTCCCTCTCCCATCGGATGGGAGAGGGTGTCCGAAGGACGGGTGAGGGCTAATTGCGCTCAACTTGAAAGCAAAGTGGAATGAGCTGGGGCGGGGACGGCTCGTCCTGCGCGGTCAGGTGAGGACGGGCCGTCCCCACCCCGCAGTTCCCGCGATGCCTCCCTCTCTCGTGGGACGGCGGACCGGCGGACGAGCCGCGTTCAGCGGCGCAAACAGGGACGCGCGAGCCGCGTGTCCCTACCTTTCGACGGTTCATGGAAAGGGAAATCTGCCGAGGACGGCCCTTGATTGTGCCCATGAAC
>CAYHFE010000925.1:0-1825 GCA_964355375.1 uncultured Verrucomicrobiota bacterium
ATCCCGGCCAGCGGCAGCTATATCCTGCGTCACACCTGGGCAACCTGGGCGCATCTTTGGCGCGGATCTGGGAGAAGAGGGTCCAATCGGTGTGCCCGAGCAGATCGACAAAGAACATCCGGGTGGCGGCGAGGGTCTGACGGATCGTCTTGGGTTTCCAGTGCTTCTTGAGTTTGACGAAGAGGAAGTAATCGCGAAGTTGGGCTTCGGTGAGGATGGCGGGATCGCCCTTGAAATATTGGTGGATCAGACGCAGGTGACGGTAATAGGCATGCCGGGTGCGATTGGCATCGTAGCGCAGGGCCAGCAATTCGGCGAACCTGGCCATGGAATCGAAGGGATGCTGATAATCGACCGGGTTGACGAACTCTCGGGCACTGGTCCGAATCCCCGGAGGCAGGGACGGCTTGAGTCCCCACTGGCTGGCTTTGGGCGTGGCGGATGGGCCCGGGACAGGTTGGCCTGCGCGGTTGGAGGTGCTGGTGTTGGTGTCGTTGTTTGAAGGATGATTAGTGCTTTTCATGCACCGCGATCTTAGCCATCCTTCCCGCATGACGCCCGCCAATCAAAGCGTCGGATTGGAGGGAGGGGGAGCGTTAAACCCGCTCTCCCTACCCCTATCAACAATGCGCTCCACACGAACCGCCGCCCCGCGCTTCGGTTTTCGGATACATGGGATTTTGGGACGCTGGATTGGCTGCCAGCGCCCGGTGCCGACGGCGGTCGGTGAGCTTGGTCGTTGGCTGAGTACAGAATCGGCACAATCGGCACTCGACAGTACGGACGACGATGGTAATTTTCAGTCATGCCAGCGACAGTTCAATATGTGACCGACGAGAAGGGCGAGCGCCAGGCTGTCATGCTCTCCCTGGAGGACTACGAGCGCATGATCGAGGATCTGGCCGATCTCGCCGTCGTGGCCGAGCGGCGAGACGAGCCGGCCATTGACCACAAGGACTTCGTTGAAGAATTGAAGCGCGATGGCCTCCTTCCGAGTTGAATGGAAGCCTTCGACCAAGAAGGACCTTCGCAGGATTCCCCCCGATCAAGTGGCGCGGATCGTCAATGCCGCAGGCGGCTTGGCCACAGAGCCACGTCCGGACGGCTCGAAAAAACTGCAAGGGACAGAGCACACATACCGGATTCGCGTTGGAGATTACCGCATCATCTACACGATTTCAGACGGAACCGAGACGGTTACCGTGACCCGGGTCCGGCACCGGAAAGATGTCTATCGCGAATAGGACCAGCCAACCAGCGGATGGAGCCAATGACGAGGAGCGCGATGACGCAGCGGTTCCAATCGAACGTCGCTGACGCGCTCCTCGTCATGGCTCATCCGTATCGTTAGCCCAATTCGAGCATGAGCGCCGAATACGAAGCCTCATTGCGCCAGTCAACAGTCCCTGAGCTGCTGATGGCAAGGATGCTGTTACAAGGCCGTCGCAATCTCGCGTTGTTCGTCGGCCTTGTTGCGCTGGTTGTGGTTGTGTGGGCAGGGTGGGGTCTTTGGGCGTTCATCGTGCCTGCGGTTATTTGGTTTGCTGCGACTGGCCAGCATTTTCACGCCAAGCTCATCGACATCGAGTTGCAGAGACGTCAGTCCGAGCAGAAAGGCGACGCACCACCCAAACCATGACACACGACGAAATGCTTGCGATTCGTGTTTATCTCTTGGGCGACAGATTTCCCGATGCTGTCGATGTTTATTCCTCCAGCCTGTAGCAGCATATCCGTCAAGGCGGCGAGAGCGCCCTCGACAAAATCCGAACTGAGCGTGAGCGCGGTATTTGATGGCACGATTTGCAGGATATCCGAGGGAATT
>CAYHFE010000926.1:0-1825 GCA_964355375.1 uncultured Verrucomicrobiota bacterium
AGCGTCACCAAACACCCGAATTCGCGGTTCTGGACCGCTTGCTACACGGACCGTGACGGTGTCCAGCGAAAGCGGTCCACCAAGTCAACCGAACGCAATCAAGCTCTGGAAATCGCCCTCGAACTAGAGCGGGTGGAACGGCAATCGCGAAGCGCGTCACTCACAACCGCGCAGTTACGGAAGGTCCTAAATGATGTGTCCGAAAGGGTGGTCGGCGACACCATCGAGGTTCCCTCCACGGAGACATACCTTCGTGAATGGCTGGCCGTCACGAGGCCGCAAATCGCGGCGAGCACCTTTGTTCGCTACGAAAGCACGGTCGATCAGTTTCTCAAGTGCATCGGATCCAAAGCGCTACAACCGATAACGGCCCTCGGTCCCCAGCAAATCGAGCAGTTCTTGAGTGCTCGTCTGGCGGACGGGAGAGCTCCCAAGACGGCCTTGGTGGACGTCAAAACTCTCAATTCGGCGTTCAGGCGGGCGGAAGCATACGGCTTGATCCTGAAGAACCCGGTTGCGGCTGTCCGCCGACCGAGAGATGAGGCCTCCACGAGGGGAATCTTCACCCCTGAAGAGGTGCAGCAGATCCTGGACACAGCTCCGAACTTGGAATGGCAAACGGCCATTCTTCTCGGCTATTTCGTTGGCGCTCGGCTTTCGGATTGCGTTCGCATGCAATGGGAAAACGTTCATCCCGAGCTCGGTGTCATTTCGTATGAGCAGCGCAAAGGAAGAAAGAAGGTCATCGTCCCGATGCATTACCACGTCATCGAGCATTTGAATTACCTTTCGGGTTTCGGCACCAAAGGATTGCTCTGCCCAACCCTCGCCAAACGCTGCAGCGGCGGACGCAACGGCTTGAGTGGCGCGTTCAAGCGAATCATCATTCGTGCGGGACTTGATCCAGGGGTTATCGAAGGCAAAGGAGTCCGAAAGTTCACGATCCGGACATTCCATTCACTGCGGCACAGCTTTACGTCGGCGTTGGCGAATGCGGGAGTCTCGGAAGAAGTTAGGATGAAACTCACCGGTCACTCCTCAAAGCCGGTGCATCACATTTACACCCACCTGGAGCTCGCAACCCTGCGAAATGCGGTTACGTCATTGCCCCTTTTCACCAAGAAACCACCGGAAGGCTCGACTGCTCCCGCAAATCCGTGAATTGGGGTTCATTCATTCAAAATCCTGGGTAAAAATCTCGCCACTTCAATCGATAGCGTTCAGTTGTCCGCCACCCCTTGCGGCCGACGCTGCCCCCCGGAAATGTCGCGGTCATGGACAACCTTTCACTGCGAACCAGTGAGCCAACCCAACGTCGATAACGGAGGTTGGCGCTCAAGTCGGATTCTATTCGGCCCCCCGCCCGGACCTCACCCATCGGATTCCTTTAGGATCGCGCCAGCGAAATCTTGGAGGCAGGCTTTACGACGAGTTCTACTGTGGTAGGCTACAAGGCATGAAATCGGTGAAGATCGTCGTGGAGAAACACCCGGAGGGATACGTAGGCTATCCGCTGGGTTTGAAAGGCGTCGTCGTTGGTGAAGGAGACACTTACGAGGAGGCCTTGGCGGATTGTCAATCGGCCGTTCGATTTCACCTTGAGACTTTCGGACCGGAATCGTTGGAATCGGATTCCCCCATTTTGGAAGCATTTATCGCCGAAGTGCATGCCTAAGTTCCCGGTAGATGCTCCCAAGCGGAAAGTGCTACGGGCCTTGGAGGAGTTGGGTTTCGTGATGGTGAAAGAGCGGGAGCACATCGCGATGATCCGCCAAAATGCCGATGGAACTCGCACCCCGTTGACGATGCCGAATCATCCGCACAT
>CAYHFE010000927.1:0-1799 GCA_964355375.1 uncultured Verrucomicrobiota bacterium
CGCTGCCGCCCGAGGCCATCACCGCCGCCGTGGATGAATTGACCCGCGACCGTTCCGTCACAAGCCGGTTCTCGGGACAGGTGAACTTGAAAACGAATTGAACAAAACCATGAACTCTTTTCGCAACCATCGTCTCAGCAACCACGCGCTACCCATGAGCACCGCGTGGTTGTTCAATGACATCGCCGAGGCCAAAGGCAAACAGGAATTGTTCACCCGCCAGTCACCGCAAATACTCAAAGCGCTCCGCGAGGCCGCCATCATTCAAAGCTCTGAATCCTCCAATCGCATTGAAGGCGTCACCGTCGCTCCCGACCGTTTGCGTCCGCTCGTCCTCGGCAACACCAAACCCCGCGACCGTTCCGAGCAGGAAGTGCAGGGCTATCGCCGCGCCTTGAACGAAATCCACACGCGCCATGAAAAACTTCCCATCACTCCAGACACGCTCAAGCATCTGCACGCTCTCTGCCAATCCGCCAGTGGCGATGCCGGGCAATTCAAGCGCATTGACAATGAAGTCATTGAACTCATTCCCGGTGCTGCGCCGGTGATTCGTTTTCGTTGCGTGACGGCCAGGGAAACTCCCGCCGCCGTGGACGAACTCTGCCTGCTCTATCGCCACGCACTGGATCAGGACAACATCCCGTCGCTCATCGCCATTGCCGGACTGGTGCTGGATTTTCTTTGCATCCACCCCTTTCGCGACGGCAATGGCCGCGTCTCCCGCCTGCTCACGCTGCTCGCGCTCTACCAGCAAGGCTACGAAGTCGGGCGTTACATCAGCTTGGAACGCCTCGTCGAAGAAGCGAAGGAGGATTACTACGAATGTCTCAACCGCAGTTCCCAACGCTGGCATGAAGGCAAACATGAACTGACGCCGTGGATGAATTTCCTGCTCGCCGTCATCCGCCGGGGCTATGCCGAATTTGAAAATCGCGCCGGTGAGATCAAAGCGCCGCGCGGAGCGAAAACCGCACTCGTCGAACAGGCGATCAACGCTTTCCCCGGCCAATTCAGCATCGCGGAGATTGAACGAATCTGCCCGGGTGTCAGCCGCGATATGCTCCGGCATATTCTCAACCGTTTGCAGCGGCAAAAGCAGATCAGTTGCGTGCAGCGCGGTCGTAACTCGCTGTGGCAAAAGAAATAACCACTGAACTAGGTAATACCGATAAACTGCGTAATAAACTAGGTAACAACTCGCTTGAGCGCCCACGCCTACACCGAAGACCGGCTTGTCGAACAGCCCGCCCTCGGGTTGTTCGCGGAGCTTGGCTGGGCCACGGTGTCGGCGTTGGAGGAGACCTTCGGCGCGACCGGCACGTTGCTGCGCGAGACGAAGGGCGAGGTGGTGTTGGTGTCCCGGTTGCGCGCGGCGTTGGAGCGGCTCAATCCCGCGCTGCCGCCCGAGGCCATCACCGCCGCCGTGGATGAATTGACCCGCGACCGTTCGGCCATGAGCCTGGAGGCGGCGAATCGCGAGGTGTATCTGCTGCTCAAGGAAGGTATTCGGGTCAGCGTTGCTGACACTGGACTTTGGCGGAACTTACGGGGGTTTGGTTCGCATTTTCTAGGGCTTTTAGTCAATTTTCAATTTCGCATCGGGTTTAAATCTGCTGCTGCGGCCTGTTGCTGTAAGAGCCGGATCAGGTCTCGGGTGGAAGGTCGGGCGGGTTCGGTGTTGCGCCAGGCGGGCAAGGATGCGAAGTCCTTGGTGCGGCGATCGCCAAAGACCTGGATATTACTCCAGAGCAACATGGAATAAGCCGCAACCAAGAAGGCGGGCGTGCGCGCCACCG
>CAYHFE010000928.1:0-1789 GCA_964355375.1 uncultured Verrucomicrobiota bacterium
CCCGCCCGTCGCGCCTCGAAAACGCGGGTATCAACGGTCATGCGTCAGGGCTGGGCTCTCGCGCCGCAGTTTGACAGGATACGGCGGTTGCTGGCATCTTGACTGCGCCATGAGCATCACTGTCGAACTGGATTTGCCGGAAGGCCTCGCCGAAAAGGCGAAAGCGAAAGGCTTGCTCGAACCGAAGAGGTTGGGAGAGCTGATCCGTGACGAGTTGGTTTCTGCCGTCGCGCTGAAGAATTACCGAGAAATGGTGGAACAGATGCGCGCCTGCCCCGACGAACCGATGACGATGGACGAAATCCAGGCCGAGGTCGAAGCGGTACGCGCTGAACTCCGCGCACGCCGTGAAAGCAGTAGCTGACACGAACGTGATCGTGTCCGGCCTGATCTGGGGAGGACCACCGGCGTCGTTGCTCGACCGCGCCGCGCAACGCTTGTTCCATTTGAAAACCAGCGAGGAGATTCTCGCCGAGCTGCAAATGGTGCTGCGGCGACCCCATTTGGCGGAGCAATTGCGGTTGCGCGGTCGCACGCCCGAGGGCGTGCTCGCCGTGTATCGTGAAGTGGCGGAAATCGTCACCCCAGATAATGTGCCGTTGCCCGCGGATCTCCGCGATCCGCAGGACTTGCACGTGTTGCGTTGCGCCGTGGGAGCTGGAGCGATGGCCATCATCACCGGCGACAACGATCTGCTCACAATGAAGGAGTATGCTGGCATCCCCATTATGACCCCACGTCTTTTCCTGGGCAGCATAGGGCAATGATTTCTCATTCGCGGTGCTTCGAGAGCAGATTGCGGATGGTGCCCATGATTTCCGCGATGCGCTGTTTCCGCATAATTAAACGAAGAAACGACAGGAGCGTTTCCGCCGTTTGTTTCTTTGAAGATCTTCCAAGCCCGACGTGCCGCCTCTTTCTGCTGCGACGGTAGCGCGTAAGAGCTCTCCCAGAATTGCTGTGTCGGCTTGTAGCGGTATTTCACTGCACCGACCGAGCTGGAGGTTTTGTCCCGCTCAATACCGTTTCCATATCGGCAAAACATCCCGCCTCGGCGTCGGCCATACCGCGCTTGAAGGACTCAGAAATCCAGGAGTCGTCAGGAGCAAGTGCTTGCTGGAGGAAGTCGAACACAATCACATGCTCCTCAGTAGGGAGCGCCTTAATCTGATCGATAACTTCCGGCGCACTCATGTTTTCAAGTAACCGCATTACCATTCAAACCTCAAGCCTCGTTTACGCGATACGCTGGGCGACACGCCAGGCACCCACACCGGAATTCGGCTTTCAAAGCCCCTGCCCCTTGCCAAAAGCGGTGGCCACCCGGGGTTTCGCACATCTCAGTCGTGTCCCGCTGTCCCGCTGGTTTTCCGTCCGCAGCTCGGGCGGCTTCATTCTGCTCCTGGCTACGCCACCGCTGTCATTGCGCCTTCCCGACATGCGGACCGAAAACCACGCGCCCAATTCGAGTCTGACCTTTGGCGGTCCGTGCTCCGCGGTGAGCCTTTGGGCTTGCCGCCACCCCCCAAGCAACGGCTCGCCGCTTCTCACGGCCCGCCATACGTCAGAACCGCGCGGCCCCCGCGACCCTTCACGATGGCGGCGGCAGACTGCGACCTTTGAAGCTCCGGCGACGCGCGCCAGCGGGCTGGGCCTGCGCTTTCAAATTCGCAGACTGCCGCCGCCGCCAGAGGCCTGATTCCGAACCTGAATCCGTGGCTCACTCCGCTCCGCGACCCGCTTCGCCGACTTCTCGGGACGCTCCACTCCGTTCCGGCACGGTTCAGTT
>CAYHFE010000929.1:0-1786 GCA_964355375.1 uncultured Verrucomicrobiota bacterium
GCGCCTGTGGAACGAATTAATCCAGCGTCATCATTACCTGGGGTACTGCCCCTTGCTCCCGGAATTATTGAACTGCGGTCCCCTGACACGGCAATCGTGCTGAACAAAACACCCCAAGAGTAGTTCTTTGAGAAAGTGGGGCGCTCCTTTTGAGGGAAGCGCACAGCCCCGACCAAAAATGGCCGGGGCTTTTTATTCCAAGACGCTTTCTGCGCTATGGCTGGCGCACGACGAAGGCGATTGCATTCGCTTAGAACTGCGTAGGTTTGTGCTGATAATAAGTGCTTTTCATTAGAGAAGAGACACACGGTTAGGCACGTCTCTCCTCTCTAATTCAACCGTGATTCATCAAAGGAACACCAATTCGTCGTCCTTATTCCGAACGAGTGCAACTGGAGGCTCCTCCACCAAAGCGTCCCCGTAGAGAATGAACAGATCGCCGACATAGCCCGGACCACCGCTATGAAAATCGAATCTCACACAGAAACTCTTGCTCAGGATTTCCTCCATTTCGGTTTGGCTTTCGGCTCCCCACAATTCCCGGATACGCTCTCCGCGTCGGCGAGGTCGCGCTTCACGATGGAGAGCAGGTCCTGAATCTCCTTCGGACTCGTCTGGTGCGGCTTGAGCCAGCCGTTACTGGCCCATTGTCTCAAGCTCATTGGCGGTGCCTTTTACGAACAGTTTCGGCCCGTCCAGGACGGACCTGATGAAGTGGTCTCCCTGGCGTTTGCGTTCCCGGAATTCTTCCGGTGCCAAGATGTGCGGATTGACCTCGCGGCCAACCCGTTCTGACACGCCGGACAGCAAGCCGGTCAGGCGTCGAAGCCCGATCTCGCCCAAAACCAGAAGGTCCACGTCGCTCTCTGCCCGTGTCGCGTTCTGCGCCACCGAACCGAACACGAAAGCGAGGTTCACTTGCACGTCCTGGAGCGCCTGATGGAGCACCGCGACCAGCCCGTTGGTCTTGAGCACCAGCGAGCAGAGTTCGGCGTGGACGGGATGTTCTGGATTCGCGCGGTAATTCACCCGGTTCCCGTCCCGGCGGGAGGTCACGAGGCCAACGCGGGTCAGATGGCGAAGTTCCTGTTGCAGAGTTTCGACCGAGAGACCGGATCGGCGCACCAGCTCCCGCAGATGCAACTCGGGGTGCTCCAAGCCGAACAGCAGACGGAAAACCTCCGCCTTCACCCGCGAAGAGACGATATCCACAAGATCTGCCATTGTTCGCCCACACCATACAGTCGTATGGTTTAACCAGTCAAACGTGTAAATACCGGCAGTAACCGCCTCGAATCCGCCTGCGAGAAAAGTTCGTGCGTTTCGACTTCCCTCACCCGAGGCCCAATGGCAAGAACGCGCCATGCCTCGGCACTCCGTTGAACGATCGGTCCAACCCGAGCCGCTGCCACATTCCGGCCACCGCGCGACCGAGGATTTCCACGTCGCCGCGTGCGTCGTGGCGGCGGACTCCTTGCGAATCAATCCGCAGTCGCGAGATCAGGTGATCCATCGAATGGCCGATCCCCCGCGTTTTGCCGAACAGCATCTTCGACAGGTGGATCGAATCGATGCCATGGACTTCGCGGCTCGGCAAGGCATGGCGACGGCACGTCGCTGTCAGAAATTTGCTATCGAAGCGAAGACCGTTGTGCGCGATGAGCGTGGCATCCCCCGACCACGCGGCGAACTCACACAAAACTTCCTCCGGCCGGTTCGCATGCTGCACATGCCGGTTTCCAATTCCGGTGTAACTCTCGATGAACGAGGAAATCGGACGCCGGGG
>CAYHFE010000930.1:0-1786 GCA_964355375.1 uncultured Verrucomicrobiota bacterium
CATCGGATGGGAGAGGGACGGGGTGAGGGCATCGTGTGTTCTATCCTGCGCCCCCTCAGTATATGTTCTCTTCCATGCAATTTGTCTTCGATTTTAGATTCTTCCTGCGCCGCCTTGAACTGATGACCCTTGGCGGGCTGGGACACGATGGCGAACGTAGCGAGCCGAGTGCCCCAGCCCGCCAAGGGTCATCCGGCGGCGGAACCCGGATCGTGGTTTCAAGGCGTGGGCAAAGCGAATGAAGGCTTTCCTTAAACCATTTTCCAGACCGGGCTATTTCCGAACACGCCGGTCGTCAATCGCTTTCTTCCCTTCGATGCGATTTCCGTCGAGAGTGACTTCGCCGGCATCTTCTTCGATGCGGATTCCGACGGTCTGCTTTTGCGTTTCCGCCGACCGGGTGTCGCGAATGGTGTTGTTCTTGAAAATCAAACCTCTCGTCTGGCCCCGCACTCGGATTCCCGCGGCCTCGCCCTTGGCGCCGTTATTTTCAATGAGATTATTCTCCAAGCGATTGCGGTGCCCCGCCATTCCGAGGGTTTCGTTGCGAAAGAAGACTCCGTCCTGCTGATTCGCCCGAACCTCATTCTCGCGGAGAAGATTGTCGCTGTCCTTGTGCCCGATGGAAATGCCGAATCGTCCGTTGTCTTCGAGAATGTTCTTTTCGAAAAGACCGTGGCGCACTCGCCAACAGAGGAATAAGCCGTCCTCCCCGTTGCGGCGGGCGATGCAGTCGCGAACGACCGGGCGCTGGGAACCGCTCCCGGGATGAATCCCCAGGGAGGCGTTCTCCTCGCTCACGCAGCCGAGCACCTGCACATCGTTGGATTGTTGAAAGCTGATGCCATCTCCGTTGTAGCGGCGCACCACGCAATTCTGAATGACGGTGCCGAATCCGCGGTAAAGAAAAATCCCGGCGCCCCGACAACCGTTGAGATGGATGTTCTCGTCTTTATTGCCGTCGATGATGAGGTTTTCCAGCCGGGCGCCTTCGAGGTCATATCCGCTGATCACGGGAAAGACCGTCGCGGCTTGGCCTTTGTTCTGCACCATGCAATCCGCGTTGAGGGGGCGATCGATGGAGAAGGTGTTGTCATGGCGGCCCGTGATCCGGGCCACGGTGGTGTGAAAGCCGCCGGCATTGGCATCCCAGATGGCCACGCTTTGGCCGACGCCAAACCCGGTTGGGTCAGCCACGGTGAACTGCTCCTCGCCGAAGTCGCCATCCAGGGCCAGCGCCGAAACGGCCGCTTTGGCTTTGCGCAGAATGGTTTTTCCCTGAGTTCCACGAATGGTCACACCGGAGCGGAGATGAAGCGAATCGCGCATTTCGAACTGGCCTGCGCCGACCTCCACCGTGCCGCCGCCCAGCCCGGCGATGTAATCGACGGCCGCCTGGAGGGCGCGTTGGTCGGAGCCAATGATGTCCGCGCTCCCGGGGCCGACGGTGATCCGCGGTCGCTCGGACATTTGGGAATGCATGGCCCGGGGAAGTTGTCGTTCTTCGGCCCGAGGCGAGGGATCCGGCGAACTCGGCGCCGCCAGGCTGACGTAAGTGAGCGCAAGGAAGAACGTGCCAAGAGAAGTCATCAATCGAGGTTTCATAGGGGTCGGGAATCTGGTTTCGTGCCGACCCTATGAACTGAGCTCGGGAGCGTCAAGGGGTTTGCAGGCGCGCGCGGCCATTCTCGTTTTGACTCAGGACACTGTCCGTTCCACGCATGTAGTCCAGGCTTCAGCCGGTTTTCACGTGGCGACCGGCTGAAGCCGGGACTACATGCTTGTC
>CAYHFE010000931.1:0-1779 GCA_964355375.1 uncultured Verrucomicrobiota bacterium
ATCCGGTGTCCGAAGCGGTCGAATTCCGCCCTTCATTTCATCGGGCAGCCCACGTTGTTGGCGAACACGTAATCCGCCCCGTGTTCGCCGAGATCCGCTGTCATCTCTTTCACATAGCCGTGGAAGAGCGTGTTGGACGAAATGACCGAGTAACTGAGTTTCCGGAGGAGGAGTCCAAACTGCGGAGTGTAATTGCCCCTGCCGCCGTCGTCGCGGCCTGCCGCGCACACGTTGGAGACAAACGTTAGTCCGCTGCATTCCTCCAGGCGGACCTGGCAGGAACGCTTCCCTTCGGCCAGCAATTGGCTGTCTTTTCCGCAGCGCCGAAAGACGTTCCCGGTGATGGTGGTGGTGCGCATTTTCAACGCGCAAACGCCCGCGCCCCAATTCCGATCAAAACAGTTGCCGGTCACGTTCCAGGCATCGCCCGCGCGGAGGTAAAGGCCATAGCCCTTGTTCCACTCGACGCGGTTGGCCGTGAACATGACCGTCGCCCCGACCGAATCGCAGGCGAAGCCGTGACTCCCGTTTCCGGAAAGCTGGTTGTCCGTCACAAAGCCGTCCCAGCCGGTGATCTGGACGCCGCACCCTTGGTTGCCTTGCATGATGCTGTGCCGGATGATGAAGAGCCAGATGCGCAACAGATGGACGCCGTGCCCGGAGAACCTCTCGATCTTGCAGTCGTCGATGACGATGGCGTCCTCTCTCGAACTGTACTTCTCGGCATTGTTAAGGAAGACGCCGTGAATGGCTTTCTTCGCTCCCCGCCGTCCCTGCAGGAAGAGTCCGCGGAGGTGGACGCCGAAAGCCCCGGTGATGTTGAGCAGGCACTCCGCTTCCTCGGAATCCAGGAGCAGCATGGCGCCGGCGTCGCCGCGGTATCCCCACTGGGGTTCCGCCAACACGGTCGTGTGCGGATGGACTTTGAGGTCATGGCAGAAATACCGTCCCGCCGGGAAATAGACGGTGCCGCCGACGGCTCCGGCCGCATCCAGCGCCTTTTGGATGGCCTCCGAATCCGGCGTCTTGCCGTCGCCTTTGGCGCCGAAGTCGAGAACGTTGAAGACGGAAGAGCTCCGGGCACCGGTCGATTCGGGTGCTGGTGCTGAGGCCGCCCCGGCCAAACCGGCCATCCCCCAGAAGCTTGTCCCAAAAATGAAATCGCGTTTGTGCATGTTCATGCCAGTACTTTACCAAATCGCGAGGACGGCAAGTTTGATCTGGCTCAACTATCTTGTTGAATCCGGATAGGCTCAGAGTGTCCGCTACAGCCTGCGTCCACCCTCAGAATGCGGAAGGGAATGGGGTCTGTCGGGAACACCCGCAACGAATATTGCGTTGCCGGTATGGTTGAAATAGGCCTGAAAAACAAATTCCAACCAGTAGCCCAGGAACTTCCCTTGTTTCAGGAAGTCGCGCAGCCCGGACTTGGGACCATCTGCCGAACTGATGGCACGTTTGAAGAACTCTTCCCAAGGGCGACGGCCTCCTTCTCTAAAAACGTAAGGCGTGTTTAACGTGACCCAACAATCCGACCGGTCCGGAATCGGAGGCAGGAGTCGAACGTACCAGACCTCCCCGATCTCGCCTGAGTAACCGCTGGAATTCCAGCAAGAGTGTTCCTTCTGAGCAACGACGTCCCAGAGTTTGAGCCGATTGTCGCCCACGCTCACCACTTCATACTATACGATACATTCAGGGCGTCCATCGGTTTGCGGAGGTATCCCATCCCGTTCTCGCCTTCAAGGTAGTGCGCAAACAAATCTCCGATGGTCAGAC
>CAYHFE010000932.1:0-1766 GCA_964355375.1 uncultured Verrucomicrobiota bacterium
GCTCTTGAATGCGGTCGAGCAGAGCTGGAGGAAGATTCTTGCGGCGGACCTTAGGCATGCGGTTTCCCGCCGTAGAAACCGCGGATGATCTCCTCCCGGAGCATGGCCGTCTGGACCGGATCGGTGGACTCGACCATGCGTTCCGCCAGCGTCGAGAGCTCTTTGCCCGTGAGCTGGCGTTCGGCATCGAGGCGGTAAGCGAACCGAACCACCTTCGCCTGCTCCTCGGGGGATAAGAGTGCGATCTCGCTGATAATTTGCTCCGCCGTCATGCCGTGACTTTACGGCCAGGAATTCCGGTGGTCAACCGATGTTCAGCGGCTGCGCCGAAGAAGGTGGCGAAGACTGCACTGTTGTTTGCTATTCCTTCGGTTCGCGCGCGGTCAGAATCCCGTTGCGCGGTATTGTGTCGGACAGGACCTGTGTTCTGCCGGAGGGCCAGTGGATTTCCACCGAACTGGCAGCCGGAGTATCACCCAGCCCGAAGAACAGAGGGATCGCACTCTGCGCCAGGTAACCCGATTTGCCGTCGTTGAATTGCGTGAGCGTGGTCCCGCCCGCATGGACTTTGACGGTTGCCCCCAGATCATCGCGATTGGAGACGGTCCCGATGAGTTTCACTTTCAGGAAGTGGATAGGTTTCCTCTCACTCAGATTGCTGACCAGCACCATGGGACGGTCATTCATCTCGTTCGTCACGATGTCCAGATCGCCATCGTCATCGAGATCAAAGATGGCGGAAGAGCGCGAACTGAGCGCGCCATAGACGAGCACCTTGGGCCCGTACACGAGACAGAGATCGTGCGCCGCATCCTCAGTGGCGACATCGAGGAGGAACATCGGTTTCTCGAAGCGCCCGCCCGCCCGCGGTTCCACGCCCACGACGAATTCCGCGTCGAAGAACCGCTGGCCCCGTTCGTTCAGTAACACCGAGTTTATCCCATAACGGAATGGATAGCCCATGCCCGCGGTGATGAACGCGTCTTCGTAGCCGTCGGCGTTGAGATCACCCACGCTCAGTCCCCAGGGCCAATAGGTTTCGGCCCCGACTTGGTCGGAAGCCTCCTCGAACACGCCGCTGCCTTTATTGAGATAGAGGGCATTTCCAAATACGTTATTCGACGCTCCCTGCAAAAAGGCCTTGTCACAAAAAGTGGTGCACCAGGGCTCGCTCTTGGCCTTTTCGAACCTGATGCGCATGTTGGTGCGGCCGTCCCTCGATTGCGTTTCCGCCATGTCGGAATGCATGTCCGTAATGAAAAGATCGGGCAGTCCGTCCCGATTGAAGTCGAAGAACTTGATGCCCATGGCCCCCCACGGCGTCTTCGGGAAATAACTCGCGGTCTTGTCCGCGAAGCGCGTGCCGGAGACGTTCTCGTAAAAGTGATTGTCGCCTTGCATATTCAAAACGTAAAGGTCGGGAAGCCCGTCGCCGTTCAAATCTGCAAAGGTCGCGTCACCGCTCCAACTGCCGGCTCGCAAGCCGGTCTCTCCGGAGACATCGCGAAACTTCCCCTGGCCGAGATTCCGGTAGAGAATGCTCCATTCGGTGCGTTCTGGGGACATGTGACAGCCGAACGCGTTGGTCACGCTCGCATGGAAACCGCCCCTCTTTCTCTGGTCCGTCGTGTAAACACCCACGTTGCAGACAAACAAGTCGAGCAGGCCGTCGCGGTCAAAATCGAAGAAAACCGCGCCCGACGAGTGCACGTCGGGGAGGCTCTCAACCACTTGCTCAAAGCCGCGGGCAATGTCCGGCTCCTGAC
>CAYHFE010000933.1:0-1757 GCA_964355375.1 uncultured Verrucomicrobiota bacterium
GTCGATCAGCACTTTGGATGTTGGATAATATTCTGACCGACCCCACAGCTACCCTGAAGTGGCCCCCAAAAATTGGACAGGGGGGATCGTTAAGAATAGACCCCAAAAGAAAGAACGATCCGTATGTCCAAAAAACGACGTCAGCACAGTCCCGAGTTGAAAGCCCAAGTTGGGCTGGAAGCTCTTAAAGGTATCGAGCCGGTGCATGTGATAGCCGCCCGGCACAAAATTCACCCGGTCCAAGTCAGCCAATGGAAGAAGGAAGTGGCCGGGCGTCTGCCCGAGCTGTTTACCCGGAAGGCGGACGGAGAACTGGAGGCCATGAAGGCGCGAGAGAAGGAACTCTTCGAGGAGATCGGGCGCCTGAAGATGGATCTGGAATGGCTTAAAAAAAAAGCTGCGCAGATGGAGCGTTGAGGAGCGCCGACGCATGATTGAGCCGACCCACCGTGCCCTGTCGTTGAGCCGCCAATGCCGCCTGCTGGGCTTGGCGCGCTCCAGCTACTACCATGAGCTCCAGCCGGAGTCGGCGGAGAACCTTGCCCTGATGAAGGCCATCGACAAGGCGCACACCGACCAGCCGTTTTTTGGTGCCCGCCAGTTGGTGCGGTTCCTCGGCGACGAGGGGTGGGTGGTCAATCGCAAGCGGGTCCGTCGTCTGATGATCCTGATGGGACTGGAAGCGATGTGCCCCAAGCCCGACCTCTCGAAGCCGAACCGTGCGCATGCCGTTTATCCCTATCTGCTGAAGGGGCTGGCGATCACTCGACCCAACCAGGTTTGGAGCACGGACATCACGTTCGTTCCCATCGTCGGGGGATTCGCCTATCTGTGCGCGGTGATGGACTGGTATAGCCGGATGGTGTTGGCGTGGACGCTCTCCAACACCATGGACGTCGGGTTCTGCATCGCGACCCTCCAGGCGGCGCTCCGGAAGTATGGCCGACCGGAAATTTTCAACTCCGACCAAGGGAGCCAGTTTACCTCGCCGGAGTTCACGCAAATCCTGCTCGACCGTGAGATTCGGATCTCCATGGACGGCAAAGGTCGGTGTCTGGACAACGTGTTCGTCGAACGGCTGTGGCGCTCCGTAAAATACGAAGAGATCTATATTTTCGGATACGACTCCATCCCGATCGGCCAAATGCGCCTGGCGGCTTACTTCAAGTTCTACAACCACCGCCGGCCGCATTCGTCCCTCGACGGACTCAAGCCCGCCGAAGCTTACGCGGCCACACTTCCGCTTGCAGTCAACCAATGAGCCCCTCTCCATCCGTCCTCAGTCGGGCCGGCGCCTGCGGCAAGCTCTTTGGCTCCTGTCCTCGGCGCCGGCCAAGGCACCTCAACCGCTCCTGTCTCCCATAACTTAATTTCCCGTCCCACCTGTCCAACGGATGGGGGCCACCTCACACCGCCATGCTCTGGCGCCGGTAGGTGCTGGTGCCGGCTACATTGAGCGCATAACTCTGCGCATCGTTATGATCATGCCCTTGGTTGCACCCACGAGTGCAGGCTCGGCAACACGCCCGGCCAGATATGGGGCCGATGGTGAGACTAGAACGTTGGCGTGATACTGGCGCTAGGCGGCTTGCATATTGGTTGCCATGTCCACATCGCTTCCCGGGGGAAGCCTACCCCGGCGTCACCTCGACCTGGATCGGCGGCGGGTTATCTGCCCCGGCCTTCAACGAGGCGATAAGTTCGGCCCGGGTCCGCGTGCCGCCAAAGTTGTTTACCTGAAAGCTGATGTTCGCGGC
>CAYHFE010000934.1:0-1750 GCA_964355375.1 uncultured Verrucomicrobiota bacterium
ATCGGCGGAGGAAGTCGGGCGGGGAGTAGCCATTATCAAGAACTGACCCCTTTATGAAATCCTGCGCAAGAAAGACAACGGTGCTTGGGAGGGCCAGAGATTCTCCGACCGCCAATTGGCGGCCCTGCATGCGTTGCCGGATGACGTGCTCTCGCCGTCGATGAAAGCCAAGATCACTGCGCTCAATGAGCTGGTGAAGGCGCGCGACGGTAATCAAATCGTCATGGATTACAACGCCGCGCTCCGGGGTGGCAAATACTCGAGCGGCATCAGCACTGTGATCCGAACGGCGGTGCCGATCAGCTTGAACATTTCCAAGGCGGATAACTTCTTCATCACCACCCTGGATACGTCCCATTTCTTCCGGAAGTTGGCCGAGTGGCGCAAGAGCCGCCCGAAAGCGTTCGAGATCTGGGGTGGGGATACCGAGGCTTTCTTGAGAGACACCTTCAGCTACCTCCAAAACCATGCACAGAATCGGCCGGGCGCCACCGATCTCGATCCGGCCGCCGCCCGAGCCGTCGCCAAGCGCAATGTGATCAATGCGTTCTTCAACGTTCCCCAGGGGGATGACGTCAATCCGGTGCGATCATTGAACCGAGCTGGCAACCGTGACAACCTGATTCGGTCCAGGCGTTTCGATCGCATCAACCGCCTCACGCCAGGGGCTGGAGACAAGTTTCCGGTCAACTACGGATTGATGAAAGCGAACTTCTTTCCAGTTGAATCTCCGCCTGGTTCTGGTAACATTTCTAACGATGCAACCACCGCAGGAATTTTGGGAACAAGCCCGAGAAGGAATCAGGGAATCGAACGCGATCATGGAGTCCATGACGCCGGCGCAACGCAAGGCGGTCATGGAACGTCAATTGGTTCCTCTCCAGCAGACTTCCTCTCGCAGTGGCAACGGTCCGACCCGAATTCCAAACAAGGCGAGCTCGCGTCAGAGTCCTCTCGTGCGGACGCGATAAACTCCCAGGAGCAGGCGCTCTTCCAGCGCTCTGACCTTCTTGCCGGTTCCAAGCTACTGGAACACCTCGAATCTTCACGCGTCGAGGTGAAAGGTGGAAATGAGCACCGTGTTTTCTTCAACTCGAATCAGAATCGAATCACCAAGATCAGCCACCCGGGAAAGTTCGGCGATATCAGGGCCACTCCCGTGGAATACCTAGAACGCTTGGATCGCCTCAATCAGTTCGCTCCCGAGCTCGATATCAAGGTGATTGGAGTTGTCAAAACGAGAGGAATGGCTTCGATCATCACCGACATGAAATTCATCAAGGGTCGGCATCCCAAGCCGGTAGAAATGGATCGGATGTTGAAGTCACTAGGTTTTGTCCCAATGGAAGATCGAATCGGGACGCTCGGGTATCGCCGGGAGGATGGTCTGATTATGGGAGATGCGCATCCTGGGAATTTCATCGTCACTCCAAAAGGGAAGTTGGTGCCCATCGATGTGATCTTGGAATGGGGACCCAAAGCGTCAAGCTCCGCATCGTCCACGGGCGGGAAGGCTGCTGTCGGTCAGATCCGAAGCCAGGCGGTTGAAGATTTCGTCCGGCGTTTCGGCTCAACCGATCGGCTGGTTCCGGAATCAGTCGCCCGTGAGTTGGCTGAGCATTTTCTGGCCAGCACCGCGGAGGGATCCGACCGAGAATCTGTGAACACCGCCGCTGCTCGACTGAGCAGATTATCTCACCGGGTAGGCCCGAGCGGTCACCCGCTCAGGCCCCCCTCAGAACCGTACGTG
>CAYHFE010000935.1:0-1738 GCA_964355375.1 uncultured Verrucomicrobiota bacterium
ACAACGACCGCCAATCTAGCCGTGACCCTGCGCACTGGCAACTATTGATCGGCGACGGCCAGGCATTCCGGTGCGATCGAAGTGGGCGACAGATCACGTTCGAACTGGATCCGGCCCCGAATGGTTGAAGGAAGGCCGAGCCTGGTCCACGGTCCTGCCCTCAACCCAGGCCAGCGCGGCCACGGGTCAATGGGTCATCGCGTAGAAAATGACGTTGATCGCCAGCGGATAAGAGATGTTTTCGGCGAACCGATGAAAGAAGTAATCGTCTTCGCCTTCCCGCTCCCAGCCATCGCCGTTATCCGTGTTGTGACAGGCCAGGACCATGATCCGACCCTTGGGATCAAACAGCGCTCGAATATGCACCTCTTTGCACGGGCCGTCCTCTTTCTCCTCCCACGTGACTCCCGTGGTCTCGGCCCGTCGCCCGATGAGAACATTAGGCACCTGCAGCTTATTGACCGGTCCTTCGAGCTCAAACACGCCACGGAAAATCGCGTGCTCCATGGGCACGTCGGCAAAGCTCAAGGCTGGAAACACGCGCTTCATCTCGCTCTCAAAATTGCCCCATTGCGCCTCGCCCCAGAAATCATCCGCCATGAGAAATCCCCCGTTGAGCAGATACCTTTTGAGAATCGAGACTTCCTCATCCTCGAGCTCCATCAAGCCCGGCTCCACCATGTAAATCCAAGGATAGTCGAAAAGCTCCGGATCCGTGAGGTCCACGACCCGGCCCTCGGGATCGGCTCGGATCGAAGTCATCTGTTGCAGCCGGAAGGACAGGTTCAGATCGCTGTCCGGAAAATCGCTGTACCAATAACCTCCCTGCCACCAGACCGCCGAGGAGCGCGGGCGGCGGGTGTAGCGAACGCGGGCAAACGTGAATGCGTCCTTGGCAAATCCGGGGGCGTTCGTCCAGGTCGGGATCGGGGTGCTGCGAAACGGAACTTCCCGAGCCGTCCGCACGCTCTCGGCGTTGGAAATCCATCCCTCTCCGCCCATGGAGTTGCGCGAGCGTTGGGCCATGGAGAAGCTCAGCGCCAACCACAGAATCGCGACCACTCCGACCCAGATAAGAAATCGTTTCATTGCTTGCGTGCCCATCCATGCTGGCCGAATTGTGGCCTAAGAGACAAGACATTCTGCGCCGACCGCTGGGATCAACACGGCAATCTCCGCGAAGGCCACGCCAACAACGCCCGTGCGGTCGATCAACCGATCGGCGCGCTCTTGAAAGATCTGAAAGCCCGCGGCCTCCTGGATCAAACCCTCGTCCTCTGGGCGGGCGAATTTGGCCGAACGCCTTTCGCGCAAGGCAGCAATGGACGAGACCACAATCCGTTCGGTTTTTCACTCTGGCTGGCCGGAGGCGGCGTCAAGGGCGGAACCACCTACGGCGCGACCGATGACTACGGCTACAAGGTGGTCGAAAACAAGGTTCAGATCTACGACCTCCACGCCACCATGCTGCACCTTCTGGGCCTCGACCACAAACTGCTCACCTTCCGCTTTGGCGGACGCGACATGCGCCTGACCGACGTCCACGGCGAAGTCGTACGCGACATCCCGACCTGAGCTCGGCGTGATTCTTTCCGGCTCCCTGAACCTGCCGGTGGGGTGAAACGCTCTGTCGAACCCTGACTATCTTGCCGGCCAAGATTCCAGGGTTCGCCGGAGTCTCGCCCCACCATGGGAACGGGTTCATGGTGCCAGGGCATGGGCCAAGCGAAGGGGGGGG
>CAYHFE010000936.1:0-1738 GCA_964355375.1 uncultured Verrucomicrobiota bacterium
GTTGGCGACGAGCCAGACTTTGAGCGCACTCCACGTTGTCATAAACGATTCTTCCATTGGATTGAGATGGGCCTTTCCTACCTCAAATCCAGGCGCTCGAACAGCTCGAACTTCACCTCGAAAGCCCAACCTTCGAGCGGGGTCCTGCACGTGGCCGCGCAAAGCGGAAAATCTTCGGCGCCGAGAACACTTTGAATTGTCAGCGCCGTCAAAGGCATGCAGAATGGCGTCATCCGTTCCGGCCCAGAGGAGGCCATCGGGCGCCCAATGAACACTTCTGGCTCGGATTTCTCTCAAGCCGAGTTCATGGGAAAATTCCTCCAAACGCCCTTCTTGGCCTCGGGAAAGACGAACTCGAGGCCCTGCTGGGGCCGGCCGGGTTCGACCGCGAGAACCTTGGGCTCGGCCGGGTTCGTTCCTGGAGCGGATTCGAGAGCAATAAATCTGTCCGGCCCGTGGCACCTGACTTGATAGCGCCCGGGCCGCAGACTGACCAAGCGGAAATTCCCATCGAGGTCCGTGAGAACCGTCTCGGAGAACGGCGGCAGGGGAAGCAGTGATCGGATCTCCGCTCGGGCGGTGGGGCTGAGGGGCGGCTCCGCCGTGATCGGGAGTTGGGGCGACGCTCCGTGGAGCCCTGACTCACCGGGAAGAATGGAAGGAGTCAGGGCCCGAGAGACTCTCGCTCCGAGATTGGAGACGGATGACGGATCGGCCTCGGGGATGGCCTGCACCACGATCCTGTTCTGCGGCGACCGATCCAAGGCGAGAACCCGACCCGAAATGCTGACCGCAGGGGTCATCGAGACTTCCAGACGACGCCGTTCACCGGGCCGGAGGGCGACCTTGAAAAGCCAGCCTCTCAAATCCCGGAACGTCACCCGCAAATCGGAGGCCTCGGCCAGTGGATAGAGGCACGCCTCGGCTATTCCGGCCGCGTCGGTCTTCACCCGCGCCACGGGTTCTCCCTTCTCGTAAAACTGAACAAACGGGCTTTTCAGGAGCCTGGGAGGAGTCGAGCTTCTCAATTGCGGACGCGTGCGGGACGAAAGATACTTTTTCACAACGGTATCCAATGGTTTTCGATGGCGCGTATCTTAAAAGGTGACAAGGCTCGCTCCTGCAAGGGGAATCAGAGTCTCCTCGCGTCGCCTCCTACGACTGAAGAGGCGGTAGGTGGTCTCAATTCGTTTCAAAGTGAAATGGAATATCTCCAGGAAGCGACATTTGACGTTCAACTTTCAACGCTCAACGCTCGACAATCAACTTCCCTGGAAGCGACCCGTTGATTGTTGGAAGCGGAGCGTTTGGACGCGGTCCGGTCTTGATCGAATGAGTGGGCTTCAAGTCCGGAGCGGAGTGACGCGATCGCATGTTCGCAGAGGCTCATTGGTTTGGGCGTTGGGCTGAACGCAGCTCAAGATCCCGACGACATGCTTGATTCAAATACTTCTTCTCTGCGAAAGCAATCGCTCCGCCACGACTGGCGGCGATGAGTAATCCCGTCGATTCCTGGAACGTGGGTGGGCAGAAAAGCCAGGGCTCGACGGAGTCTCGCCCCACCCAGGTTCATGGGACGCCTCCCTTCGCTTGGCACATGCGTTGGGTCCATGAACCGAATAGAGTGGGCGTCGTCGCGTCAGCGTCTTGGAGTGTGCCAGCCCTCTGGTGCTTTTGACCAAGGCGGGGAAAGCGGCAGAGGGCTGCCGCACTCGTGCGCTTGAGAGAGAGCATGCAC
>CAYHFE010000937.1:0-1731 GCA_964355375.1 uncultured Verrucomicrobiota bacterium
TCAGTCGCAGGATGATGAACGCCTGGGCGGCGGGGATCTCGCGAACCTCGCGCTTGCCGAGCTTCACCTTGGATCTTCCTATGACACCCCAGAATCGTCCGGGCTTAATCTCCAACTCCGAGCGTTCCTCCGTCTTTCCCAAGTATCTCTTGGCTGCGTAGGAGAATGCGCCCTTGACGCTTCGAAGTTCCTCGACGCGCGTCCCGGCTCGGAAATGCTTCAGATCCTTCGAGCCGACTATCTCGAACCAATTCCGCGACATCCACGATTTCATCTTGATCTGGATAGGTCAGGGTGACAAAGAGCGGAACAGGCTGCCGTCGATCTTGGCCATGAAATCGAGCATGCGTCGTCGGGCTGAGGCGGTGAACTCGGTCACTTCGCCGCGAATCTTGGGCGGGGCGGAAATCTCCCGGTCTTTCTCGACTTGGACTTTGAGGAAGCTCGCTCCCCGGTAGAACTCAATGGAGGCGGAGCGTTTTCCCAGTGACGCGGAGATATGACTCTTAGACAAGCCCTGGGAGTCGGGGACCGGGGGGCGCTGCGCGCTCCCTCCGGCCCCCGACTCCTGACAGGACTTCCTCCAGACAATTTGGCCAGGGTAATCAGAGGAATCCAAGCGACTCGGTTTGAAGCGAATTGATGGATCACTGAGCCAATACGACTTCGGCGACGGGGCGTCGATACCGTTTCTCGGGCAGTCGCTGCGAGGATCTCGGCGGGCCTCAGGTGTGCTCGCAACACCGCCGTTGAGTGTTTCAAGATCTTTCATTTCTCGAATAAATCGTAGCGAATGACGTGTTCTCGCCAGCGGCCATTCGATGGGCGACGCGGTTGAGAGGGACTTGAGGACGACTGCCGCAAGCGCAAGCAAACAGAAGCGACCTCAAGCGAATTACAAAAATATTTTGCAGATTTTTTTGAGAAAGAGCGCGGATGAATCTGGGAGATTGAGCCAGGCCATTCTCGCGCGGAATGGGTGGACTCGACCCGAAGGGAATTGGTGCCGTCGCTTCAAGGAGGTTGGCACGTGGGCCTGAGGCCTGACCGGAAGAGTCCGATTGCCGATGCCCCGGTTTGCTCGTTTCAAATCCTTGGACACTCCGAGGTCTCCTTCAAGAACCGCTCGATTTCGATCACCGAGTAGAGCGGCCGGCGCGTCGCCCGCGACGGATGGAGAAGACCGCGTTTGGTCAAACGATCGATCGTGACAGGCTGCACCCCGAGAGCTTTGGCGGCCTCGACTCGGGTGAGGGCTAACTTTGGAACGAAATTGCCGGCATGAACTTCATTTGTCATGTCGGCAGAATCGCCGAAGTCCGAAACCGAAAATAGTTGGAGGTTGCCAACTATTTTCCTACCGCGACCGGTCTTCTGCAGAGCCCTGTGTCAGTGGTACGACGTTCTCGGCAGTGGAATTGTCGAAGCTGACTCGCTTGATCATGGCCAGATGAGCGTGAGCGCGGTATTTGATGGCAGCGTCTATCGGATAAATGAGGGAAGAGGTTTCGACAGACAGAGAGGAATAGGAAAGGGAGTTCCCGTCATTCCGAGAACTCCCCCACCTCCTGGGCCGTCCTTGAGCAGGACGAAAGCAATCACGAGGGCGCAGATGCCGGGTGCTGCGGTGCTATGCTGGAAAACAACCTTTGGGACTGGGAAGATTGAACTCTGATTGAGGCGGGCGATCCAGGACGTTTTTGTGTTTGGATTTATCGCTTTGGAGCTGCT
>CAYHFE010000938.1:0-1717 GCA_964355375.1 uncultured Verrucomicrobiota bacterium
CGTAAGCGTCCGAGCCGGGACCTACTACTCAAGCCGGAAGGAAAGACGTAAAGTGAGTGGATGAAGAAAAAGGAAATCGCAGAGGAGAAGGTCGTGGAATCCGGAGCACAGGTTCTGGCCCAAGAGAGTAAAGCAGACAGCCAGGGACGGAGAATCGTGAGTCGGGAACGCTGGGCGGAGATTTTGGCGGGCTACCCGCAGAGCGGGTTGACTCAAGCGCAATATGCCAAGCGGGAGGGAGTGAACTATCATACGCTGGTGGCGCGACGGCAGCGGCAACGGCAGGAGAGTTTACGAACGGCGCCACGTGCGGGATCGATGTCAGCAACCGGCGGCGGGACGGGATTCATGGAGATCACGCCGCCGACGTGGATTGCGACGTTACCCTTGGAGGTGGTGTTGCCTGCGGGAATGATCGTGCGGGGGACGGAGCCCGCGCTGGTCGCCCGGTTGGTGCAAGCGCTCGCGGGTTAACCGCAATGCTTGCCTTCCCCGTCGGGTTCAGAATCCACCTCGCGCTCGAAGCGGTGGACATGAGGAAGAGTTTCAACGGCCTGTGGACGGAAGTGGAGCAGCGCCTGCACATGGATCCGAAGCAGGGAGCCGTGTATGCTTTCAGCAATCGGCATCGGGATCGGATCAAGTTGCTCTATTGGGACGGTTCAGGGGTTTGGGTGCTCGCGAAGAGGTTGGAACGAGGGCGCTATACCTGGCCTGTTGCGACGGTCCCGGGAGAACTGCAGCAACCGGTGTCGCCGGAGTTACTGACCATGATTCTGGCGGGCATAGACCTGCAAAAAACTCGAAGAAAAGATTGGAATATCAAGAATTGAGCTTGAAATCTATCATGTTGTCTATCAACTAGATGAATGCCACCGCAAGAGGTCCTATTTGCCGAAAACCAGACGCTGAAAGCGGAGGTGGCGCAGCTGAAGGTGCAGATCGAGTGGTTGAAGCGGAAGATCTTTGGCGGCGGGCAAAGTGAAACGTTGGACCGGGCGCAGCTCATGTTGGCGCTGGGCCAACTCGAGGCCCAGTTGCCCGCCACAAGACCCACGGCAACCGTGACCTACGAACGTCCGCTCGGGCGGGAAAAACGGCCCCTGACAGCGGATACCTTTGCGCACCTGCCGGTGCAGGAGACCCAGACCATCGTGCCGGCGGAAGTGACGGCGAATCCGGATGCGTTCGAGCAGATCGCGGAAGAAGTGACCTTTGAAGTGGACATCATCCCGCCAAAGTTGGTGAAGCGGGAGTTCCGGCGGCCGAAGTTCCGCCGGAAGAACGATGTGACGGCGGCGCCGATCGTGGCGCCCGCGCCGGCGCGGGCCGTTCCTGGCGGGTATGTTTCGGCCGGGCTGATTGCCTACCTGGCGGTGGCGAAGTATCTGCGGCACCTTCCCCTGTATCGTCTGGCGCAAATGTCCCAAGAATGGGGCGCCCCGATCGCTCGGCAAAGCATGGCCGACTGGATGCGGATCGCCGCCGAATGGGGAGAAGTGATTTACCGAGCGATGTTGAAAGAATTGCTGGAGGGAAGATACATCCAGATTGACGAAACCCCGATTCGATATTGCGACCCTGATGAAAAAATCGGGCGAACTCAGCAGGGCTACCTCTGGGCAGTGAGCCATCCGCAGGGCGACGTCGTCTTTGATTGGCGGCTGTCGCGTCGCCACGGCGAAGTGCCCCAGCTGATCGGCGAAGATTATCAAGG
>CAYHFE010000939.1:0-1702 GCA_964355375.1 uncultured Verrucomicrobiota bacterium
CAGTCTGCCCACAGAATGTGGCTTCAGGAAGGGTCAGGCCGGAATGGCGCTTAGATAAGGACTTACCCACGTTTATTGGGCTTTTCTGATGGAATGCGATCGCCGAGGCTCCAGAACCGAAAACCGACCTTCCGGAGACTCCAATGAATTCATGCATTACAGAAAATCAGCCGAGGATTCCGTGAATATGAGGCGTTGTGCAAACTGTTGGCCTTAAGAGTTCTATGTCTTATCTAAGCACCAGTCGGGTCAGCCCCACACTTTGACACTCGACCTATCAAAGTGTTGGACTGACCCCTTTTCGGAGTCACAAATCCGACAGAGAATGTGATGGGCAGCGCGACGGGGTGGGTCGCCGGAGCGTTCACAGCCAAGTGAACGGCAGGCCAATCAAGTCTTCCTCATACCGCCGGGCCACGACATCGTTGTTGATGACCACGCCCAGGCGGGCTTTGTGCTCAGTCACAAAATCCCTCAAGCTCCGCAGATCACGTCCGCCCACGGTGGAGGTGTGTTTGATCTCCACCGCCACGCGCCCGAAGTTTCCCTCCACCACCAGATCCACTTCCGCCCCGGCACCCGTCCGGTAATAGGTGTGATCGTGGGCCACCCCCAGGGCGCTCAACTGGCGGAGGATCTCCTCCACCACCATCCCCTCCCACGAAGCGCCCATCTGCGGGTGGCTCAACAGCGCGTCGCCATCGGGGACGCGCAGCAACGCGTGCAGCAGTCCGCTGTCCCGCAAATAGCCTCTGGGATGTTTTACCACCCGCTTGACCACGTCCCGCGTATAGGCCGGGATGGCGCGCCAGAGGAACGTGCCGTGCGCAATGTCGAAGTAATCCCGCGCCGTCGGCTGCGACACCCCCAGCGCCCGGGCCACTTCGGCATAGTTCAGGACCCGCCCGGACAACCCGCCCAGCATTTCCAGAAACCGCCGGAAACGCACATCATCCAGCCCGGGAAACAACCGCTTCACGTCGCGAAACAGATACGTCTGGATGTACTGCTCCACCCAGCGGAGCCGAAACGCGTCGTCCGGATTCAACCACGGCTCCGGGAACCCGCCGCGAAACCAGAATTCATGGGCTCGCGCCAGTTCCCCGCGTGGCTTCAGTCCTTCGATCAACTCCGCCGGGCTGGCCTTGCGCTCTCGCAAGCGTCGCAGGAAGGAATCGCGCCCCGTCGTCTCCGTCACTTCTTCCCACGAAAAGGGCGCCATCTCGATGATCCCCACCCGCCCGGCGAGACTTTCCGAGACCGACCGCAACAGCGCCGGCGAACTCGAACCGGTGATGACGAATCGGCCCTTTTCCCCGCGCCGCTCATCAATGGCCACCCGCAGGGCCGGGAAAACCTCCGGTGTCACCTGCGCTTCATCCAGCGCCACCTGCCGCGGATTGACCCGGAAAAACGCATCCGGATCGCGCGCAATGACCGTGTGATCGGCCCGACGTTCCAGATCAAAAAGCTTCCAGCCGGTCGGCAGGGTGTGAAGCAACGTGGTCTTGCCGCACTGCCGCACCCCGAGCAGGGCAACGCACGGAAAGGTCTTCAGATACGACTCTAAAAGCTTGGTGTAGCTTCGCGTCATGGCGAGCATTATCAAACTCATACTTTCATTTTGCAATAGGAGAGTGCGGGGGTAACAGCAGTTCTCATTTTGACTCAGGACACTGTCCGTTCCACGCATGTAGTCCCG
>CAYHFE010000940.1:0-1699 GCA_964355375.1 uncultured Verrucomicrobiota bacterium
TGCCGGCGATGAACCTGGCCTGCTCCGGCCTCGCGCCGAACACCCGCGAAGCCGATTGGCTGGCCATAGTGGATGCGGCTTCCAGCCGCATTGCGAACGAGAAACAAAAGCGGCAAGATGCCGTTGCCACTGTGGAAGCCTCTGCCACGTTTGCTCCCGCGAGCTATTTCCGCCCGGATGAACCCGTCGCCAATCTCACGGGCAATCTCCCGCACTGGCGTCAGGAGGGAACAACCTACTTCGTCACGTTCCGTTGTGCCGATGCCTTGCCGCAGGAAAAACTTCAACAGTGGCAGCAGGAATTGTCGCAATGGCAAGCCGCCCATCCTGAACCGCACGACGACGCCACCCGACAGGAATTTTACGAACGCTTCCCGCAGCGAATCCAATCGTGGCTCGACTCCGGTTACGGTGAAGGTGTTTTGCGCGAACCGGTCATGCGGGAAATCGTGGAATCCGCCATGCGCCATTTCGATGGGCAACGCTATCGGCTCGCTGAGTTTGTCGTCGCCGCCAATCATGTCCACGCGCTCGTGACGCCGCTGGGCGAGAATCTCCTGTCCGATATTTTACATTCCTGGAAATCTTTCACGGCCAACAAAATCAACGAGGCACGAAAGAAGTCAGGCGCGTTTTGGCAGAAGGAAAGTTTTGACCACATCGTGCGCAGTCCGGCGTCACTGGCGAAGTTTCGGAATTATATTTTGTCTCACAAAGTTCAGAGCCTGGAAGGCTCTGCCATTGCCAATGTGGCTGCGGCTTCCAGCCGCAGTTCTTCTCTTGTGCCTGCTTCCAGCCGCAGTCTCCAGGAGGAGCGGCTGGAAGCCGCTGCCACTATGAGACTGCGCGCCGGCATGGAGCGGCTTTACCGGCTGTTCCAAAAGGCGGCGGTGCTGGGCAGCCTCATCAACCCGCGCGCCGGCGAGGGCGATTTGCTGGTGGCCGCGTTCCATGAACTCCAGCCGCTGTTGGAAAAGGCGCTGGAAGTAGAAGAGGCTTCCAGCCTCTCCTCAGATCAAAAGGGAAAGAGCCTGGAAGGCTCTGCCACGATGCATGAAATGGCCGTGACCGCGCGCGGCCTGGCCAAGGCGGCGGAAATTCTCGCCGGCCAGTTCACGCTCGTCGCCACCAACGTGCCTTACCTCGGACGCAAAAAGCACGACGATGTTCTGAAAGATTACTGCGAGCGCGTCTATCCCGACTCCAAGACGGACCTCGCAACGTGTTTCTTGGAACGAAGCATTACGTTTTGTGCGCCTAATGGTTCAATCGCACTTGTGACTCCGCAGAATTGGCTTTCACTCGGTGGATACGAGGAGCTTCGGCAAAATCTTTTGAGAAATGGCGAATGGGACTTCGTTGCGCGGCTTGGGCCTAAAGGCTTTCAAACGCCGATGTATGATTTCAATGTCTTGCTCATTGGATTAACAAATCGTGCGTCGGCAGCTTCGCACTCCTTTTCTGGTTTTGATGTCAGCGAGTTAAGAACTCCGGCGGAAAAAGACTCTGCGCTTCGAGTGCAGTCCATTGCCAGCCTCAACCAGAAAAGCCAATTGGCAAATCCTGATTCGCGGGTTTCAACAAGTGAGATGGCATCCGGTGGGACAGCTCTCGGTGAACATGTTGAATGTTACCAAGGTGTCGTAACGGGCGACCTTGAAAGATTTCGCATCCAGTTTTGGGAAGTGAATCATCATGC
>CAYHFE010000941.1:0-1699 GCA_964355375.1 uncultured Verrucomicrobiota bacterium
CCGGAGACGATCGCGGCATTGCTTGCTTGAAATGGCGTTCTGAGCTAGGGGATAGGCGAGGCCGCCGGTCTGGGAGTCGAATGGGAATTTTCTCGAGGTCCGATGTCACACGAAACTTCGTCCACCGAAACCGACTCTTTTCCGGCCGGGTTGCACAACGCATTCCTGTTTGGCGGATTCAACGCCTTGTCTTTTCAGATTGTCTTGAGCAGTCCGATGATTCTCTTTGCCCGGACGCTGGACGCGAGCGCCACCGTCCTCGGGATTCTCAGTGGGATGATGCCGTTGTTGGTGATCTTTCAGATTCCGGCGGCCCATCACATTCCGCGATACGGCTACAAGCGATTCGTTTACGGCGGCTGGGGCGTGCGCGTCCTGTTCATTTTTGCGATGGCGCTCGTGCCCTTGAGCGGGCCGTTGCTCAATTCTTCGAGCCGGTTGGCCCTGCTCCTGTTCCTGCTCTTCGGTTTCAATCTTTCCCGAGGCATCTCGAGTTGCGCCTGGCTGCCTTGGATCACGTCCCTGGTCCCAGCTTCCATCCGGGGGGGCAATATTTGGTGCGCGAGGCGGCCTCTGTGAATTGTGCCAGTTTCCTCGTCTTCGTTTTGGCCGCCGTGCTTTTGGGGGGCGAGCCTCAGACGTGGCAGTTCGCTGTTCTGTTCGCCTTCAGCGCCGTCATGGGCTTGATCAGCCTGAGTTTCCTCAAGCGCATTCCCGAGGGAGAGACGCTCGAACAGAACCGCGTCTCCTCGACGCCTGTTCCCTGGCTGGCGATCGCCGGGCATCCACCGTTCCGAAAACTGCTCAGAATGAACCTGGCTTGGTCCGCGGCTTACGGCGGTTTGACCACGTTCACGGTCGTGTTTCTCAAGGTCGAGGCCGGGCTTTCGGAGGGACAGATTCTTTTGCTGAACTCGGTCTCGTTCCTCGGCGGGCTGAGCAGTCTCTGGTTTCTCGGGTCGCGCATCGATCGGTTGGGGAGCAAACCGATCATGACCTTCTCCCTCATGACCTGGCTGTTCATCATCTCCGGCTGGCTCCTTCTGGCGGGCAAAGTTGTCTCGACCGGGTGGGGCATCGTCTTAGCGCTGCAGTTTTTCATGGGATTGGGCGCGGCTTTGGTCAACATGGCCAATACCAAGCTGGCCATGGCGACGATCCCGACGATGGGCCGGAGCCATTTCTTTGCCCTCTTTTCCGTCGTCGCCAATCTGTCGCTCGGTTTGGCGCCGATTCTCTGGGGATTGATCTTGGATCTGGTGCGGCCGATTCAGGTTCGATGGCACGATTTCGAGTGGAATCGTTTCAGCCTGTTTTTCATCCTCGTGATCCTCGCCTTTCTCGTCGCTTTGGCGGTCTGTCGCCGACTCGAGGAGCCACAGGCCGCCGGGATGGAAGAATTGCTCCGGGACTTGTTGGTCGAGTCGCCTCAGCGATTCTGGGTCCGTTTTTGGCCGCGGAACTAGTGGACGGTCCGGCTCCGAACCCAGAACCCGTTTTGAAGATCGTCGTGGTCGCAGGCGCCGGGGTAACGAGGCTCTGACTTGCTCGAAAACTCGCGGCTGCTCTTGGGTGGGGAACATCTCCGACGATTGGACGTGAATTGGGGCCATGAACCCAGGTAGACGAGCCGCTGGCTCGTCCCTGGAGTTTGGACATTTGGGGTTGGTTAATCCGTCGGATTTGGCAATCCGGTGGG
>CAYHFE010000942.1:0-1698 GCA_964355375.1 uncultured Verrucomicrobiota bacterium
GCGCCGTGAAGGCGGTTCGCCGAAGCTCGTCCCACGACAACGACCGGCCCTTCGAGCGCGAATTCACCGGAATCCAGAACTGCGAGTCCCTGGCCGCCTCCCACGAGGGTTTGGTCGATGTGCTCCAGATCGGACGCAATGATCAGGCGGGTTACTTCTACTACATCACGGAATTGGCAGATGATGCCTCGCCCGACGCCGCATTTATTTCTCTTGAGTGCTGCGACGAGATGTTTCTCACCTCGGGCCTATCCTGATGAACCGAGTCTTGGAGCACCGGTCTCTGACCTGGCGCGGTTTCTTGACTGACATCAAAACACTCCCCGGGTGCTTTCGCTAGTTTGGCCCGAGAAAGCCCGCGTCCCGAGGATCACCCAAAGCCCGGACCGGAGCCAATGAAAGGATGCCCATGAATCGTCGCGCATTTCTGCGGACCGCGTGCGGGAGCCTGGCCCTCGCGGCTGGCCCGGCCCTTCACAGCCAGGATCAACCGAAGGCCGCTGTCGCTCTGACCAATGAGGAGTTGCTCTCCCAGACCCGGGCGCGCATCGCGGCGCATCGGCAAGGCCCGGGCGTGATTGCCGTGCGGGGCGCGGATGGCCGGGCGCTCGCCGGAGCTACCGTAAAGATCGAACAGTTGCGTCACGACTTCCTCTTCGGATGCAACTTGTTTCGTTTCGGCCGGATTCGGGATCCGGAACGGGAAGCGGAGTACCGCCAGCGCTTTTCGGCCCTGCTCAACTTCGCCACACTCGGCTTCTATTGGGCGGCCTACGAACCGCAGCGCGACCGGCCCCAGTACGACTACACCGACACCGTGGTCGATTGGTGCCGGGACCAGCACATCCTCTGCAAAGGGCATCCCCTGGTTTGGGATTACGCCGATCCGCGCTGGTTGCCGCAGGACTTCGCGGAAATTCGCCGATTGTCCCACGCCCGGGTCCGCGACATTGTCTCCCGATTCAAAGGGCGGATTGATCTCTGGGACGTGGTCAATGAGCCGACCCACCTTGGCCGGTTCAAAACCCGCACCGGCGAGTGGGCCATTTCCATGGGGGCGGTTCCCTACGTTACCGAACACCTGAAGATTGCCCGGTCCGCCCATCCGCAGGCCACGCTGTTGGTCAATGATTACCGGACCGACGCGCCCTTCTACGAGATCCTCGATCGCTTGCGTGAAGACGGCCGACTGCTCTTTGACACCGTCGGCATTCAAAGCCACATGCACGGCGGAGGTTGGCCGCTGAACCGGGTCTGGCAAGTGTGCGATCTCTACCAGAAACTCGGCCGGCCCGTTCATTTCACCGAGACGACGATTGTCAGCGGTCCGCGATCCGACCCGAAAACCTGGGGTCCGACCACGGCGGAAGGGGAAGCCGCCCAGGCGGAGTATGTGCCGAAATTCTACGCGACCCTGTTCGCTCATCCGGCCACGCAGGCGCTGACTTGGTGGGATTTTTCCGACGACGGCGCCTGGCAGGGAGCGGCCGCGGGTTGGTTACGGCGAGACATGTCGCCCAAACCGGTTTACGAACGCCTCATGTCGCTCATCAAAGGCGAATGGTGGACGAAGATCGAAGGCCGCACCAATGCGCAAGGTGAGTTCTCAACTCGGGCGTTTTTTGGCGCCCATCGGATCTCCGTCCAACTTCCGAGCGGTGGAAGTTTGGGAAAGGAAGTCCACTGGGCACGAGGCCA
>CAYHFE010000943.1:0-1695 GCA_964355375.1 uncultured Verrucomicrobiota bacterium
CCAAATCCGCGATTGGGAAAGGCGCATCAACGACAACCGGGCCGTGGTGGGTGAGATCCAGCAGATGGGTCGGGAATATAACGTCGAGGCCGCCAAGATCGACCAGGCCTACGCGCTCATCCGGCCGCAGCTCTTTGTCTCCGGTTTCATCATGAACCTGGGTCGCACCCGCCCGGAGCAGGTGGGGATCGATATCATCGAGTGGAACGATACTGGCATCGTGGTGCGCGGCAGCCTCCGGGAAAGGTCCGAACGCGCCACCCGGATCCTCGGCCTCTACGTGGAGGAGCTCCGGCGCGACAAGAGCATGCAACCGATCTTCCGCGAAATCAGCCTGACCGACCTGGATCGCGGCTCCAGCGGTGACACGATCAAGTTCAAAATCGTTTTCCGGCTGAAACCCTTCAAGGCATGAGCCCGGCCATTTCCAGCTTCATTGTACTGGTGCGCCGCTATCCGCATAGCGCGATCTGCGCGCTGATCACGCTGATTCTCGGCAGTGCGTCGTGGTTTTTATCGGTGCAGGATGCGGAGCTGGAGACCGTGCACCGGGACCGCTCCAAAGAGGGCGAAGCCATGCTTCAGGTGCGCGTGGGCGGTTCGACCCAGCGCCAGGAACTTGACGCCGTGCGCGAGGCCACCCGCCGGATCGCGGACAACCTGGTCATTGAAACCGACCTCGCGGAGAATGCGTGGTACTTTTACCGCATCGAAGAGCAGACCAAGGTCCGGTTGTCCGAGTTGCACCCGATTAGCGCACCGACGACCGATGCATCGTCGCTCTTCAAGCGTATTCCCTACACGATCCGGGTGTCGGGGACCTACGAGCAAACCGCCGCGTTTCTCCTCGCCCTCGAAACCGGGGAACGGCTGGTCAACATCACGAGTTTCACGTTTTCTCGGGCGGCCAACGGCATGGCGTTGGATCTCAACATTGAGGTGCTCGGCAAGAAATGAAAACCCTTCGTCAGTTTGCGCTCGTGGTTTCGATGGCGGCCCTCCCGGCAGCGGGGCCTGGCGCCACGGCTCCCGGATCGCCCCGCGCTCCTGCACCCGAGCCGGAAAAGGCGGCGGAGACCGCACGCGCCGGGACCCCCGCGGCCAGCTCCGTGAGCGAGCCCGCGCCCAAGACCGGGAGGGAGCCCGCGCCCGCCGCCGCCAAGGATGCCGCGGTCACCCCGGTCACGCCGCCTGCCGCCGCCAAGGCCCCGATAAACCCGGCGCTCTCGCCCCGCTTCTTGCAGGTCAGGGAGCGTGTCGACGCGCTCTTCCGCTATCGCAACGGGATGTCGCCCCCTCCGGATCCACGGTTGAATCCCTTTCGGCCCCCCGGCTCCGCCCCCGCCGCGGCGCCGGCTCCGGCCAGCAAACCGGATCCGCTCGCCGGCGGCTCGATTCCCGCCCCGCTCAGCTCCGATCTCGAGCTCCTCCAGCAGGCCGTCGCCACGCTCAAAGTCAGCGGGGTCCTCGAAATCGCGGGCCGGTCCCACCTCGTCATCAACACCAAGCCGTACAAGATCGGCGAGGTCGTCCAAACCAAGGTGAAGGGCGAGTCGGTTTTCCTGCGCGTCCGCAACATCTCGCGCAACAGCGTCACGCTCGGGCTCAACTCGACGGAGATGACGCTGAAATTCTAGGCGGAGCGGCCGCCCAGGGCGAAGCCGGAGATCAGGACGATCTCGTGCCAACCGCCCG
>CAYHFE010000944.1:0-1662 GCA_964355375.1 uncultured Verrucomicrobiota bacterium
ACCTCATCCCCACAGCCACACTGTGGACAAATCAACGCCTCATCCTTGAGGCTTAGATGAAATTGGACCGCGCCTCGAAGGTATTCTGTCCGCTCATACCGATAGTGAGCGCCAACTCCAAACGCGTTCCACAGCAAAGTCTGAATCATTTCTGGAGTCTATATTCATAACCTCTCAAATCCAATTTCTATGATTTAGGTACACACTTACCGGATGAACCCATTCTTTCCGCTCGCGGATCGGATGTTTTCTCCCAGGACACGCGTTGGCCATACTCCTCCTTGAACAACGCGCAAATGTCCTCCGGCGGGGTCAACAGCCGGCCGGTATCCAGATCGAGGAATAGGTTCGTTCCGGTTTCGCCCGACTGAATGACCCGATGGATTGTTGAGCCGAAGCTCATCCCCGATGGCACAACGGCGGACGCAAGTGGTGGGGCGCCGCCAGTTTTGGAGTTCGTGCTTTGCACCACCTTGTAGCGAAGGCGTACGCCGCGCGTCGTGGTGTTGTCCAAGCCCGTGAACTGGTAAATGCCCATCGTATTCCTGCGTGTCCGGAAAGCCTTCAGTTGGCCGAAGAGATTTTGATAGCTGGATCCGTAACGAGCATCAGGCACTTCATATCTGACCAAATGATCAGGGTCGTTTTCCGCAAAAACCCCCATGACTTCTTCTGGCAAGCTCGCATCCCACTCATAGTGCTTAGTTTTGAGGCTCTCCTGCATCCCCAGCGTCATCCGATCCCAATTCCGCTCTCCAAGATGCAATAGGAAGTCCACGTCCTGAGCCTCGATCCATTGCTTTAGCTCGGGCGTCAGTTCGACAAAGGCGGGACCCTGTTTCCGATCAAACGTCAGCGGGAAAGGTGGTTTCAAGGATTTGCCCGTTTCCAGGTCGAAGAACACTAAACCCTGGTCATCGGAGTCGAACGTTGTGATCACGCGCTCGATCCCCGGGCCAAAGGTGAGTGTTTGCGGGGCGACGGCTGGCGCAGCGTTCGTGGATGCGGTCACCGACGATTCCACCTGCTGGGGTTGGAGTCTGGCTCGGCTGAGCAACCCTGCAATCAGTCCCAGCAACGCCACGCCCACCAGAATCAGGATCGGCGCTAGCACCACGAGCGCCAGGGCCAACGCGAAGGGCCGCCAGAAGCGGTTCGGGCTCACGCTCGGCGGCACGGCGCCGGCGAGGGCTTGTCTTCCCAAATCGCCAGCGGAGTGTGTTGGAGCGGACTCACGTCCGCTGCTACCTGCTCTCGGAGTCGCGGCAATGGTTTCCATATGTTGTTTTTTGGGGGGAAACTCGTTGAATCGCGGCTGAGCACCACGCATCGTGAGCGCCAATCCAACGCAGCCGGCAGCGAGTACAATCGCGCCAGAGATAAGCATCGCCGTCTTTTCCACCCCCAACACGAAATTGAAGTTGGCGATGGCACCGAGAACCAAAAGCGCACCAAGAACCGTGATGGCCAAACTGAACTTGGCCGAACGCGAGGAAAATATTGGCGGTTCTTGTGGCCGCGTAGGTGCGCCTGCCGTGTCGAGCTGTGGCAGCCGCTCGACAGGCGTGATCCAAGCCTGCTTGAGTTTCAGCCCCAGCAGAATCGAGCCTGTCAGCAATCCCGTAACCAGTCCCAGATACGCTTTCACAGCCAGGAGCTTGT
>CAYHFE010000945.1:0-1649 GCA_964355375.1 uncultured Verrucomicrobiota bacterium
CCCGTTGCGTGGGCCTTCTGGGCAAACGATTGCCCGACCTGCGGATCGAGGGTCTGCGGGTCGATGTTGAATCCCGCGCCCGGTTGAAGCAGGTTGACGACGATCAGCCCGATGAGCAGCGCCAGGGTGGACACGACTTCGAAATAAAGGAGCGCTTTGAGCCCGACCCGCCCGAGCTTTTTCATATCACCCATGGACGCGATGCCATGCACGACCGTGCAGAAAATGAGCGGCGTGATCATCATTTTCACCAGCTTGATAAACCCATCTCCGAGCGGCTTGAGCGATTTGCCGAACTCAGGAAAGATTCGGCCGACCGCCACCCCGATGGCCACCGCGAGCAGCACCTGAACATAGAGATGCCCGTACCAGGGCTTCCGGGCAGAGTGTTCGGGTGAAGACGGCGGGCTCATGGCCGGTATTGAGCCGGAGACTGCGCGGCGACGCAAGCCAGCGAATCGCGCGCGAACCGATGGACAGGGCTGCATAGAGAGAAGGAAACTGTGTCATGCCTTGCCTTTCCCTCGCCAAACTCGAACGCCATCTTTACTCGGCTGCCGACCGGTTGCGTCAGGAGGGCCTCGATGCGGCCACCTACAAGGATTACATCTTCGGGATGCTTTTCCTGAAACGTTGCTCCGATGTTTACGACGCCGAGCGCGAGAAGATCGTTGGACGCAAGGTCGAACAAGGCATGGCCTTGAATGACGCCGAGACGAACTACGGCGAAAACCCCGATTACTACGACGGCTTCTTCGTCCCGGAGCGCGCCCGCTGGAAATATCTGCAAGACAAACTCAACGACGCCACCGCCGTTTATGGCAGCGTCCTCGACATTGCTCTCAGCGCGTTGAGCGAGGCCAACGAATCACTCGAACACGTCCTCGACCACATCAGCTTCTTGAAAACGCAGGGAACAAAACGTCTCATCTCCGACGACTGCTGCAAAGACCTGGTGCGCACTCATTTTAGCCGCTACCGCTTGCGCAACGAAGATTTCCAGTTTTCCGACCTGCTCGGTGCAGCCTACGAATTTCTCATCAACATGTTCGCCGAATCGGCGGGCAAGAAAGGCGGCGACTTCTACACCCCGCGCGATGTCATCCGCCTCATGGTGCGGATCCTCAAGCCCACGGCGGGCATGGCCAAACGCCCGCTCTTCGACGCGCTCGGTTTCAATCCGGCCCACGCGTTTCTCCCTCGAACGGGGAGCGCGGGCGTCCCGCCTGCGCCAGCCGGCGTCTCGCCGGATGGATCAGTGCATGAACTGAAGAATTCGCGGCGGGATTCGCGGCGGGACGCCGCGAACAACACGCGAGACGCGTGCGCTCCCCAATACCTCGACTTCGCCCCCGCGCTCCCCGACCGCTCCGCCATCCGCCCGCTCGTCGAGAACGACCCCGGCGTTCAGGCGTGTCTGGTGGCCGTCCGCAAGGACCTCGCCGCATGGTGGACGGAACACTCGCCCCGCCTGGCCGACTTGCCCAAGAGCCGCGCGCTCAATCGCGTCCGCGCCGAGTTCCTCGAAACCTTCGTCGCCGCTCTGCTTCAGATGAAGGCCAGCGGTGGCTCACCGCCGTTGGATCGGTTCAAACTCGCGGGCGTCATCGCCACCTGGTGGACCGAGACGCTGCCCGACTTCAAGACCC
>CAYHFE010000946.1:0-1648 GCA_964355375.1 uncultured Verrucomicrobiota bacterium
GCTCCAGTGTGGTCGGCGAGGGCGCCGACCACTGCACGCGAGGGCGCGTGCGCTCGCCATCTCGACTCTAAGTCACCAACTAAACCAAACGTGCTATGTGTGTGACAAGCTGCGGTTAGTAATCCTACCCCTAGTTCTAGGGGTTGGCGAGTTTCTCGTGCTCGCTAGTATTTCGCTCAACTCTCGGTTGAGGTCAACTCTTTTGAGGGCACACAGCAAGTTGCGGAGATGGACAGGCTGTGTGGCCTTTCCACTCTGCAATTTGCCCAGCACAGAAGTTGTTTTGCAGGAGTGGAACGAGCGTGAGATGGACTTGGCTTTTCGTGGGTCGTGTGAGGTGTCGTCGGCATTTTTCAATGCGGACGCTGCTTCAGAGAGTGCCCGCCGGTCTTTGGTGCGATTCGTTCGGACCGATACTCCTGGAACCCGAAGTGAAACGTTCACTTAGATCCGGCGGTTAAATTGAATAACGACGGCACAAAAGCGGGAGGAAGCATCGGCAACGGCCTTGGGGATTCTCGTCTCTCCAGCGAGACGGGACGATCCTCAGCTTTTTCCGCACATCCCTTGGCGACGACTTCAGGTCTTCGCGACTGTGCTGTTCAATTGCCGTCTTCGGGTTCAAAGGCCTCAAGCTCGAAACCACTTGGAGAATTTCCCATCGAACCAGACACCATGAATGCGTTCTTAAACCATCCAATGAACTCATCAGTCCAACAACCTGCGGCGTCAATTCGTCAGACTGAACAATCGAGCTTCGCCAACTCTGTGTTGTCGAGGTTTGTTCACGCCTTCATGCCACGCTCAGTTCGTGGGATTGCGAATCCGGATGGCCACGCCGGAGGAGCGTCCCGAAGCATTCCGCGCGTTTTCAACTTCGCGCGGGCTGTCCGCGCCGCGGCGATTTGTCTGTTCTTCGGCGCGTTCGTCAACCAAGCATTTGCAGTCAACGATCACTTAGTCTTCACGACACCGCCGTCGAGCACAGTGTACGGGGACACCATGGCCAGCATTGTGGTCCAAATACAAAATTCAGGGCACCAGAATGTTTTGACCCCAAATGTTCCGATTACACTGACACTAGCCGGCGGGAGCGGGACACTGAGTGGGACAATGTCTGTAAATACCGATGATAACGGCAGCGCAACATTCAGCACGCTGACCGTTTCGCCCGTCGGGATTGGCTATACCCTCACCGCTTCGACTACGACTCCCGGCATAGATCCTTCCGCCGCGAGCAGCTCCTTCAACATCACGCAGCGCCCGGTGGTGTTGTCCGGCACGCGGGCTTATGACGGCACGGACGCGGTGGCGTTTGGGATTCTGACCATCCGTTCGCGAGCACGGCCTTCACCCAGGTCGGCCTGGTGAGCGCCAACGGCGACACGCTGACGGGCGTGGCAGAGACGAGCGCGGGCGGGGCGGCAGGCGCTGCGGCCAGCACCTATCCCATCGTGATCACGGCGGGCAGCGCGGAGGGCACGGGGCTGGGGAATTACAACATTGTTCTGGTGGACGGCACGCTGACGGTGAACCAGGCCACGCTGACGATCACGGCCAACAACGACAGCAAGACCTACGGGACGGTCAAGACGTTCGCGAGCACGGCCTTCACCCAGGTCGGCCTGGTGAGCGCCAACGGCGACAC
>CAYHFE010000947.1:0-1639 GCA_964355375.1 uncultured Verrucomicrobiota bacterium
GAGAGGGACGGGGTGAGGGAGCAGTTAGTCTCATCTTGATCGCAAATTCGAATGAATCGATGAGCCCCATCTGCGAGCATCCTGCGCGTGGCGGCAGGATGCCGCCAAAACCAGCGCGCAAGATGCATGCGCGACCCGTCCACCTTTAATCACACCCGGAATTCCGGTTTATCGGAGATTGAGATTGACCCGCTCCGGCAAACTTCCTAGAAGATCACCCCCAAGAACCCGAAGGCCCTGGAATGACCACAGACCATTCAAGCAACCCACACCTTATATGCCTGAGAAACTCCGTTGCGCCGTCATTGGAACAGGCGGGATTGGCCTGGAACACCTGAAGAGCATTCTGTCCTGCCCGAACGCCACGTTGGTGGCCATCGCCGATCCAGACCCGAAACGATGCAAGGAAGCGCAAGACCTGCATCGGATCTCGCGCAGCTACTTGGATTACCGTGAGTTGCTGGACCAACCGGACATTGAAGCGGTGGTCGTGGCCGTGCCCAATTATCTGCACAGTCCAGTGACTCTGGAAGCGCTTCAAGCCCGCAAACATGTCCTGGTCGAGAAGCCGATGGCGATGAATGCCAAAGAGGCGGCCAAGATGATCGAGACCGCCAAGCGGATGAAACGCCTGCTCATGGTGGCGCAGAATCTCCGGTTTAACCGTCATACTCAGATGGCCAAGGACGCGATCCAACGCGGCCTGATCGGGGACGTTTATCACACGCGGGGATTCTGGTTCCGGCGGTCCGGAATTCCGCGCACGGGGTCCTGGTTTACCCAGAAACGGTTATCCGGAGGCGGCTGCACGATCGATCTCGGGGTGCATCTGCTCGACGCTTGCCTGCACTTGCTCGGAAACTTCGACGGCCTGTCGGTTTCGGCTTCCGCCTATGCGAAATTCGGTCCTCGCGGGTTGGGGGACTTCAACTGGGGCAAGAGTGAAATTGATCCGGGCAAGCCGTTCGACGTCGAAGATTACAGTGCCGCTTTTTTGAGATTGCGGGGCGAGAAGACCATTTCCCTCGAAATCAGTTGGGCGGGATATCATGCGCCTTCCCCTCGGGAGTTTGGCCTCGAGTTGCTCGGGACTTCCGGAGGGCTCTCGCTCTTTCCGGCGCGGCTCTTTCGCGATGGCCCGAACGGCTACGAAGATATCGAGCTCGCCTCGCCCCGGCTGGCCTACCCCGAAGACCGCGTTCATCACTTCGTCACTTGCGCCCTGCATGGGAAGAAACCGCTCGTCGCGCCGGAGGAATCGTTGAAAGTGCAGAAGATCTTGGACGCCATCTACGCTTCGGCCGCCAGCGGAAAAGAAATCCGCCTGAGCTGACGGCCTTTCTCCGGGACGACGTCGCCGAAACGATGCGTCGGGGGTGGAGCTCGTGAACCGGGGCGGGGCAATTTTCCATTTCTTTTTGAAACGTTTTGGGACCATGAACCTGAAGGAGCGATGGGGAGCGCGGGCGTCTCGCCTGCCGGGTTCGGCGTCCCGCCGAACCCTCGTGGACGCGCACCGCGCTGGTTCCGGTCGGCGAGACGCCGACCGGTGCAGCCGAGGCGGCCGCGCTCCCCATTCAGACAACCACGGTTCATGGAAAGCCCCTTGAGCCCCGGAGGGTTCATGGATATTAGCCAG
>CAYHFE010000948.1:0-1622 GCA_964355375.1 uncultured Verrucomicrobiota bacterium
CGCGACCGAGCAATGAGATTTTCGCGTCGGCCAACCCGGTTCTCAAGCGGCGGCAGAGTCTTCGCCCGGAAGGGCTGCTTATTCGTTCCGTCCTCCAAGAGTTTGATGATAACCTCGTAACGGTCAAGATCCACAAGCTGCTGCGCCACGAACTCGTTTCCGAATTCGGCCTGCAACACCTCGGCATCGGTATTGCCAATTCGAAAGGAAATCAGCGTGCCGACGTTGCCGAAGACGGCTTGGCGGATGGGCAGCGGAAGTTGGTCAACGTATTGATGCGACAGGGTGAGACAGAGACGATATTTGCGAGCCTCGGCGAGAATCGCCGTGAAAGCGTCCGTGCTGAAATTCTGAAACTCGTCGATGAACAGGTAGAAATCCCGGCGCGCGTGCTCCGGTTGATTTGTCCGGGCCATCGCGGCGAGTTGAAATTGGGTCGTGAGCAGCGAGCCAAGCAAGTTGGCCTTGTCGTGGCCGAGCCGTCCTTTGGATAAATTCGCAATGAAAAGCCGGTCATTGTCCATGACGAACGGGATGCTGACTCGGCTTTTGACTTGGCCGAGAATGTTTCGGACAACCGGGTTGAGCAGGAACTGACCGAGCTTGTTCTGGATGGGGGCGATGGCCTCGCGTTGGAAACGCGGGTCGTAACTGGCAAACTCATTCGCCCAGAAATCGCGGATGAACGGGTCGCGGATCTGGCGGACAATTCGATCACGAAAGATGGGGTCGGTGAGCAAACGGTTCACGCCAAGCAAGGTCGTGTTCTCGCATTCCAACAATGCGGCTATGGCATTGTAGAGGATGTATTCGAGGCGCGGTCCCCAGGACTCGCGCCAGATGCTTTTGAATGCGCCGACGATGCCGGATGCCATCAGGTGGCGGTCATCGGGCGCGACGTTGGCGAGCAAATTCAAGCCGATGGGGAAGTCGAGGTCGCCGGGATGGAAATAGACCAGGTGATCGGCGCGAGCCGGGGGGATGTGGTCGAGCAGTTCTTCGGCGAGGTCACCATGCGGGTCAATGAGCCCGACGCCATGCCCGGCGGCGACGTGCTGCACGATCAGATTGCGCAAGAGCGTTGTTTTCCCTGACCCGGTCTTGCCGATCAAATAGACGTGTTGGCGGCGGTCGGCAGCAGAAATGCCGAAGGCAGCGGAATTGCCCCAGTCATGACGTTCGCCGATAAGGATTTGGGATTCGTCGTTCATGGTTCCAAAACCAGCCGCCACTCCTGCCACTGAGAGAGAGTCCCCGTGTCGATTGAGACCGTCATCGTGGTAGGCGAGCGGAGAAATCCGCGCGCCAGCGCCGGCAAACGTGATTTGGAACGAGCCGGTGAGGTAATAGCGACTGGCTCTGAAACCCGAATGCGCGGGAACGACGTATATCATACCACGCGACACGAAAAATCGGACGCGCCTGACGGCGCGGGTAGTGGGCGAGCCGCTGTCGCGGCGGCGCTTTTTCCGAAGCCGTGCTGCGGCCGGAGGCAAAGTCGTCGCCGGTCGTGAAGCCCGTCGTCCCTCCGCGTTTCAACGCGAACGGTCGCGGTAGCGAAGTGGTCGTGGGTGCGATAGCGCCTCATCTAAAACCAGTCCCCCCAACGTGTCGGGGCTTCG
>CAYHFE010000949.1:0-1618 GCA_964355375.1 uncultured Verrucomicrobiota bacterium
GCTGGCGCGACGCATCGGGCACCGTTTGGTTCATGGCCCCGATTCACGTCCAATCTTTGGAGGTTGTCCCCACCCGTGAACCGCCAGATGGAGTGGCTCATCATGAGGGGCAGGGCGACCCAGCGCTCACGGTTTGCGAGGGGGCAGCGCACCCGGCACGTTTCGGAAGTCAAAGTCGGGCACCGCTTCGGCGGCCAGAGTCGCGAGCGTTCGCTGTAGGGGGTAGATGTTGCCCGAGGCATTCGGATGAACCCGGTTGGAGAGAAACATCCAAAACGTCTCCGAATACGGATCGATCCAAAGACAAACGCCCGTAAACCCGGTGTGGCCGTAAGAGCCAATCGGGAAAAGTTGGCCGCGCGGCCGGCTGAATTCCGAGTCAATATCCCAGCCCAATCCGCGCCGGGCCTTGACCGTGGGGGGCGATTGGACGGAGGTCATCAGCCTCACCGTCTCCGGCTTGAAGAGGCGCACACCATCGAGCTCACCCCCGCCGAGCAGCATGCGGGCAAAGCGGGCGACGTCGGCGGCTGTGGCGAAGACGCCCGCGTGTCCGGCCACGCCGCCCATGGCCAGAGCTTTGGGGTCGTGGACTTGGCCGCGTGTTGCGATGCGGCCGGATCCCTCGGTGGGCGCGATGCGCGGCCGTTGGGCCGCCGAGGGATGGTAAATGGCATCCCTCATTTTCAACGGACGGAAAATCTCGGCCGCCACAAAATCCTCGAGCTTCATGCCGGCGATCCGTTGGACGATTTCACCCAGGATGATGAAGTTGATGTCGCTGTAGAAGAAGTCGGTGCCGGGGGGATGGGCGGGGCGTTCCGCGTAAATCAATTGCAGAGCTCGCGGGAAATTCGACCAGTCGGGCGTCCGGCTCAGCGTGCGGCTGAAGCCGGAAGTATGGGTCAGCAAGTGGCGCAGGGTGATGGCCTCTTTGCCGGCTCCCTGAAAGTCCGGAAGATACCGGACGACCGGGTCATCCAAATGGAGCTGGCCACGCTCGTGCAGGACCATGAGCGCCGGGACCGTGGCCAGCACTTTGGTCATCGAAGCGAGATCAAAGAGTGTGTCTTCGGTCATCGGTTCCTTGGTGGGAACGACGGCGCGAAGGCCGAAGGCTTGATGGAACTGGTTGGATTTATGTTCCAGCCAGAGCACGCCGCCCGGGAGTTGATGTTCGGCGATGGCCCGTTCAATCGCGGTTTCCATTTGGGCAAGCTTGGTCGGATCGAAAAGGGTGGCCTGTTCGTTCGAGGCCGGAAGCACTGGTCTAGCGCTCGAGATCAGCAGCACCATCAACCAGGGAATGAAGGCGAGGCGTGTTCTCATGTCGGGTTCAAATCGAGGGGGTTCTTCGGGAGGCAATGAGCCGTTTCGGTCAGTCCGGTTCTGTCTTTCATCTCCTCATGAACCTGCGGTGACGTGAGGCTCTGTTGAATCCCGACTTTCATGCCGGTCACATTCCAGAGCTTGACGGAGTCTCGCCCCACGGAGAACGGGTTCGTGGAGACCCTCCGTTCGCTTCGCGCACGCTATGGGACCATGAACCAAAGGGAGTGGGTTGCGTCGCGCCAGCGTCTTGGAGTGCGCCGGCCCTCCCTCATCCTTACCCGCAAAA
>CAYHFE010000950.1:0-1611 GCA_964355375.1 uncultured Verrucomicrobiota bacterium
GTTCATGTGACTTCATGTCGCAACTAACGATCAAGCTCACCGACCGCCGCCCGGAGGATGATATTATGAGGCCCACCAGCCTCGATCAACCCGCAGGTCTGGCCGAAGCCGGGAGCGGGGCGGCGGTTCGTGTGCAGCGTTTTGTTCGGTGATCCTTTCACAACCACGCCTCGAACTGCTCTGGCTCCATCTCGACGTCCCGCAAAATCTTGCTCATGAGTCCGGGGCCAATCGTCTCTCCAGAATGACAGGCCACTACGGTCGCCCGACCATCTCCATGCCGAAGGAAATGATGACTGCCTCGGACTCGCAAAACCAGGAATCCGGCACGCTTGAGCGCGGCGATAATCTCACGCCCACGGAGTCGCCTCAACCGGCTCATACTCAGAGTGCGATGCGCTGAACGCCGACGAATTCGTTGGCCCGCCGTGACACGTCCTCAACCTCCAGGCAAAGTGCAATGGCCTCTCGAACTCGCGTGATCAGCTTGTCGAGAGATCGAGCCTGTGTGTGGCAGCCTCGAAGTTCAGGAACACTGGCCACATAATAACCATCCTCATCCCGCTCGACGATAACTGTGAACTCGCGCTTGGTGGACTTCTTCATTGCGGACATGGTGACAGAAACCTGCAGATCTGCAAGTTCACCGAACGCCAGAACTGAGCGACAGCCGCCCCGCCGTGATGACGGCTGGGGCTCTTGACCGCCAGAGCGCGTTGCTGAAGCCCGCGACTCTCGAACTGCGAAGCGGGGCGGCTGTTCGCTCCAGTGATTTTGTTCGGCAACCGGGGTCGCTCTGTGGTCATCCCTTGGGCCTCTCGATCGTCATTCCCGCGGGAAGCTTATCCTTGTCAACTTTAATCCCTCCAGCCTCCCAGACGTGAATTTCCAGGATATATCCTTTGGCGTTTCCATCTCCCAACTTCTCGGCGGCCGGAATCCCCTGAATTTTCCAATCACATTTCGATCCTTCATCTTTTTGCCAGGGACTCTTGGCGCGCCCGAGGCCGGGATGGATGACAATCTTTCGACTCGTCAGACCCTCCATTCTCGCGTACTCCCGCAGAAAACGAGCGAAGCTTTCCTGGTTGCCCCTAAAGAAGAAAACATCCGTAGCATTGACAAAATACCCGTGGATGCGGTCAGGCACATTCACCAGCTCCGCGAGGCCCTCCGGCCAGTGGGATGCCTTGGGCAGCGTACCCTTCGGATGATCTGCACCCAAGGCTAAGCACGGGCTGGGTGCAGCAACGAGGAGACAAGCCAGGACTGAAATATTGAGTATCGTTTTCATGTACTTTATACGACACGGGTGAGAGCAATTTCTTAGACGGTTCTTCAATTCCGCGCGGGGCGACATCTCGCCGAACGCTATGAATCAGCGGCGGCGATTAGCCGTCCGCTGGATTCAATTGTTCGCCTTATTTTGACTAAAGGACATCCTGATTTCGGGGCGATCTACAACCTTGGTTCCGCCTTCATAGAAGACGGCCTCATATTCAGTCGGTTTGTCGCCGATTCTTAGCGAAACAAGATAAACATCAATCTTGGAATTATTGTAGCGCTGTGAATAGAAGGGGGAGCGTGGGACTAGACGGTAAGGAGGAGAGC
>CAYHFE010000951.1:0-1595 GCA_964355375.1 uncultured Verrucomicrobiota bacterium
TGAGCCCAAGCTAGAGCGGTTTTTCATATTTGGAAATGACTTTAATCAAGCGCGCTAGCCGGTGACGCGACCCATCACCGAACTTGCAGGCACCGCTCGACCTCGCGCTGGGTTCGGCGACCTTTTCGCGAACCCTTCGTCAACCGGGTGGGCCGATATTCGAGAGAGGGGCAGAAGAACTCCGCCAGATTTGCCAGAAATTAGCGTGTTCCAGACCATCATTGTGGCCGGTTTCGTGTGCGATCACGTTCTCATTTTGGCCTTCACACCCCTGGGATGAGCTGCCACATCAACCCGGCCTCCAGAGTCCGATTGGAGCAAGATAAACTCCTGCGATGTCAAAGCCGCTGACATTGATACCGCCTTCTGACGCCGCCTGCCTTGCCTCCTACGGTTTCTTGAGGCGATAAAAGCGGCTCGTGCCAAGCAGTTGCACCGTGACCGTTTTCTGATCGCCTTGGATCGCCGGGGCGTTGGTGACGGCGACCCAGTTTGCCGGCCCGAGAATACTCGTCGCCATTTCCAGCTCGAATCCATCCGCTGCTTCCGGCCATGAGAGCACCACTTGCTGGTTGGTCAGAGCTACGGTCAGCGCGGGAGCCGTCTCCCTGACGCGAAAGCTCACTTGACTCGAGGAGGTCAGCGTCCCTGCGCCGTCTTTCACCGTCACGCTGTTCGTCATGCGGCCGCTGGACATCGCGGTGGCCGTCACGGTCATCAAGACACCGGCGTTGCCCGGCAGGTTGCCGACGGTCCAGACGATGACTCCATTGTCAATCGTGTAGGAACCTAGAGCCACGGCAATCGACTGAACGGCCAGCCGAACCGGAACCTGGTTGTTGACCACCAATCCGGTCATGTCTTGCGCGGTGCGGTTCGTCAGCGTCAGCGTGTAGGTAAACTTGTCCCCCACGCTGAGGTTCGCCGTCGAGAGGGCGATGTCCAGACCGAGGGCCTCAGCCGGCGCCGTCGTGACGGCGTCGGGCAGAGCATGAATTGGCTCCAGGTTGCCCGCGTGGTCGCGCGCCTGGCTGAAGAAGGCGTAGGTGTGGCCGGGCTGTCCGCTGAACAGGTTCGTCGTGCCGGTGGCGCCGCTCAGCCACGCTGTCCAAACACCGCCATTGTCCGACACGTAAATGTCAAAGCTCGCCACGCCAGACCCGCCGGCATCGTCCTGCCCCGACCAGGTCACCTGGAACCGCGCTTGGGGACTTTGACTCGGCAAAACCTGGACAAGGCTCGTGGGGGCGACGGCATCGATGGTGTTCAGGCATTCTTTCGCCGGGTCAGTGCCCTTCGAGGCGTCATGCGGATCGCGCTGGTTCGTGGCGATGGAGGGCAGGTTGTCGAACGAGATCAGCGCAATGTTGCGGATCTGCGCGCCGGTCGGCAGGCCGGGCTTGGCCTGGACGGTGTAGGAGACGTGGCCCATGCCGCGACCGGTGCCGTTTTCGGGCGGCAGGAAGCCGATATGCACCGGCGGTGGCAGGCTGGTGAGCCCCACGGCGGTTGGAGAAGTCCTCAAATCCGAAGGTTTCGCCCCCTTACCCCGCCGTCGCGATGAGGAACGTCCGCAGCGGCCTCGTCCCACCATC
>CAYHFE010000952.1:0-1582 GCA_964355375.1 uncultured Verrucomicrobiota bacterium
AAATCCTGCCGAACAAATACTTCTACCGCTACCAGCCGCCCACGCCCGCGAAAGAACTGCTCGCCGAGTTTTGGAAGCTGGAGAAGGAGGCGGAGGAAATGCTCAAAGGACTGGCCCAATGAAAAACGAAAACGACATGTCCGTGCTGGCAACGCCGGAATACCGGCGGTTCATCGAGGACTTGAAGGCGCGGGTGATCTCCGCCCGCATCTCGGCGGCGCGATCCGTCAATCGTGATGGCATCTTGCTTTACTGGGACATCGGACGCGGGATCGTGGAGAAACAGCGGGTGCTCGGCTGGGGAGAATTTGTGGTGGACATGGTGGCGGTGGATTTGCGGCGGGCGTTCCCGGGAATGCGTGGATTCTCCCCGGCAAACGTCTGGCGGATGCGCCAACTCCACATGGTTTATTCCAGTGAGGCATTTCTCGCACAGGTTGCGCGAGAATTTGAAGACCGCACCCCTCGGCAAGCGTTGCCATCATTTCTGGGACAAGCTGTCCCAGAAAGTAAGGCCGTGCAGGCGGCATCCGAGGGGAGTCCAATTCTCGCACAAGCTGTGCGAGAATTGGCGGCGGCTGTCCCTTGGGGGCATCACGTCCTTCTTCTCGGCAGGGTTAAATCCCCGCCAGCGTTGCTTTACTACCTCCGCGCCACTGCCCGCTTTGGCTGGACGCGTAACGTCCTGCTCAACCAGATCAAGGCAGGCGCGTATGAGCGGGCGGTGACGGAAAAGAAATCCCACAACTTCCCGCTCGCCCTGCCGGAGCATCTGGCCGAGCAGGCGGACGAGATGCTCAAGAGCTCCTACAACCTTGAGTTCCTTGGCCTCCGCCGGGCCGTGAAGGAACGCGAACTCGAAGACCGCCTCATCTCCCGCCTGCAAGCGTTCCTGCTCGAACTCGGCTACGGCTTTTGCTTTGTGGGCCGGCAGCACCGGCTCACGCTCGGGAAGAAGGAGTATTTCATTGATCTGCTGTTCTATCACCGTTTCCTCCGTGCGCTGGTCGCGTTCGATCTCAAGGTCGGCCCGTTCGAGCCGGAATTCGCGGGCAAGATGGATTTTTACCTCAATCTTTTGAATGACAAGGAACGCGCGCCGGAGGATCGCCCGTCCATCGGCATCATCCTCTGCGCGGAAAAGGACGACGTGGAAGTCGAATACGCCCTGCGCGCCAAGCGCAATCCCATCGGCGTGGCTGTGTATCAACTCCAGTCGAAATTGCCGGCGGCGATGAAAGGGAAACTGCCGACGGCCAAACAGCTTGCCGACGTCGTGCGCTCAGTTCTTCCCGAAAGGAATGCCCCGTCATGAGCCGCTTGTCGCCAGATTGGAGATGTGACCGCCTCAAAGACGTGTCGGCAATCAACGCGGCTTCGCTGCCAGCCGACACCGATCCGGATTACGAGTTCGACTACCTTGAGATTTCCAACGTGGATTACCACGGAATCGTTGACCCGGAGGCCATTGAGCGATTGCGCTACGAAGATGCCCCCTCACGGGCGCGGCGGCGCGTGGCGAAGGATTGCACCGTGATTTCATCCGTCAGACCGAATCTGCAAGCAGTGGCGTTCGTAAATG
>CAYHFE010000953.1:0-1560 GCA_964355375.1 uncultured Verrucomicrobiota bacterium
CGGTGCAGCCGGGACGGCCGCGCTCCCCACTCAAACAACCACGGTTCAGGGAGAGCCCTCCGAAGGATGTTGCCGCGCCTTGGGACCATGCACGAGGTAACGGCGCGCGGCGGGCTCGTTCGCGCCGCGTTCAGCGGTGCGATGGCCTCCTCAGAGTGCCATTTTTTTCTCGAAAGGGATGGAGTCCTTGTGCAGTCTGGCGGGCCTATGAACACCTCTTTGCTCAATTCACCAATCACTCGACGTCGATTTCTCGCGGCGGCTGGCGCCGCCATCGTCGCGCCGACCATTATTCCGGCCACGGCTCTCGGCCAGGGAAATCGCCCGGCTCCCTCCAACCGCATCACCATGGGGATCGTGGGATGGGGCATGCAGGGCCCCACGAACACGCGTTCCTTCATGTCGAACAGCGATTGCCAGGTCGTGGCCGCGTGCGATCTCGACAAACGCCCGCTGCAGCAGGCCGTGGACGCGGTCAACAAGAAATATGAGAACAAGGACTGCAAGGCCTACCACGATTACCGGGAGATGATGGCGCGGGGCGACATCGACGCCGTCATGCTGGCCATTCCGGATCACTGGCATGCCCTGGCTTCGGTCGAGGCGGCGAATCGCAAGAAAGACATTTTCGGTGAAAAACCCTTGGCTCGGACGATTGCCGAGCAACAAGCGATTGTCCGGGCGGTGCAAAAGAACCAACGCATTTGGCAGACCGGTTCGTGGCAACGATCCACCGCCAGTTTCCCCAAGGCGGCGGAAATCGTCCGCAACGGCCTGATCGGAAAGGTCACGCGAGTCGAAGTCGGACTCCCGGGAGGCCACGTCGATTTCAAGAAGACGGCGGACAAGATGAAGCCGACCGAACCTCCGCCGGAACTCGACTACGAATTTTGGACCGGCCCGTCCAAGATGCTGCCCTACATCGAAGGGCGGCTGCACATGAACTGGCGCTGGAATTACAACTACGGCGCCGGACAATTACTCGATTGGATCGGTCATCACGGCGATATCGCGCATTGGGGTCTCGACTTCGACAATGCCGGGCCGTCGGAAATCGAGGGAGAGGGCGATTTCCCGGCGGAAGATGCGGTCTGGAATACCTGCACGAAGTATCGCGTCACCTTGAAGTATCCCCAAGACGTGACCATGATCATCGCCGGCGGACACGCCGACATTCGGAGCGGCACGAAGTGGATCGGCACGGATGGCTGGGTCTGGGTGGATCGCGGCGGATTCGATGCTTCCAATCCGGAGTGGAAAAAAATAGCGCGCCTTCCGGAGGATCAGCTCAAGGTCAAGCTCTATCAGTCCAGCAACCATTGGCGCAATTTCCTCGATTGTGTGAAGTCGCGAAAACCGACGATCGCGCCCGTCGAAACGGCGCATCATTCCGCCATTCCCGGCCACCTCGGACTGATCTCCATGATGGTCAAACGGAAGATCAAATGGGACGCCGAGAAAGAGGTCATTGTTGGTGACGCGGAAGCCAGCAAACTGTTGAGCCGGTCGTATCGTGAGCCCTGGAAACTGGCTTGATTCCCAGCCCGGTTCGCTGGCTTG
>CAYHFE010000954.1:0-1518 GCA_964355375.1 uncultured Verrucomicrobiota bacterium
GTGTCCCGGGTTGTTTCCGGTCGGCGAGACGCCGACCGGTGCAGCCGGGACGGCCGCGCTCCCCACTCAATCAACAAAGTGCATGGAAAGGGGAAAGGTCACGACGAATTGAATGGATATGGCTTAGACGAATTGAGCCGGCTGTCCAGTGGTGGCGAGAACGGCCCGCCACTCGTCACTTTCGGGATCCAGGCGTTTCTTCTGCTGGGCCAGCATCTCAATCGGCACATGAATGAATTTGTCGTGCAGCAAACCGATCACCAAGCCCGTCTTGCCGGCCATTGCGGCATGCACGGCGTTGCGGGCAAACAAATCGCAGAGAATCGCATCCTCGGCGTTCACCGCCCGGCTCCGAATCAGGTAACTGGGATCGAAATAGCGCATCACCGCCGGGATCTTCTCGTCCGCGAAATAGACTTCGATGCGATCGCGCAGGAACGGTCCAATGTCCTTGAGCCTGACGTTGCCGGAAGCGTCGCGCTCCCGGCCGCTGGCCTCGAGCAAATCCTGTCCGGCGCCTTCCGCCGCAACCACGACGGCATGGGCGCGTTTCTGGATGCGCTTCTTCAGGGCCACGAGGAGTCCGCCTTCGCCCTCGAGCCGGAACGCGACTTCCGGAATGAGAGTGAAATTGACGTCCTGGGCGGCCAGGGTAGCCCCCGCCGCGATGAACCCGGCGTGCCGGCCCATCAGCTTGACCAGGGCGATTCCATTATGAACGCTATGCGCTTCGGTGTGGGCTCGCTCGATGACTTTCTTGGCCTCTTCCACGGCGCTGAGGTAACCGAAGGTGCGGGAAACGAAGGCCACGTCGTTGTCGATCGTCTTCGGAATGCCGATCACGGAAAGGGCATGGCCGCGTCGTCGGGCTTCCTGAAAAAGGTCATTGCCGCCCCGTTGAGTGCCATCTCCACCGATCGTGAACAAGATATCCACCCCACGCCGGATGAGATTATCCACGGCGATGGCTGTATCCACGGGGCCGCGCGACGTGTCCAGCACGGTCCCGCCCTCTTTGTGAATGTTATCAACGAACTCACAGGTCAGGGCGACCGGCTCCATGCCTCGCGCCGGGTCGAGCCCGACGTAACCGCCGCGGAACCCGAGCACATCCTTGACCCCGTAAATGTAGTAAAGCTCCATGAAGATGGAGCGGATGACATTGTTGAGACCTGGACAAAGGCCTCCGCAGGTCACAATCCCGGCCCGGGTTTTCTTAGGATCAAAAAAGAGTTTGGCCCGCGGCCCGGCTAGTTCGAAGAGCAATTCCTCCTGCGGAGGCGCGCCGGGAATGCGCACGATGCTCGCGGGCAGCCGCGCGGCGTCGTTGACAGAATATTGAATCGACGAGGGGTGGCGGGCTTCTCCAAGGGTCGTGATATTCATAGATCTCTGCCTGACGGTATTCGGTTCACGCCGCCGCTCAAGCAGAACTTTCCCAGCAGTTCTCATTTTGACTCAGAACTCTGTCCGTTCCACGCAGGTAGTCCCGGCTTCAGCCGGTTTTCACGTGGCGAC
>CAYHFE010000955.1:0-1512 GCA_964355375.1 uncultured Verrucomicrobiota bacterium
CCGCAGCCAAAATCCCTCGCCGCAGGACCCTTTTCAATTTTAAAACAGGCTCTGAAGCCGGGACTCCATACCTGTAAAATGAGAACTGCTGGTCTGGCCAGACGAGGAATTGACGAAGCGCACGAGCGCTCGAGCGTCAGCATCACTCGGCGCCTTCGAATCGGAGCTCGCGAATCCTCGGCCAGAGCGGTTCCAGGTCAAGATCCTTCAAGGCCAACTGCTTCATCTCGTGCGGATTTCCCATCTCGAACGCCTGCTTCAGCCACGCCAGGGCCGCCGGATGATTTCCGTTCTGACACTCATAACAGGCCAGATTGTGCCGGAGATAGGGGTTCCGGGGAAAACGGTCCAGTAGTGGAAGGGTCAGGTCGATGGCTTCCGGATACCGTTTTAGGTAGAACAAGGCGTTGGCGTAATTGATCCATCCATGGACAACGTCAGGACGAATCTCGGTCATCGCTCGCCCGATCCCCAGACACGCATCCCAGCACTTGTCGCGGGCGCAAATGTGCCACCGCAACTGCATGACGGAGAGATGGCCCCGGAGTTCCGGCGCGATCTTGTCGAGTTCTTCATTGGCCGCCCGGTGATCTCCCAGTTCCAGCCAGCCTTCAGCGGCCGTCAGGTGATGCCAGTCGGGGTGAGGGAGCGGTTCAAATTCGGGAATCATGACCGGGCTTTGACGGCATCGATGATTCGTCGGTCGTTATCCCCGGAATCCCAGACCAACTCGAGGAATTCCGGCAAGGTCATGTTCACCCGGCGGAGGAAGGGGCGGTCGCCGCCGCAACCGTACATAAGGTCCGGTGGCATTTCGCCGCGCAGTTTCAGACGGGCTTTGACCATGATTCGCGGGAGCCAGGCTATGCCGTCCGCTTCCGCCGTTTTGGGGGGCAGGTCGTGCATCGACGCGACGTGGCCTGACCCGCGTCCGGCCTGGACGCGGTGGAAGTAATCGCGTCGGATGGACTGAACGGCGAGCACGATCTCGAATTCGGGCTCGCCCCAAGCCTGGGCATCATCGATGAAATCAAAAAGCTCCTGCCGGGTGCATCCGATGGATTCGAGGAATGCGGCGTCTGGATCGTCGAACATCGTTCGGGCGGAACGGCGTCCCGTCTTCCACGCCAGCGCGCCGCGATCGTAAATCTCACGGAATTGAGTCTGCCAGTTGTTGTCGTTCATCCGACGCCAGCATAGCGCATGCGGCCGCCGAGGCAAAAACAAGATGCGCAACCTGGTTCATGGTCTCAATGCCTGCGCCAAGCGAAAGGGGACTCCTCCCTGAACCTGCGGTGGGGTGAGACTCTGTCGAACCCTAACTTTTTTCTCAACCAAGATTCCAGGGCTCGACGGAGTCTCGCCCCACCGTGGGAACCAGGTCGTGGTCTCAATGCACGGCGGAAGGGCTTGGAGGCTTCCCATGAACCGTGGTTGCTTGAATGGAGAGCGCGGCGGTCCCGGCTGCACCGGTCGGCGTCTCGCCGACCGGAACCAGCGCGGTGCGCGTCC
>CAYHFE010000956.1:0-1509 GCA_964355375.1 uncultured Verrucomicrobiota bacterium
CGCAAAAGCCCAGCAAAGTTGATGTTTTGCCTCATTTCTCCAGGAACTTAGGTTAACACCTTCGCCTTTCAAATACCGCATCCCTAGATCATACTGAGCCGCTGCCGATCCTTCCTCCGCCCTTCGTTCCTGGAACTCCAGTAACTTTCTGGCCGTCTCATCCGGGGCCTGGGTCGGTCTGGGAGCTGGTTGGGCCTGGGCCTTCGCCTGACCTGATGGCGCCTGAGTCGGAATACCTCCAGACCCCCGCGCCGGATTCAGCCGAGAAGTCAACCCGCTGGCTGTTACAGGCGATTTCGGTTGGTTGATCGGGCCGGATCCTGGCGCCGACCTGGTGTATGGCGCCACATAAGTCCTGTCCTTCCGCGTGTATCCTTTGACGCTTACTCTGTCCGCCGCGAAGGCAGAGTTAGCAAACAGAAACAAGACGCCAATGGCGAGGATGTTGAACATCGATTTCATAGTTTAATTGCGACAGATCCGGACGTTTTCCGACTGGGCCGCGCCGGTGGGGGCTGGCGCGGCCGGGATGCGCGCTTGACCGCGGTGACGACAAGGGATCGCGCGAAATTATGAGCGTGCCCCGGAAAAGCCAAGGTATCCGAGCTGGTTTTTGTCAGGGTTGATTTCGCTTTGGTGCCTCGCGTTTGCTTGCGCCACAAGGCGGTTGAGCGGTGCCGTTCCCTGCTCCACGGCGGGTGTCTTCAGCAAACCGGGACGGCCCACAACCATTCCCCAAAGGTTGGAGACCACAATCCAATCGTCGTGTCGTTTCGGTCGTATTCCAACCTTGCGCCCGATGAGCGAACCGAGAGCCACGACAGCGCCCACCGCAGGATAATCGGGCGGACATTGCATCCTGTCGGCAATGTCCGCTAGCCACGGTCGGAGCGTATCAGGCAGACATGCAAAGTTGAATGGTTGCACGTCAGGCAGCGCCACCGGCAGCGGATGCGGTTCCGGCCAGTCCTCGTTTTGCGCCTCGGGCGAGCCTTCCCCATTGCTCCCAAAACATTCGCTCGCCTCGGTCCCAGACTTGCGTGGCTTGTTCGGATTCCGCGCCGGTTCCGTGACGCTCCGTTGAAAGCGGATGCCACGGCTTTCAGCGCCTCGCCGGGTGGCAAAGGCGGTTGGCATCGACCAGCGAATTGCAGGACGTAGGTTTCGACGGCAGCCCGGTCGCGTCCCTCATCCCGCAATTGTGTCGCAATCCAAAAGCCACGCTCGTTGCGGGTGCCCTCGCCGGCGCCAGCCAGGATCAATTGCGCCACGGTTGGCGGCACGCCCGGTGCCGCAGGTCTGTTGGTGGGCACTTTACCTGTCGCCGGGGTCCGGTCGGGTGCCGACGAGCCCGCCGCGCCGTTCACCATCAATTCCCGCAACCATTCGGGCAGGGGTGCAATCGGTGAGCGGTCGAGGTATTGGTAAGCGCCACGGTCCGTTTTGCTCGGCGGCAGTAGCACGTATCCGCCATCAGCTCGAACGTCCAATCCCGTGCCCAGCTTTCCA